>URYG01000008.1 GCA_900551985.1 uncultured Prevotella sp. | reverse complement strand
TAGCCCAGGGCAACGCCCTGGGTATAAAGCAATCAGCAATGCGCCCTGTAAGGGCAAAAGCCTTGTGAATTGCCCGGTGTTTTAAAGCTTTTGCCCTTACAGGGCGACAGGCTTGCGTCCATGATTACCCAGGGCGCTGCCCTGGGCTAGGAGCTTCTGCCCTTTCAGGGCGTGCGGAGCTTATAAAAAAATAAACAAACAAAATACATAAAAAACAATGAAAGCAGAATTGATTTTAAAGAATTATGAGATTGCAAAAGAGCGCTATGCAGCTCTGGGTGTAGATACAGACAAGGCTATTGAGACACTGGAGAAGACTCCTATCTCTCTGCACTGCTGGCAGGCTGACGACGTGGTTGGCTTCGAGCGTGGCGAAGCTGCTTCTGGCGGTATCCAGAGTACAGGTAACTACCCAGGCAAGGCTCGCAACATCGACGAGCTCCGTCAGGACATCGAGAAGGTAAACTCTCTCCTGGCTGGTACTTTCCGTCTTAACCTTCACGAGATTTACGGTGAGTTCGGCGGCAAGCAGATCGACCGCAACGAGGTAACCGTAGATCAGTTTACAGGTTGGATGCAGTGGGCTAAGGAGCAGAACATGAAGCTCGACTTCAACTCTACTTCTTTCTCTCACCCTAAGAGCGGCAGTCTCTCTTTGTCAAATCCTGACCCAGCTATCCGCGAGTTCTGGATTGAGCACACCAAGCGTTGCCGCCGCATCGCAGATGCCATGGGTAAGTTCCAGAATGACCCTTGTATCATGAACATCTGGGTACACGATGGTTCTAAGGATATCACCGTAGAGAAGGGCCGCTATCGCGAGATTCTGAAGAACTCTCTTGATGAGATTCTGGCAGAGGAGTTGCCAGGCATGAAATCTTGCCTCGAGGCTAAGCTCTTCGGTATCGGACTGGAGGCTTACACCGTAGGTTCTCACGACTTCTACGCTGGTTACTGCGCTAAGAACAACGTGATGTACACCCTCGATACTGGTCACTATGAGCCAACAGAGAACGTATCAGATGCAGTTTCAGCACTCCTGCTCTTCGTTCCTGAGCTGATGCTCCACGTATCTCGCCCAATGCACTGGGATTCAGACCACGTAACCCTCTTCGACGACAATACCCGCAACCTCTTCTCTGAGTTGGTTCGTGCCAACGCACTCGACCGTGCTCACATCGGTCTCGACTACTTCGACGGTTCCATCAACCGCATCGGTGCTTACATCATTGGTGTTCGTGCTGCTCAGAAGTCATTGTTGCAGGCTTTCCTTGAGCCACTGGATACTCTCCGCAAGTACGAAAACGAGGGCAAGCTCTTCCAGCGTCTGGCTCTCCTCGAGGAAGAGAAGACATTGCCATTCGGTGCTGTATATGATTACTTCAACCTGAAGAACAACATCCCTGTTGGCGAGGAGTACATCGCTGACATCGAGAAGTACGAGGCTGAAGTTCTCGCTAAGAGAAACTAAGATACTGAACAGCATAAATGGTTTAAGAAAGCTTTTGCCCTTACAGGTAGGGTGTTCAAAATCTATATAATTTTTCGACACGTTTTTTGTGTTAAAATACAAGTCAAGTCACACGAAATCAACGTGTTATAAATTTAAAAATGTGACGTTTTATAGTTCTGCGCAATATTCGTGTAGAATAATTATTGAATATCAGTTAGTTGAACCGATTATTCGACTAAAAACGTGCCATATTTTAAACGGATTTTGAACACCCTACCTTACAGGGCGCATGAGTTAACAAACACCTATACCCAGGGCGATGGCCCTGGGCTAGGTGCTTTTGCCCTTTCAGGGCGCTTAAGCCACCGGCAATGGTTTTATTACCTAAAATCCAAGCAATTAACAATAACAATGGAAATATTAATAGGACTTTTCATCATAGCCATCGGCGCATTCTGCCAGTCCAGCTGTTATGTTCCTATCAACAAGATTAAAGATTGGAGTTGGGAATCATACTGGATAGTTCAGGGTGTGTTCGCATGGCTTATTTTGCCTTTTTTCGGCGCTATGCTCGCTGTACCTAGCGGACATTCCTTCTTTGAATTATTCGACGGATTCGGCTTCAATGTAGCTATGAGCATGCTCTTCGGTGTACTCTGGGGCGTAGGCGGACTGACCTTCGGTCTCTCCATGCGCTACCTGGGTGTGGCATTGGGTCAGAGCATCGCCCTGGGAACCTGCGCAGGTCTCGGAACCATTATGGGGCCGGTGTTGCTCAACATCTTCTTCCCAGAACTGGATGCCCTCTCATCGCTCACCTTCAGCGTCATCCTCGGTGTGGTAGTCACCCTGCTCGGTATCGCCATCATCGGTGTAGCTGGCAGTATGAAGGCGGCTTCACTCTCAGAAGAAGAGAAGAAGGCGGCAGTTAAGGACTTCAACTTCCCTAAAGGTCTCGCCATAGCTCTACTGGCTGGTTTCATGAGCGGATGCTTCAATGTAGGTCTTGCCTTCGGAGAGGATATCCACTTCGGCACCTTCACTCCGGATATGTTCAAGACCCTGCCTGCTACCTTCCTCGTTACCGTGGGTGGTTTCATCACCAACGCCATCTACTGTTTCTATCAGAACACCAAGAATCATACCTGGAGCGACTATAAGAACGAGGAGGTTTGGAGCAACAACATCCTGTATTGTGCCCTGGCTGGTGCCTTGTGGTACAGTCAGTTCTTCGGCTTGTCCTTAGGAAAGGGTTTCCTCACCGAATCCCCTACCCTCATGACTCTGTCTTTCTGCATCCTGATGGCACTCAACGTGGTGTTCTCGAATGTATGGGGCATCATCCTGAAGGAATGGAAGGGATGCTCATCAAAGACCATCGCCGTATTAATCGTCGGTATCATCGTCTTGATTATCTCAAGCTTCCTGCCACAGTTGATTTAATTAAAATGTATAATTGAACATTCAATACTTAACATTTAACATTGTAAAAAGAGATGAAAAGATTTGCATTTAAGATGTATCTCAAGAAGGGATGCGAAAAGGAATATGCCAAGCGCCATGCTGCAATCTGGCCAGAATTGAAACAGATGATCAAGGATCAGGGAGTGAGCGACTACAGCATCTTCTGGGACAAGGACACCAACCTGCTCTTTGCCGTTCAGAAATGCGATAGCGATACCAACAGTCAGGACACGACCAACGTGGATCCTATCACCCAGAAATGGTGGGATATGATGGCAGACATCATGGAGGTGAATCCGGACAATTCGCCTGTCAGCATTCCGCTGGAAGAACTTTTCCACATGGATTGATATTAAGAATTTAGTTAGCTTAGAAACTGAAAAAGCCCCCGAGCATCTCACGATGTTCGGGGGCTTTGTTTCACTAAACCCAAAAACTTTTACCTAATAACACTAAAACCTAATTAAACCTATTACCTATAAAATGTATATCCAGTAAACCTATTATATCAAAATATTACTAACAACACTATATCAACTATTCATAGAATGTCAGATATTGATTCAATATCTGACATTCTTTTTGTATCTGATGAACTAACCTATATCTTATCTTGGCAAATTGAAAGCCTTGGTCATCTCAGCCATCTCTTCCTGGCTCATACCATCAGGCTCGAATCCCATACTCTTGGAATCTATGTAGATCTTCGCACTCTTAGAGAGCACATCAATCTGGTCGAAGGCATCCATTACATCCAAGCCCTTGGCAAAGACGCCGTGCTTCTCCCACATCACTACATCATAGTCTTCCAGCTCCTTCAGGGTTTCTTCAGCCAGCTTCAAGCTGCCTGGCAACTGATAAGGAACGATACCCAGACCGAGTGGACAGAATGCCTTGGTCTCAGGAATCATACTCCAGAGCAGGTTGCTCAATACATCCTTGCCCATGAACTTCTTGTTGTGGCTCATGGCGATGAGCTCGATAGGATGAGTATGAACGGTAGCCTTGTAGTTGGAACCCTTTTCGATGAGACGGGCATGAACGCTCAGGTGGCTTGGCAACTCTGATGTAGGCATCACGGCGTTATCAGCGATGATGACATAGCTGGCGCAATCGTCGAGGATTCGGATGATAGAACCGTTCTCCATAGGCCAGCGAGCCAAGTCGCGCATACGCTTGCCTGTACCCTTGCAGAAGAAGTAGCAACCCTTCAAGGCTGGCAATGCTGTACCGATCTGCTTTACTTCGCTGATGGCAGGCAAAGCCTTGATCTCGTCATCTACTAAGTCGGTGATATTCACGGTGATGTTACCACCATTACGCTCAGCCCAACCATTCTGCCAGAGGTATCCGGCAACTTCTGCTATCTTCTCGACCTCCTTTTTCAAGGCAGGACGACCTTCTAATACGCTATTCATTGTAATCTTGTTATTAGCTTGTTTAAAATTTCTGCTGCAAAGGTAGTGATTTCCCCTCATATCCAACCTATTCTTTTGATATTTGGGCTATGACATTTGGCATAACCCTCAAAATCGTGAAAAAATGCAGAAGGCGGCTCCTTGCATCACGCAAGAAAGCCGCCTTTTCATTCTACATGACAATAGAGAATTCATACTCTACTGATGAGATTTATGCTCTTTTTTATTGAGGTGAGATTTATGCTTTTTTTTATTGAGGTGACTATAACCCGAGATCGAGATTCTATTTTACTTCTTTCCTGGGGTTACATCTTCTTTATAAAGAGAGAATACAACAGGGATGGTATAATTTACATTTACCGGTTTACCATCCTGTGTACCAGGAGTCCAGTTAGGCATCGCCTTCACGATTCTCAAAGCCTCGGCATCCAGTTCAGGATCTACAGATCTTACTATTCGGGCATTAGTAACGCTACCATCCTTCTGAATGACAAAGGCTACGATCACACGTCCCTGCTTTTTAGCCTTGACAGCGGAAGCCGGATATTTGATGTTTGCAGCCAGATACTTCATCATCACTCCCTGACCACCAGGAAATTGCGGCATCGTCTCTGTTACATCATAAACCACATTCTTGGTAGTATCGGCTGGAGCAGTTGCGTCAGAAGCCTTTGCTTCCGCCTTTGCCAATTCAGCAGCCTTAGCTTCTTCAGCCTTTGCCAATTCTGCTGCCTCGGCAGCTTTCATTTCAGCCGTCTCAGATGGGTTCATCATCTCGACAGCATCCTTTGCCATCGGATTCGCCACAGCCACATCAGCATTCAGAGCCTGCTCAGCCTTCTGCTGAACCTCGGCTACTTCCGGAATCTGCTCGCCAATTTCACGAGCCACAGTCTCGATGTTGCTTACCATAAGCAACGCTCCTGCTAAAGGTGCGAAAAGGAGGTACTTCGCCTTGCCTATTTCACTTGTTCTACGTTTGTTCATCATTTTAATTCTTTTTTTAAGAGGTAATAAATTAAAATTATTAGCAATCTTGGTCGATTCACTCGGCTGTCGATATGCCAAACCTAGAAGGTGATACTGATAGGATTTGCGCGCGTTGCCATCAGATAATACACTTTCATCGGCTAAATATTCCAAATTCATTCTTACTTCCTGCTTCATCAGCCAGGCAAACGGATTAAACCAGCAGGCGATGGAGAAAAGCTCGGAGAAGAGGGTATCCAGGGAATGGAGACCCGAAACATGGGTGCACTCGTGAACCATCACTTCGTGCAACTGCTTGCCATCCAGGCTAGATGGATACATAAACACCCAGCGGAAGAAGGAGAACGGACTCCCCTCGCCTCTGAGAAGATGCACCATGATGCCTTCCACCTCCTGCTTCCGGGAAATAACCGCAAGGCGGATGATGCTGAAGAGCTGCCATACCAAACGCAATGAGAGAACGGCTACTCCTGCCCAATAGATGCCCAGCAGCATATCCATCCAGGTTAGGCTGGGAGCCTGAGCCTTTACAACCACCACGGGATAAAACGTGTCGGCATATACATTCGCCATACTCGCCATCGTTGGTGTATCGCGCACCCAATATTCCAGATTGAGTGCCGGAGCCATCAGGGCAACGGCATAAATGAGCCAGAGGGTAAGACGGCGAAGACCGAAAAAAGTATCGCGGCTCACCGTGAGGCGATAAAAGCCATAAAGCAGCATCAGGGCTACATTGATTTTTATAAGATATATTGCCATACAGTTTCAGTTTTTTATATAAATTAGTGATTGAACTTTCGCATGTTAGCTCCACACGCCCTGAAAGGGCAGAAGCTCCTAGCCCAGGGCAACGCCCTGGGTTTTTATGGACGCAAGCCTGTCGCCCTGTAAGGTAGGGTGTTCAAAATCTATATAATTTTTCGACACGTTTTTTGTGTTAAAATACAAGTCAAGTCACACGAAATCAACGTGTTATAAATTTAAAAATGTGACGTTTTATAGTTCTGCGCAATATTCGTGTAGAATAATTATTGAATATCAGTTAGTTGAACCGATTATTCGACTAAAAACGTGCCATATTTTAAACGGATTTTGAACACCCTACCTGTAAGGGCAAAAGCTTTCAAGCACAGTTGTTTATTCTTCCGAACTCTCGATTTCACGGATGATATCCTTGAGGTCCTCGGGACTGATTTTCTCGTCTTTGGCAAAGAAGGAAACCATCTCCTTGAAGGAATTCTTGAAGTAATTGTTCACGAAACCCGACAGGAACTTCCGCTTGTAATCGCTCTCGGCAATGAGTGGAGAATAGACATACCCCTTGCCATCCCGCTCCGCCTTGACGTATTCCTTACGCTTCAGATTGTTCACAATAGAAGCCACTGTTGTATAAGGTGGACGAGGTTCCGGCAACAGTTCCATAATCTGCTTCACGGCACATCGTCCCAATCGCCATATCCGAAGCATAATATCTTCTTCCTGATTCGTCAGCTTTTCCATATTTCTATCTTGATTCTTTTAAATTCAACATTCTTGTTTCTAAATGACGCTGCAAATCTACGAACTTTTCGTATAAGCACAAAACAATCTGCGTTAAAAAACATAAACACAACTACATTTTAACGTTTTACGAGCTTTTCGTAATACTACAACGCAGTTAATTACGAAATAGTCGTAGTTTTCATACAAAAGGGAACTATATATAATAATGTACGAAAACACATAAGTTGGTACAATATCACTTATCAAAAACCAATTGTTTTCATTATCTTTGCATAAGATAAGCTGCACTCGGCAATCTGTAAGCAAGCTTACATTGC
Organism: uncultured Prevotella sp.; assembly: GCA_900551985.1. Classification (GTDB taxonomy): domain Bacteria; phylum Bacteroidota; class Bacteroidia; order Bacteroidales; family Bacteroidaceae; genus Prevotella. The sequence goes on along the minus strand of URYG01000008.1, from coordinate 26,774 downwards.
GCTCGTTTGCATTATCTTTGCAAAAGAAATAATAATAACGCAACAAAACAATCCAAGCAAAACAATGAGAAAAAGACTATTACTCTTGCTGCTCGCATTCATTGCAATCGTGAATGCAAACGCAGTAGAGCGAACCAAACTCAACTTCAATGGAGGTTGGTTGCTCAAGGTAGGTGACTTGAAAAGCGCCGAGTTACCAGATTACAACGACAAGAGCTGGAAACAAGTAACGCTTCCTCGTGCCTTCAACGAGAAAGAAGCGTTCAAGGTTTCCATCGAACACCTCAGCGACACCATCATGTGGTATCGCAAGCACTTCCATATCCAGGAAGTGGGCGACCGCAAGTATTTCATCGAATTCGAGGGCGTACGCTTCGGTGCCGACATCTGGCTCAATGGCAAGAAAGTGGGATATACCGAGAATGGTGTGATGGCAAGCGGTTTCGACCTGACACCTTATATTATAAAGGGCGAGAACGTCATCGCCGTACGTGTGGATAACTCCTGGAGCTATCGTGAGCGCACCACCGGCCAGCGCTACCAGTGGAACGACAAGAACTTCAATGCCAACTATGGCGGTATTCCGAAGAACGTATTCCTCCACATCACCGACAAGCTCTATCAGACCCTTCCACTCTACAATAATCTCAAGACCACAGGTACCTACATCTATGGCAGCAACTATGATATTGCAGGTAAGAAGGTAACGGTGAATGCAGAATCACAGGTAAGAAATGAGGATTCCAAACCTCGCTCTTTCCGTTTCTTCGCCAAGATTCTGGATGCTGACGGCAAGGAAATGGGCCATTTTGATGGCGAGAGATACACCTTGAAGCCAGGTGAAACCAAGACCGTAAAGGTGAGCGGACTCCTGAACAACGCTCACTTCTGGAGCTGGGGATATGGTTATCTCTACACCGTGAAGACCCTCTTGAAGGCGGACGACGGCAGCAAGATAGACGATGTAGTGACCAAGACCGGTTTCCGCAAGACCCAGTTTGGCAAAGGCAAGTTCTATCTCAATGACCGTGCCATCATGATGCACGGCTATGCGCAGCGCACCTCCAACGAGTGGCCGGGCGTGGGCATGAGCGTTCCTGCCTGGCTGAGCGACTACAGCAACAAACTGATGGTGGAATCGGGCGGCAACCTGGTTCGCTGGATGCACGTCTGCCCTTGGAAACAGGACATCGAGAGCTGCGACCGTGTGGGCTTGATTCAGGCGATGCCAGCAGGCGATGCCGAGAAAGACGTGGAAGGTAGAAGATGGGAACAGCGTCTGGAACTGATGAAAGAAGCCATCATCTACAACCGCAACAACCCTAGCATCATCTTCTACGAGAGCGGCAACAAGGGGGTGAGCCGCGAGCACATGTTGCAGATGAAAGCCATCCGCGACGAGTTCGACCCTCACGGTGGCAGAGCCAGCGGAAGCCGAGAGATGCTCAACATCAACGAGGCTGAGTATGGCGGCGAGATGCTTTACATCAATAAGAGCAAGAAGCACCCGATGTGGTCGATGGAGTATCATCGCGACGAGGGCTTGCGCAAATACTGGGATGAGCAGAGTTATCCTTATCACAAGGAAGGCGATGGACCGCTGTATCGTGGCAAACCAGCCTTCGAATACAACCACAACATGGATACCTTTGCTGCAAGCATGGTAGAGCGATGGTTTGAATACTGGCAGGAGCGTCCGGGCTCCGGCAAACGAGTAAGCGATGGAGGTACCAAGATTATCTTCTCAGATACCAACACCCATCATCGTGGTGAGGCGAACTACCGTTCGAGCGGTGTAACCGATGCGATGCGCATTCCGAAAGATGCCTTCTTCGCTCATCAGGTGATGTGGGACGGCTGGGTATCTCCAGAAAAGGATGCCACCTATATCGTGGGCCATTGGAACTACAAGCCAGGAACCATCAAGCAGACTGAATACGTGGTAAGTACCGGCGACGAGGTAGAACTCTTCGTCAACGGCAAGAGCCTAGGCATGGGCGAACGCAGCAACCAGTGGCTCTTCACCTGGAAGAACGTACCTTTCGAGGCAGGAAAGATTGAGGCTGTGGCTTATACATACGATAAGTCTGACAAGAAATCAAAAGATGCCAAGACCAAGAAGGAGACAAGCCGTTATGCCATCGAAACAGCCGGTGAGCCTCATCACATCAAGCTCACCAGCATCCAGAACCCGGAAGGTTTCAAGGCTGATGGTGCCGACATGGCGCTCATCCAGGTAGAGGTGGTAGATAAGCAAGGCAGACGCTGTCCGCTCGACAACCGCACCATCCACTTCAACTATCAAGGCGAAATGGAATGGATTGGCGGATTGGCAACTCCTAACGAGGATATGAAGAAAGCACTTGCAGCCAAGAAGCAGAGTCTCGTGGTAGATAAGAACGAGACCGTAGAGCAGAAGGCAGCCCGCAAGGCAGCTGACATTCTCGATTCTACAGACAGCGACAACACCTTCGACAATTACATCGGAAAGATTGATTTGCCAGTAGAGTGCGGTGTAAACAGAGTCTTGATTCGCAGTACCGTGAACCCAGGAAACATCACTATCTGTGCAGGTGCTGATGGCATCAAGGGCGTGGCAAGCATCAACTTGCAGACCCAGAAGGTAGATATCGAGCACTATCTGCCTCAGTTCAGCCTGAAGGGCGACCTTTCTCGTGGCGAAACTCCATCTACCCCATCCTATACCGATATCAAGGAGACCATCGATATCACAGGCGTCATAGCTGGCAGCAACCAGGAAGATGCCCAGAAGACCTTCGACGACGACGAAACTTCTGAATGGAAGAGCGATGGCAAGCCAGAGAATGCATGGATCACCTGTCAGTTTGCCAAGAAAGAAAAGGTAGATGAAATTACCATGAAACTCACGGGCTGGAGAGACAAGATGTATCCGCTCGCCATCTTTGCCGGCAAGAAGAAGGTTTGGGAAGGTTATACCTACGCCTGCCTCGGTTACGTTCACATCAAGATAGACAAGCCGGTGAAGGCGAAGGATATCACCATCAGGATGATAGGCGATGCCAAGAGCAAGACCCAGCTCAGCGATACCAAGGAGCTGGCTGGCGGCAAGGCAAGTACCCTCGATTTCATCGGAATCAAGAAGGGTAAGCCTGTGTTGAGAATCGTAGAAATTGATTTTCTGAAGAACAAGTAAGAAAGGGTTCTTCAAGAACGATATGATTTCATCAAAGTATAGATAATAGCAAAAAAAAGAAAGCTAGCTACTTCAGTTGAAGCAACTAGCTTTCTTTTTTTTATGTTTCATTCAATTCATCAGATCATTTGCCAGTTCGATACTTCGTTGGACTCACGCCAAAGAAGCTCTTAAACGACTTACTGAAGTAATACGGATCGCCAATACCTACCTGATATCCCACTTCGGCAACCGTAAGTCTATCATCCTTCAAAAGTTCGGCAGCCTTGTTCATACGCAAAGAACGGATATAATCATTTGGCGTTGTTCCTGTGATGCGTTTTATCTTCTTATAGAAGGTGGTGCGACCATATCCCATGCTCTCGGCAAAACTGTCGATATTGAGCTGCGGATCTGTGATATGTTCGGCAAGCCAGGCATCCAGTACAGCTTGGAATTTCTTGTCCTGTTCGTCCTTGATTACTTCAGGAGCCACCGCCTTGGCGCTACCCGCAGGTTGCTGTCCATACACCTGCTTCAAGTGGTTGCGCTGTTCCAGGAGCTGACAACAGGTGGCAATCAGAATATCGGTATGGAATGGCTTCTCAATATAAGCATCCGCTCCTGCATCTATACCCTTCAGTTTCTTGTCATCTGCAGTAAGTGCCGTCAATAAAATGATCGGCAAGTCGGTGAATTTAACATCTTCTCTCATCTTCTTCACCAACTGATATCCGTTCATTCTAGGCATCATCACGTCACTCACCACCAAGGCAGGCTTCTGTTCCTGCATCTTTTCCCAAGCTTCCTGCCCATCAGCAGCCAGATCTATCTCGAAATAACGCTGCAACTCGTTCTTCAGGAACTCCCTCACATCATTATCATCCTCTACCACGAGCACCCGATAATGATTCAGCGGCTTAGGCGGCATCTCCCGGTATTCCATCTCCAGGGCAGTGCGCGGCTTGCTGTTCTCCTCCTGTGTCACCGCATTATCCACAGCCATGAAGTCTTTCTCCTCATACACCTTTTCATCCACAGGCAGTTCTACACGGAAGATACTGCCATGAGGCTGATTGTCGTGATAAGAGATTTCTCCATGATGCACACGCACCAGTTCTGCCGTAAGATGCAAACCGATGCCGATGCTATCATGCGAATAACTGCTGCGGTTGAAACGCTGGAAGAGCAAGTCTTGCTTCGCTTTCTCAACCCCCACTCCCGTATCCTCTACCGATATGAGCAAATGCTGATTGGCATTCAGCGATACACGCAGAGCCACATCCCCATGACTCGGGGTATATTTCAGCGCATTCGATAGGAGATTGTAGATAATCTTGTCCAGATAGTTGCGATCCACATACATCTCGTAACTCTTGTCGAAAGGCAGGAAAATGAAGTTGATATGCTTACCCTCGGCAATATTACTGAAGTTCAAGAAGATGTCTTGCAGAAAGGCGATGACATCCGTTTTCTCCAAGGCAAGCTGCAGCTTGTCGTTCTGCATCTTTCTGAACTCCAGGAGCTGGTTGATGAGTCGCATCATTCTCTCCACACTCTTCGCCATAGACGAGAGCGGCTGTTTCATCTCTCCAGGCACCTTGTCCACGGTCTTGAGTCGGTCCATATCACCCTTGATGATTGTAAGCGGCGTACGGAACTCATGCGAGATATTGGTGAAGAAGCGAAGTTTATACTCCGTGAGCTGGTTTTCCACCTTCATCTTGTTGCGCAGATTATTGATACGGCGGAAGTTGACATATACATAATAGATGGCGAGCGCCACGAGTGCTATATATATAAGGTATGCCCACCAGGTGGCATAGAAAGGAGGGCGCACCTCTATCTTGAGCGTCACCTCTTCTGGCGACCACACACCGTTGGCATTGCAAGAACGCACGTGCAGGGTATAATGCCCCACAGGCAGATTGCGATATTGCGCAAAGTTGATGCGCGAGAGATTGCTCCAATCCTTGTCATATCCTTTGAGATAATAGGTGAATGAGCTACCATTCTTCTTGGCATAATAGAAATCCGAAAAATAGAAGGTGAGCGAATTCAGATGATAGCTGATGGAGAATTCCCGAGCACGGGTCAGTGTACCATCCAATCTAGCCTCGTCCCCTTCCAATTCTCCAATAGAGATACCATTTGCCTCTATCTTGGTAATCGCCAGAGGGAAAGCAGGCTTGCTCTCGTGGATATCACCCGGATTGAAGGTCATCACACCATGATGGGTGGCAAAGGCAAGGTTGCCATTGTCCAACTCCACAGCATTATCCTCTGTACAGGCATTCTCCAATGAGTTGGCGCCAAAATAGAAGTTATTGAACGTACCCTTGCGGAAACGGGAGATACCATTATCAGTACCCAGCCACACATCTCCCGACTGTCGATGTTCCACGATGCTCTGCACATTATTGTCGGCAAGTCCATCACGGGTGGTATAAGTTATGGTATCCTTTCCATCTATCATCTTCACACCATTTCCGATGCTTCCTATCCATATTCTTCCCTTGCTGTCCTCATACACGCTATGCACCTCATCATTCACCTGGTCTGAAGGCGAAACATGAATCATCTGAAAAGCCTTGTGATTACGCAATATTTCATCGGGATTGAAACGCAAGGCTCCCCGGCTGGTGCAAAGCCAGATGTTGCCTTGCTTATCCATCTCCATGTTGCGAGCCTGCAACGACCTACTCTCTATCACATGAATAAACTTCCCGTTCAGATAAACTTCCAGTCCTGCATCGAAAAGTGAAACCCACATTCTGTTTTTCTGATCAAAAAGAATATCACTGACTTTTCCCTTTCCGATAGATTCCGGACTGTCAGAATGCACATGATTCTTACCACCATCACCATCAACATCAAAGACACCTTTTTTTCGAGTACCCACATAAAGCTTACCCTTCGCATCCTGCGCCACTGATGTTATATCATCATGATAGCTATCAAAAGACCGGAGGTTCTTCAATAATCCATCCGCCACCTTACTGCCATTCTGCATGTTGCTGATATAAATACTCTTGCCCACACGCTTGAGAAGGCGAACATCATCTTCGTGATTGATACCCGACCTATCACCATTATAATATAGATAGCTTGCCTCAGACTGGGCAAAGTTGATGACATACACACCCATATTCTCCAGAGATACCCAGAGATTATGTGCCTTATCAACAAAAGGAGTATATACATAAGGAGATGGGAGAAGGTCGACATACGACTCCAGCTTTTCCTTTTGGGTGTCATAAGAGAAGAGTCCATTTCCATAGGTGGAAATCCATAAATTTCCATCACTTGCTGCATAAAACTGATAGCGTGGCTCACTGTTCAACTGCAAGAGTTGCTGATTATAGATGCCCTCGAAATGATAAGACTTCTTAGATGTAAGATAGAAGACGTCGCTACCATCCAGAGCCAGAATGATGGCATTGCCCATGTTATCCAGTACCACATGAGGCTGCTTAGGATTGTAAGCAGAACGAACCAACTGTCTTGATTCTATCAGATACTGATAGATGCCATCATTGGTGGTCAGGAAGATGGAGCCACCCCAATAGGAGGCCTCCGTTACCTTGCGTACCGATTTATTGACGAAGGAAGAAAAGATATTAACAAACTTACCATTTTTATATTGATAGATGGTACCATCACCAGCCACCAAAAGCTCCTTCTTTCCTGCCTGAATGTAGTTGATTACATCAGAAACTGGGAGCGACATTTTTACTGAGGCAAAGTTCTTTCCATCAAAACGGATACGCTTTCCCTCACCCTTTTCGTTCCAAACCATCATCTCTGAAGTAGAAAGAAGGGTGTAACCTTTGATGGGTTGACTATAGCTGCCATTGCCCGTGAAATCTACAAAGGCATTTTTATCAATATCGTAGCAGCAATAGAGACGACCACGAAGACGAATCCACAAGAATCTGTCTCCCCATGGCTTGATTCCTAAAATACGGGAATCCTGCATGAACTTACGGTTGCCCGCAGTGGACGGCTTCAACACTTCGGTTTGATACCCATCATAGCGCACCAAACCCGAAGTGGTGGCAAACCAAAGGTAACCATACTTGTCTTGTTGTATCGTACGAACATAATTCGTAGGCAATACATTGTCAACAGAGAGTTGATATACACTCTGTGCACCAATCTTGAGTGGCAGAAAAGTTGCCAGCAGCAACATCATAAAGCCCTCAATACATAGAATCATCTTTTTATTCATTAGCCAGTCTTTTAATCGGTTTATATGGAATGTGTTGCAAAAATAGCGAAAAAACTTGTATTCATGTACAAAAACACAAAAAAAGAGGTTCTGATGGTAATATTTTCCATCAATATGCACAATCGTACATTTGCTTTCCTTGATTTCTGAGTACTTTTGCTGCAGAATAAAAAGCAATAACCAAACAACGTTTTATAAATTATGAAGAAATCATTTATGCTCTTGGCAGCGATATGCTTTTCGGCAATCGCACACGCACAGGTTGACATTGACATGGCAAAAGTATTCAACGTATCCGAAGCTCCTATCGAACTAAACGAAGCGGTAGCTAAAGTGGCTGACGGAGTAGTTTTCATCGGCGATACACGACCTGCCGACAAAATCCAAGATGGTAAATATAGAGGTATGCGCGCAATGAAGATGCGTCGTTCTTTTGCCATCGATGGTACTACACGTCAGTTTAACAATGCCTTGGCTTTCCGCCGTGCGCCACAAGGAAGTACCAAGGAACACCAGGTAGATGTTACGATGGTGCCTCGCTCATGCATGATGCAGATAAAGCCTACCAGTGGCGGCACATTCCAGTTTGAAGTGAACACCAGCAAAGAGGAAGCCAAGCTCTATGTAGCCGTTCTGAACGGAACCAATTGGAAGAATCTAGCCACCTTATCTTATAAGAAGGAGGACAAGAAAGGCAACAAGGCTGAGCCACTCACTCCGCTCACATTGGAATACAAATACCAGGCTGGCGACGAGATATGGATTTATAGCGATGGCAGCGCCTATCTCTTGGGTATGCAGTTTAGTGGCAACCTAGATACCAGCTTCAAAGGCACAGATGCCTTGGCCGCATACAAGGCTATTCGCAGAGCCAACAAGTAACAAAGAAAAATACTAACAAGAATTATGTTCGATTTTCAAAATCAAACAATACAACAATAAAAACGAACAACTATAAAAAAAATCATTATGAAAAAAAGCATTCTTTTCGCTAGCATGGCAGCCTTGATAATGAGTAGCTGCTCTAGCAACGAGTTCGATTTCGGTGGAAGTGATGCAGGCAGCAAACTTCAGGTTTCAGCATCTATCCACGAATTGCAGACCAGAGCCCACGATACCTCTTGGGATGCCAATGACGCTATCGGTGTGTCGGATGCCGACAATAACATCAATGTAAAGTATGTCACTACAAGTGGAGACGGTGTATTCACCAGCGACAATGTCATCTATCTCTTGGGCGACGAGAGTCACAGTTTCACCGCTTACTATCCTTACAACGAAAGCGTATCAGCCGAGAACAAAATCATCACATTCGATGAGCCAGCCGACTATATGTACGGCACAGCTTCTGCTACCCGCCAAAATCCAAATGCTTCCTTCACCTTCACCCACAAGATGTCGGAGCTATCGTTTACCGTAACTGATGCAACAAGCACCAACAGCAGTTCTGCCAAGGCATGGACAAGAGCTGATGGAGATGATACCACAGGCAGCGGAAGTATAACTGCATCATCAACCATCACATTGCACGATGTCGTATTGAATGGTACTTTCGACACATCCAATGGTACTGTTACTGCAGGAGACAAGAAGGGCGACCTCACTATTTCTTTCACTCCAGGCAAAAAGAGCAGCTTCATCCTTCCTCCACAAAGCTTCGAAGGAGAGAATGTGAAGATTAGCGTAAACTACAACGGAAAAACCTTCGGCGGAACACTCTCTCTTGACAAGACCACAGAAGGAAACGACATTCAGTATGGTTTAACCATTAACAAGGAAAACCAGCAGACAGCGCTTGCCATCTCATCGAAGACCATCACAGGCTGGACACCAGTTGACAAGGGTAATCAAGATTTAGCGGAGAAGGAAGCAGAGAACGTACTCGAAATCGGCGACTTCTTGCTCAACGACGGAAGCGTAGTGGATAAGGCTTACGACTTGAGCAAAATTACAGCAGCAGGCAAGACAATAGTTGGCGTAGTTTACTATGTAGGCAACCCTCAGCCATCTGCGCTCTACAATGGAACCTACACCGAAACTCAGGATATTCTCAAAGCCGAAGCTCCTAATGCTACTCACGGCCTGGCTATTGCCATCAACAATGGTAATGACGGAAATGTTGCCAGAATGTGTACTTCTGTGAAATACGACTACTCTACTTGGTTCACAGACAACGAAACGTCCAACAGTTACATCAAAACAACAATATCAATAACATCAGCAGGAACTCAGTTCTTGGGTTATAACAATACAGCTGTTATTGAAAAAGTGGGCGACAATACTGATGAGACAAACACAGAAGGAGTGAAAACTGGCAGCTCTGAATTTACCAACATCCTGACAGCTTTCCGCACAGCGAACACCGTTAGCAACTGCTCAAAATGGTATCTTCCATCTTATGCTGAATTGAAACAGATTCAAGACAACTATACTGCCATTTCAAAAAGCATCACAAAAGCAAGTGGCTCATTACAGCAATTTACTGATTTTGCAACCAATGCAACAGATAAATTCTATTGGTCTAGCGATCTTAGAGGTGGACAATATGCATGGATATCTCCTTTATGTGAAACCGGAGATGGCGTAAACCTCTACATCACTCGTAACAGCAATAGCTACAAGGGATATTTCCGCTTCGCTATCGCCTTCTAAAAAAGGCTCGAAAATCTCCGTTCCGTGACACGAAACCACCATTCCGTGTCACGGAATATACATTCCAAGTCACGGAACGGAACTTTCATCTAGCCTCAGAAACACTAGTTCCTATCTCAAACATTTCTCTCATTTGTCACTATAAATATTCACTCTATGAAGAAATTCGTTTTATCCATCGCCTTGACACTCGCTGTTCTGGCAACCAATGCCACAAGCTACTACATTTCCCCATCGGGAGACGACAAAAACGATGGCACTTCCGAATCCACTCCTTTCGCCTCGCTCGCCACAGCCCAAAACAAGGTGAAAGCTGGTGATGTGGTCAACATCCTGCCCGGCACCTACCAGGTGAAGGAAAGCGAGATGATGGACAGAACATCCAGCAACGTATGGGACATCATCTTCGATTTCGCCATCAGCGGAACAGAATCTTCACCTATTATATATAAGGGTATCTTAGATGCACAGGGCAATCGCCCCAAATTCGACCTATCTGCCATCAAGACAGGCAAACGACTCACAGGATTCTACATCCACGCCAAATACCTGAAGTTCTCCAACTTCGAGGTAATCGGCATCAATGTACCCCAATCATCAAGCAACACCCAGTCGGAGAATTTCCGCATCAACGGAGGCAAGAACTGTATTTTCAACAATATTGCCGCACACGACGGAATGGGTATCGGTTTTTATATCACAGGCAGTTCAGCGAACAACACCCTGAGCAACTGCGATGCCTATAATAACTTCGACAGCGTAAACCAATCAGTGAACAATGGAGGCAACAGCGATGGGTTCGGCTGCCACGTGAGTGCCAACTGCGAAGGCAACAGATTTGAATATTGCCGAGCTTGGCAAAACAGCGACGACGGCTTCGACTTCATCAATTGTCAGTCAGCAGCCACCGTGGAGTATTGCATCGCCTATCGCAATGGTTTCGACAAAGACGGCAACAAGCGTGCCGATGGAAACGGATTCAAAGCAGGCGGTTACGGCATGGGCAAAGAAGTGAAAATCTCTTCTGTGCCGATGCACGTAGTGAGCCACTGCCTTTCCGTGGGCAACAAGGCCAATGGCTTTTATACCAACCATCACCTGGGCGGCGTGAAATTCGACCACAACTCCGCCTATAAAAACGGAGGCTACAACTTCTCCTTCGTCAACAGAAAAGGCAAATCGAAGGAAGACGCCATTGACGTAGATGGATACGGACACATCGTTACCCATAACATCTCTTACGGCTCCACCAAGATAGCGACCTCAATCGACATCGCGCAATGCACCATAGAAGGCAACTCTTTTTCTTACTCCAAAAATACTTGGGTGAACGATGACTTGAGCGATGCCGACTTCTACAGCCTCAACCTTAACGAGCTGACGGCGGCTAGAACCACCGACGGCAGTCTGCCAGTGATCAACTTCATGCGTCTGAAGGATGGAAGCAAGGACTATGGCTACGGTACTTTCAATATAGGCTATACACCTACCCTTCTCACCATACACCTTTTTGGAGACTCCACCATGTCAACCTATGAGGAAGAAGAGAAGACCAAGGGATGGGGACAATACTTTGGCGAGATGTTCTCATCAGAAATCAACGTCATCAACTGGGCGCACACAGGCTACACCTCCAAAAACGGCTGTAACATAACATGGAAAGAGGCACGCGACAACATCAAGACCGGCGACTATGCCCTGATACAATATGGACACAACGACGAGAAGAGTCTGTCAGCAGAAGACTACAAGAAATACCTCACCACTCTGGTAAAGAATATTAAGAGCAAGAAGGCAACGCCAATCCTACTGACCAGCATCTGCCGCAACCTGATGAAAGACGGCAAAGTGAGAGGACAGCAGGGTGATGATCGTGCTAACACCGGACTGCATGAGGAATACGCTGCCTATATGAAAGAAGTGGCAAAGGAACAAGGCATAGAATGCCTCGACATGACTGCCGAGACTCAAAAACTGCTGGAAGGCATCGGTACCGACATCGCTGCCAAACGACTCTTCGACGGAGGATACACTCACACCTCTGAAGAAGGAGCCAGAATCAACGCAAGAATTGCAGCCACCTTATTATATAGCAACAACATTCTTGCAGACTATATTCTTAGCGACAATCTCGTAGATATGTCTGAGCTCATCCTACAGCTGGGCGGCTCGCCATCCACTGGCATCCACACCATCAACACAAGCAAATCTATCGACGGGCATTACTATACCCTCGACGGAACGAGAGTGAGCCAGCCTATTCGCAACCATATATACATTTACAGGAACAAGAAAATCATTTATAAATAAAAAACATAAACATCAACGATTATGAAAAGAGTAATTTGTATTCTATCCATCATATTCCTGGCTCTTGTCACAGCCAATGCCAAAATTCACACCATCGGCGACTCCACCATGGCAGACTACGACCAAAACGAACCCGACCAAAAAGGAATGTATGGCTGGGGGCAGGTATTTGGTGACTATTTCGCCAATGGCATGACCGTGAAAAACTGGGGCGACCGTGGCGAGAGCGCACGTAGCTTCTACAAGAAGTTCTGGGCTAACGCCAAAAAGGAAATCAAGAAAGGAGACTTGGTACTCATCCAATTCGGTCATAATGACCAGAAGTCAGTAACTACCGATGTCTATCGTGAGTACTTAGCTAAATTTATAAGTGAAACACGTAATCTAGGTGCCACTCCAGTTCTGGTAACATCCATCTGTCGCAAGCTTTTCGATGGCACCCAAATTTCTCGTATGGGACGCATCGACAACGGAAAAGCGCATGGTGTAAACGAGGAAGACCACACCTACGACTATCCTTACCACATGAAAAAAGTAGCAGACTCCCTAAAGGTACAATGTCTCGACCTTACTACAGCCTGCAAACAATACATGGAATCATGGGGACCACAAGGTTGCAAGCAATTCTTTCCTGCAGGTGGCAGTACCCACACCAATGAACTCGGTGCAAGGGTCAATGCTCAGTTGGTAGCCCAGCTGATGTATAAGGCGAACATCTTGAAGAAGTATATCGCTATCAAGAAAATCAATCTTCCCAAAAATGAAGGTAAAGTGGCTGTTATTGCAGACCCAAAGAACGAATCCGACACAGCCGAAGAAGACTGGAACTACTATATGGTGAAGACCGGAGCAGACGGTTACGCCGTGTTCGGCAACCTTTCCGGTGAAAACCTAGCCGTACCAGTTGGGTTGATAGCCTACGGCATCATCCCCGGCAGTGAGAGCCATCTCGTAAAACTTGTCAAGGTGGGTAATGTAATACCTGTCCAAACGGGAGTCATCGTAAGAGGCAAACCCAACACAGAGTATTCACTGACAGCCACCAACGAGCCACCGACATTCAAACGTCAAAAGCAAAATCTGCTCAAAGTGAACGCAAAAGTGAGCAAGATACATTCACACGATGGCAATGGATACAACTACCTCTTCACTAGCACCAGAAAGAATATCACTTTCATCCCTGCCGATGGAAAATCCGAGCTCCGCATCAAGAGAGCTTACTTGACAAGCCCTGCCAAAGCTGAGAATATTACCATCGAGCGCAGACCAAGTAATAACGAAACGCCAACAGCAGCAGGCAATAAAAAGACGTACAAAGAGGCCATAACTACGAAAACATATTATATATCCCCAACGGGAAACGACAAGAGTAACGGCGAAAGTTCATCTAGAGCTTTTGCTACTCTTGTCAAAGCGCAATCGCTCGTAGCACCTGGCGACACCATATATATGATGCCCGGCATTTACAAAATCAAGGAAAAAGACCTGATGGCTCCCAACTACCAAAAGGTGTATGCCGTGGCATTCTTACTCGACAAGAGCGGAACAGCCCAAAAGCCCATCAACTACATAGGCCTATTGGACGCACAAGGCAATCGCCCTGTTTTCGACTTCTCTGAGATAAAGCCCGATGCCCGTATCACAGGATTCCTGATAACAGGCAGCTATATCCACATCAAGAACGTAGAGAGCATTGGAATACAAGTAACACAAGCAAACCATACCCAAAGTGAAAACTTCAGAATATTCAATGCCTCACACAACAAACTGGAGAATATATCAGCCCACGACGGTATGGGCATAGGCTTTTACCTCATCAAGAAATGCGCCCACAACTATTTTATCAATTGCGACGCATACAACAATTATGACACCGTTTCAGAAAATGGCAAGGGAGGCAATAGCGACGGATTTGGATGCCACCCAGGTACACTCGACAGCGAAGACAATGTTTTCATTGGATGCCGTGCCTGGTATAACAGTGACGATGGATACGACCTCATCAACGCCCAAGCGCCAGTGAAGTTTCTCTATAGCATCGCATATAAGAACGGACTGGCCCCAACCAACGGCGAAGACAAGAAGATTGCCGATGGAAACGGATTCAAATGCGGTGGCTATGGCATGGGAAAAGTAGCGAGGACTAAGTTCGAGAAGGCACCAATGCATATCGCCGAAAACTGCATATCTGCCGAAAACAGAGCTAACGGCTTCTACGCCAACCATCATCTGGGCGGACTACATTTCATCCACTGCTCTGCCTACAAAAATGGAGGAGCCAACTACAACATGACCAACCGCAAGGACAGGACAGAAAACGGCAACAGCAATGTAAATGGTTATGGACATATCCTAGAGAACTGCCTCTCATACGGTTCGGATGCCATCAAGAGCAGCAAACACTTGTCTATGGTCGATGGCAACAAGAAGGACAGCACTGTCAAGAACAACTCCTTCTCCTGGAATCCAACTACCCAGAAATGGGACAACGACCAGAAATTGACAAAGAACAGTTTCAAGAGTCTGGATGCCAAAGAACTAATAGTCAAGCGAGACAAAGAAGGTATGCTACCAGCTTTTATCTTCCTTGCCCCTGTCCAGCCTAGTGAATATGGCTATAACTTCACTAACTACCGACACATGGTAGATGAATACAGAAATAAATAAAAAAGATACTCATTATGAACAAAAGCTCACTCATCATAAGCATTATCATGGCAAGTACGAGCATCTTATGCTCATGCCTTGACAATAATGACCTTACCCTCAAAGAGACCATCAAGGAAACCACTTTAGAAAAGGGCAACCAGCTGTTTATCTGCGAAAAGGGCAACGGCGAAGCCTGGGTCACATACGACCCAGGCAAACCTCTTCACCTAAGTGAAAGCAACAGTGCCAAGATAACAACCTACACAGGCAGCATCGATATACCTAAGATAGTCATAATAGACCATTGGGCATACGACATCACAGGAATAGACAAAATGGCTTTTGCCAATAACAACGAGCTGACTAGCATCGCTCTCCCCTATGGTATAACTTATCTGGGAGAAGGAGCTTTCTGCAACTGCGTAACGCTCAACAGCATCAATATACCGGAAGGAGTAGAAATCATACCGAAAGCTTGTTTCGGACAATGTAAAAAGTTACAAACCATCACACTGCCAGCCTCGACAAAGACCATCGAAAGGTTGGCTTTCGGCTACTGTAACGGACTAAAGGAATTACATATCCAGGCAACAACTCCTCCCACCACCGCCGAAGATGCCTTTGGAGAGTACATGAGTACAACTACGCTGTATGTCCCTACAGGAAGCAAATGGCTCTACGAGGAACAAGAGATTTGGAAACAATTTAAAACTATCACAGAAGAATAACAACCATTATGAAGCAGATACTATTCACCCTCATATTAGCAAGTGCCAGTCTCAATGGCTTGGCTCAAAATACCAAGACCATACAAGGCACCGTATCCGACCAAAATGGCGAGCCTCTGATAGGTGTAACCATCAAGGCGGGCACGACAGGTGTTATTACCGACATAGATGGCAAATATACCATCGAAGTACCCAGCAACACTACTGTCCTAGAATATTCCTATATAGGAATGAAGACAGAAAAACTGAAAGTAAAACCTGGCAAAATGGACGTAGTACTGAAAGATGATGCCAAGGTAATGGAAGAAGTGGTGGTCATCGGCTATGGCTCTGTAAAGAAAGGTGACGTGACCAATGCCGTAGCCAAAGTTAAGGGCGATCTGCTGAAAGATCGCCCCGTGAGCAATGTGGCAAGTGCCTTGCAAGGAGAATTGGCAGGCGTAGAAGTACGCACCACCAGTGGTGCACCTGGCAGCGGAGTACAAATCAACGTACGGGGTGCCACTTCCATCAATGAGAACGGCAACTCCAATCCCCTCTTCGTGGTAGATGGTGTTCCGATGGACGAAAACTTCGACCTCGTGAACATCAACCCACAAGACATCGAAAGCATCGAGGTACTGAAAGATGCCTCCTCTAGTGCCATCTATGGAAGCCGAGGTGCCAATGGAGTGGTTATCATCACCTCGAAAAAAGGCAATGACGACGGCAAAACGAGAGTCACCTTCAGTGCAGACTACTCACTAAGCAGCCCCGAACGCTATATGGACATCATGAGTCCAGAGGAATGGATAGAATGGAGAAAAAAGTCTAACAACGTGCGCTATGTAAACCAATATGGACTGAAAGGTGCCAAAGCTACAGATAGTTACGCCGAACGATTAGCTATCATAGGCAGTGCCAGCGCCAACTATGTGAACGAC
The DNA here is from genome assembly GCA_900551985.1 of uncultured Prevotella sp. Taxonomy (GTDB): domain Bacteria; phylum Bacteroidota; class Bacteroidia; order Bacteroidales; family Bacteroidaceae; genus Prevotella. The sequence goes on along the minus strand of URYG01000008.1, from coordinate 10,127 downwards.
CCACGCTGGGATATGCCTAACTACGGTGGCCTCGCCCTCATCGACTGGCAGAAAGCTATCTTCCAAAGCGCACTCGCTCAAAACTACAATCTCTCCATATCTTCCGGCAACAAGAAGAGCAACTATCGTGCATCTTTGGGATATATCACCCAAGACGGCATCGTCATCAACACAGGATTCCAGCGCATCAACCTCAAGATAAGTGCACAGACCACTGTCAAGGATAAACTTACCCTGGGCTTCGACTTGACACCGCAATTTACCGTAACCAAGGGAGGTAACGTAGATGGCAAAGACAATACCGCACAACAAGCGCTAACGCTAGCACCTGTGGCTGAAGCCAACGCTGGTCTCTACACCAGTTCGCAACCCTACGGCAAATATCTCTGGGCCAGCAGTACCATCAGTCCTGTGGCAAACATGGAGTACTCGAGCTATCGCGACGAGAAAATCCGCATCAGCTCATCAGCCTTTACACGCTACCAGATTCTTCCAGAACTAACGGCAGAGCTCTTGGGTAGCTGGCTATTCTCCAACAGCGAACGACATCGCTTTACTCCAAGTTCACTCAACAGATACTGGGCTTCTTATCCCGAAGGATATTACAGCACAGGCAGTTGGACGGGGAGTCGCAGCCATAAGTTCCTAGGTCAGGCTACAGCAACCTACAACAAGGACTTCGGCAAGCACCACCTCAACGTGGTGGGCGGATGGTCAGTAGAGATGACCAAGGACGGAAATTCCTATAGCATCGGAGCCACCCAATACCCTAACAATTCTCTAAACGGTGGCTTTTCCGATATGACCACCGTAACCCTGAAGAATGTATCGGCCAACTACAATACAGAAGACCGTCTGGTATCCTACTTCGCTCGTGCAGAATATGGCTACGATAGCCGTTACTTGCTCAATGCAAGTTTCCGTAGGGATGGCAGCAGCCGCTTTGGAAAGAACAAGAAATGGGGTACCTTCCCTGCCGTTTCAGGTGCATGGAGAGCCAGCAACGAGAAATTCTGGAAACCAGAATGGATACTCAACCAGGCCAAGCTTCGCATAAGCTATGGTGTAAATGGTTCTAACTCCATACCAAGCAATTCGGCGTATGGCGTACTGAGCAACAGCAACTATAGCCAAGACGGGAAACTGACAACAGGATATATACCGGGCAGCACCGCCAATGATGATTTGGGATGGCAGAAGACGGATTCCTGGAATGCCGGCATCGACTTAGGATTCTTCAATAACCGCATCTCTGTAGCGGTAGATTTCTACATGAAGAACATCCGTGATATGCTCTATCAAATCACGCTGCCAGCAGACATGGGCTACACCAAGGGCTACACCAACGTGGGAAACATTCGCAACACAGGCATCGAGACTGAGCTGAAGACTGAGAATCTGACAGGTAAATTGCGCTGGACCACAAACCTACAATTCTCTTGGAACAAAAACAAAGTCATCGACCTGGGAGCCAACTCCACCATATTCACTGGCTACGACAACTCCACTCAGGTCATCGAAGTTGGTCGCCCAGCCGGAGAATATTACCTCTATTATGCTGCTGGTGTATATGAGACAGAAGAAGATTTAAAACGCTACCCTACCCAAACGGGGTCGGTTGTAGGATCTGTTCGTTATCGGGATATTAGTGGTCCTAATGGAGTTCCTGATGGCAAGATAACCGAGGCCGACCGTGTACATATGGGACATCCGCAGCCATCCTGCACCTATGGTATGACCAATACTTTCAAGTACAAAAACTGGACGGCTTCTTTCCTCATCACGGCACAGACTGGCGGAAAGATATATGGTGCCATCGGAAGAGCATTCGACCGACAAGGCATGGGTACATCCATTAATGTATTGAGCAAATGGAAGAATATGTGGTTCTCAGAGGAAGATCCTGGCGATGGACATACACCTTGCGCCTGGATTTCGGGCATCAACGAGGAGTACGACAGCCGTTGGCTCTATAGCAGCGACTTCATCAAGCTAAAGAATGTGACACTATCCTACAACTGGCGTATGCCTAAGAAAGCATTCATAGACAATATCCGTCTGAGTGCCAGCGTAGAGAATGTGTTCATGATTGACTCCTACGACGGAGGCTACTCGCCAGAGAGCAACAATTCATCCAGTCGCATCTCCAGTTATGACTATGGAGCCTATCCTATGGCAAGGACATTCAACTTCGGAGTGAACGTACAGTTCTAAAGCAACTTCGGAATAAACATATAATTCTAAACAAGCAAAGATTATGAAACTATATCAGTATATAATAATAGGTGTAACGACCCTAACTCTCACGGCTTGTGATGATTTTCTGACGGTAACGCCAAAGAACACACAAACTACAGACAACTTCTACAAGACGGAAGCGCAGATGGATCAAGCACTCACTGGGTTATATGGCACTTTGAAACCTATACCAAAGTATCTGTTTGCCATGAGCGAGCTTCGCTCAGACAACACCTGGCTGCTCACCGACAGCAAGCAGAACGACTATGCCGACGTAGCCACCTTCAATGCAAATGGTCTCTTAACCGACAATATCGTGTCGGGATGCTGGAGCGACTATTACAAGATTGTGTCTGCCGCCAACACCTTTCTCGACAAGATAGGGGAGCGTGATTTCAACGATGCAAGCACTCAAAAGCAATATATGGCGGAAGCACGTTGCATCAGGGCATTAGCCTACTTCGACTTGGTGAGATTCTTTGGTAGAGTGCCAGCTCCTACCCACATCCTCACCACAAACGAATCGTTTGAGTTAGGACAAAGCGAGGCCATAGATATATATACCAATATCATTGTGCCTGATTTGCAGTATGCCGTGGAGAATCTCGCAGAGAGTGCCACCGACTATCAAGGTAAGTTACACAATGAACGTCTCACCCAAGTCGCAGCCAAAGGATTTCTCGGAAAAGTATATATGACGATGGCTGGATTTCCTATCAACGACACTGCCAAGAAAGCAGAGGCACAGAAGCTCTTCAAGGAAGTCATAGACTATGCCAATACCCACAACAAGTATTGGATGCCAGATATGGATACTTGGAATCAAAGTTGGTTGCACGAGAACGACAACAAGAACTCCATCTTTGAAATACAATATATAGCAGAATCGGGGCAAGGCAATCCGATGGTTGCACTCAGCGTACCTAGCAATCCCGGTACAGAATGGTGTGGAAACAATCTGGTAACAGGAACACATGTCTATATCGAACGAGGGTTGCAAAAGCATTTCATCGAGAAGAAGCAAGGTAGCAATGAATACCTCGACCAACGGGCAGGAGGCACCTTAAACCTCAAAGAAACTGTTGATGAGGATGGAAACGTCATCACGAGCGAAGGAAACACATTTTACGTTAAATACTTCGAGAGCAAGGTAAAGCGTGCGAAATTAGGAATGACAGACATGGATGCCAGCATCGTGGACCGCACTTACTGGCCGCAGAACTTCCAGCTTCTTCGTATCGAAGATATCATGCTGCTCTATGCCGAGTGTGTAGGAAACACTGCGGAAGGCAGGGAAATGGTGAACAGGATTCGTCGCCGTGCCGGTCTAACAGATATCGAAACTTCATTATCTGAAGCCGAATTTCAAAAGGCTGTGCAAGACGAACGCCGCTACGAGCTAGCCGAAGAAGGCGTGAGATGGTTTGACTTGATACGTAGGAATGAGTACGTCAATACCATCAAGCAGATGTTTAATGATAACGATGATACCGTCAATGGAACGTACAAACAGTACGCCTCACGTGTTACGGCAGATATGTATCTCTACCCTATCCCACAAAGCCAAATCGAGGTAAGAAAGGGCCTTTACACACAAAACAAGGGGTACTAACATGGAAATATGAACGATTAGGTGCAGTTTTGAACGAAAACTACACCTAATTGTTCCCTAAAAAACATTACCTTTGCAACACCAATAATAAAGTTGGTACTCAACATGTAACAACAACACATTAATTATTATAAAAACAATGAAGAAGAAAATATTTTGTATAATACTCGCAACCCTGAGCCTGATGCCAGTGGCTGCCAAGAAACAGCCAGCCGTGGTCATCCTCACCGCAGGTCAGTCGAACACCGATGGAAGAGTGATGAACTCTGAACTTCCTGCCGAGATTCAACAGCAGAAATACAAGTACTGCCAGTGGAGCTTCGGTTCCAGCAGCCTTTCTGGAGAGGGCAAGTTCGAGACCTTCTGGCCTCGCATCAACAACAAGAACAAGTCGGGCCGCTGGGCTTACGACGCCATCGTATATTGGAACGTGGAGAAGAAACTGCAGAAGGACTTCTATGTCATCAAGGAGAGTCTCGGTGGTACAGCCATCGATACGCTCTGCACCAGCACCAGCAAACAATATTGGAACGCATCGCCTGAATATCTCGGCAAGAACGTTGCCTCAGACAAGGGAGGAAAGAGTCTCTTGAAGGCTTTCACCGAGAATATCGGTGCCTGCATCGACAACCAGCTGAGCAAGTTGCCGGAAGGATATGACATCAAATTCATGCTCTGGCATCAGGGAGAGAGCGACCGACATCAGGCTAAGAACTACTATCACAACCTGAAGCAGATGCTCACCTATATCCGCACCTATCTCGTAGAGAAAACTGGCAAAAAGAAGTATGCCAACCTACCTATTATAATAGGTGGAATCTCGCACAAGAGCAAGCAGTGGAGCCAAGGCGTGGAAGATGCCCAGCATCGACTCGCCCAGGAAGACAAGAATATCTATGTGGTAGATGTGCCGAACGCCAGCCTGCGCAGCGATGTTCTCCACTTCGATGCCGAGGGAGCGCAGGAGTTGGGCAACAAGATGTTCCAGCTCATCGAGAAGAAGAAACTTCTCAAATAAAAGTTAGATGTTTGTTACACTTATAGGTTTAAGATACCATTTATGAAGTTAATTGGTTTATTTGTCGTTTGTTGCTTGAGCATGGTACCTTCGGGTATCCATGCTCAAAAAATTTCCATTGCTAGATTTGCCGACAACTGTCAGGCTGCCATCTCCTTCACCTTCGATGACGGATTGAAGGAGCAATACTCCATCCTCTTCCCGAAGATGAAAGAACTGGGAATCAAGGGCACCTTCTGCCTCATCGGTTCCCGTATGGAGTTTCAACCCAAGAATCCTGAGAAACAGACCTTCTCTTGGGAACAGGCTAAGGAAATGGCACAGGACGGGCAGGAGATGACGAGTCATGGCTACAATCACAAGAACGTTACCAAGCTGACGGCAGAAGAGCTGCGCTACGAGGTGCAGCACAACGATACACTCATCTATCAGCACACCGGCTTCTTCCCCCGCACCTATTTCTATCCAGGCAACAGGAAGAGCGACGAGACGGTGGCATATTGCAGCAAAGACCGTGTGGGAACGCGAACCTTTCAGGTTAGTCTTGGCAGCAAGCGCACCCAGGAATGGGTTGAGAATTACCTGCAAGGAGTGATAGATAAAGGTGAATGGGCGGTAACGATGACCCACGGCATCCGCATGGGATACGACAGTTTCGGCGACGAGACCCGCCTATGGAAGATGTTTGATTACGCACTGGAGCAAGCCCGAAGCGGGAAGCTCTGGATTGCTACCTTCCATGATGTAGCGGCATACCAGCAGGAGCGTGATAACACCACCCTGAAAATAAAAAACAAGAAGAATCAAGTGGTGGTTACCCCGAAGATGAAACTCAACAAAGACATCTTCCAGGTGCCACTCACCCTGGTTTTGGATTTCCAACCCGTCAAGGCGATGCAGTACGGAAGGGAGATTCCTGTCAAATACAGAAACGAGAAATATCTGATTCAGATAGAACCATTAAAAGGAAAGGTGATCATCAGCCGATGATCACCTTTTTCTTTTCTTGATACCTCGCGTTTTGCGAGGTCTTCTTTTTTATGCGATTTCTAGACTTTTTGGCAAAACACCTAGCATATTTGTACAATTTTACATTTTTAAGAATCATTATACTGGTATTATTGGGTATTTTTCGCTATCTTTGCATCCGAAGAATAAACAATTAGGATCAACTTAATAAAACCCAATATGATGAACAATAAAAGAAATCATAAATTCATAGGATTATCCTTTGCCATGGCGTTGATGTCTTCACTCAACTGCCAGGCACAGTTGCTCCCTACCCCTACGCAGGAAGCCAAACCGGGCATTAGATGGTGGTGGATGGGATCTGCCGTGGATCAAGAGAATCTGAAGTGGAACCTTGGCGAATATGCCAAGGCGGGCATCGGTGCCGTGGAAATCACACCCCTCTATGGTGTGCAGGGCAACGACAAGAATGAGATCCCGTATCTCTCGCCAAAATGGATGGATATGCTCAAGTTCGTGGAAAAGGAAAACAAGCAGGTGGGCATCGAAACCGATATGGCTACAGGTACAGGATGGCCTTTCGGTGGTCCTTGGGTACCTATCAGCGAGGCGGCATGCAAGGCGGTATTCGTAGATACCATCGTAGATGTAAAGCAGAAACTGATGGAGATTGAGTTCAACGTGCCGAAGAAAGAGCGTGATTTCGCCAAGCTGAAACTCATCAAGGCTTTCCCTGTGGAAGGAGAAAAATATAAGAAGCGCGTCATCGCCCTCTATGAGAGCCGTACCCGACAGAAGGTAAAGCGTGCTGCTCCTGGAGGAGAAGGATACGTTATCGACCACTTCGACTCTACTGCCGTGGCTAATTACCTGCAGCATATCGACAGCACCTTCGTGGCTTCAAAGACTCCATATCCTCATACTTTCTTCAACGACAGCTACGAGGTATATGGTGCCAACTGGACTCCTACCCTCCTCACGGAATTCGAGAAATATCACGGATACAAGTTGCAGGATAAGTTCCCGGAATTTCTGGATGGCGATGCCGTAGTGGTAAGCGATTACCGTGAAACCCTAGGCGACATGCTGCTCAAAAACTTCACGGAGCAGTGGACCAAATGGGCAAACAAGCGTGGCGCCATCACCCGCAACCAGGCACACGGTTCACCAGCCAACCTCATCGACTGCTATGCTGCCGTTGACATTCCTGAGATTGAAGGCTTCGGACTGACCGACTTCGGCATCAAGGGACTGCGCAAGGATCCGGGCAAGACCCGTCCTAACTTCAGCGACCTGAGTATGCTGAAATATGCTCCATCGGCTGCGCACATCACCGGAAAGAAATATACATCCAGCGAAACCTTCACCTGGCTCACCGAGCACTTCCGCACATCCCTGAGCCAGATGAAACCGGATATGGACCTGATGTTCTGCGCCGGCGTAAACCACATGTTCTTCCATGGCACCGCCTATTCGCCTAAGAACGATCCATGGCCAGGATGGAAATTCTATGCTTCGGTGGATATGAGTCCTACCAACAGCATCTGGCGCGACGCTCCGGAACTGATGAAATACATCACCAACTGCCAGACCTATCTGCAGTGGGGACAGCCAGACAACGACTTCCTGGTTTATCTGCCGGTAAGAGATATGTGGCGCAAGGATACCAAGAACTGGCTGATGCAATTCGACATCCACAGCATGGCAAAGAAGGCACCTGAGTTTATCAAGGTGATTCTCGACATCGACAAAGCTGGATTCGACTGCGATTACATCAGCGACAAGTATCTCCGCACGTGTACCTTTAAGAATGGAATGGTAGAGACGGCTGCCGGAACCCGATACAAGGGTATCATCATTCCTGGCAACAACATCATGCCAAGCGATGTGATCCAGCATATCTCAGCCCTCAAGGCACAAGGTGCCAAGATTATCAAGGGCGATAACATCAAGGCGATGGAACAGGCGGCAAAACCGGAACTGATGAAAAAGGACCTGGGCTTGAAGATGATACGCCGCAACAACAGCATCGGTCATCATTACTTCATCGCCAACCTCACCAGCAAGGACATCGCCTCTAGCGTAGCCTTGGCTGTAAACGAGAAGAACGGTCTCTGGTATAACCCGATGACGGGCGAATACCACAAGGCGGCTATCAGCGACAAGGGCATCCAGCTGAACCTGAAGAGTGGAGAGAGCCGCATCCTCATCACCTCGGATAAGCCTGTAAGCGAGTGGAAACTCGGTTCCAAGGTGAAGGTGAGCGAAAAGGAAGCCATCGCTGCTGCAGATAGCAAGACCATCGACCTGACCGCAAATGCCTGGAAGCTGTCATTCACCGAGGAGGCTCCTAAGGTGGGCGAAACCTTCAACCTCAAGGGAGTAAAGACCTGGGAAGGACTCAGCGACAAGGCGAAGGTGATGATGGGAACAGGTGTTTACGAAACCACCATCAAGCTGTCGAAGGATGATGCCCAGAGACAGTGGGCTATCGACCTCGGGGATGTACGTGAAAGTGCCCGCGTCTATATCAATAATAAATATGTAGGATGCGCCTGGGCTGTACCATATATCCTCAACTGCAAGGATGCACTCAACAAGGGTAAGAACATCATCCGCATCGAGGTTACCAATCTGCCAGCCAACCGCATCGCAGAAATGGACCGTCATGGCGTGAAGTGGCGCAAGATGAAGGAAATCAATGTGGTGGACATCAATTACAAGAAGACCACCTACGAGAACTGGACTCCTGTGCCAAGCGGACTCAACAGCACCGTGAAACTCGTGGAAATCAAGTAAATAATCATAAGTCAAGAATTAGAGAATTTAAGAATTTCATTCTTGCTTGATGACGTGCCTCTAGGCAAGAATTCAAAGAAGCAAGAGTTGACAACGTCAACTTTCTTGAACTTCTCATCAATTCATAGCATCATGCATGAGAATAAATTCTCTAATTCTTAAATTCTTGATAAAAACTTTAAAGTCTAGAATTATAGAATTTATTTCTCTAATTCTTGAAAAAAAATAATAAACAAACATTTAATAACAAGACAAATGAAAAAACTGATCTTTTCATCGCTCTTCATGCTCCTAGGGCTGACTTCTGTATCAGCCCAGAACGCACTGCAGAATGAAATCCTGGAAGTAGCCAATCGCACCAACAACTACTTCATGACAAAGTACAGCGACCCTACTCTCGACACATTTGTGAAGAAAGTCCGCACCAGCAACCTCTGGACCCGTGCCGTATATTACGAGGGATTGATGGCGCTTTACGAGATTGACCCTCAGCAGCGTTATCTCGACTACACCGACAAGTGGGCGGATTATCACAAATGGACTGCCCGTGGCAGCGTGAACGATACCGATGCCGACAACCAGTGCTGCCAGCAGACCTACATGGACCGCTACGTTCAGACCGGCGGCAAGAAGGACTTAAGCAAGGTAAAGGAGAACCTCGACCATCAGATGGCCACCAACCGGGTAAACTACTGGACCTGGATTGATGCGATCCAAATGGCGATGCCTGTCTATGCTAAGTATGCCAAGATCACAGGTGAGCGCAAGTACCTGGATTATGCGATGAATTCCTATAAATGGAGCCGTGACACCCTGGCTAACGGTCTCTTTAACAAGAAAGAAGGTCTCTGGTGGAGAGACAAGGACTACGTGCCACCTTACAAGGAGAAAGATGGCAGCAACTGCTACTGGAGCCGTGGCAACGGTTGGGTATATGCAGCCCTGATCCGCGTGATGGAGACTCTGCCAAAGACAGACAAATACTATCAGTATCTGAAGAAAGACTTTATCCTGATGAGTCAGGCCATCCTGAAATGCCAGCGCGAGGATGGTTACTGGAACGTGAGCCTCGTTTGTCCAGCCAACTATGGCGGTCCTGAGATGACCGGTACAGGTCTCTTCCTCTATGGAATGGCATGGGGTGTTCAGCAGGGCATTCTTCCTAGAGCCACCTATCAGAAGGCGATGGACAAGGCATGGAAGGCGCTTGCAGCATCCGTTCATGAGGATGGCTTCATCGGCTACAACCAGGGCACAGGAAAGGATCCTGCAGCCAGTCAGCCAGTCACCTTCACCTCCGTTCCCGACTTCGAGGATTACGGCACCGGCTGCCTCCTGCTCGGCGCCGCAGAGTATTACAAGCTCGTAAAGGCAAAAAAGTAAAAGGGTAAAAAAGAAAACAAATCATGAAGAAATATATCTGGCTAATGGCTTGCTTAGTGGCGTTTTCGCCACTAAGCGCCAATGCCGCAAAGAAACAGAAGAAAGCCA
>URYG01000007.1 GCA_900551985.1 uncultured Prevotella sp. | reverse complement strand
AATCACTATGAATCTTCCTAAAGGTACAGAAACGGTACATTTGGTTGCCAACGTTCGTGGCTTGACAGAGGCACAGGCTGCAAAGCTTGACGCAATGGAAGATATCACTCCTGATTTATCCGAGCCAATCTGCTGGGGCAAAGCTATACTTAGCGACCTGATGAACGACAGCAAGATTTCACTAACCCGTCAATGCGCAAAGATTACATGCACAGTAGATGCAGCCGTAAGTGATTTCGAAATCACAGACCTTCATGTATGGCATTCTGCCAGCAAAGGCTCTATTGCACCAGCTAACTACGTAGAATCTACCAATGAAAAGTTGGCAGAAACTACAGATTTGATGGATGACACCCAACATATTGTTGGAGGTTCTGCTGCTGTAGTTGCTGTAAATGAAACCTCTGCAGGCAAGGCAGACATCATTATCAAGGCAAAATATAAGGGCACAGAAGGTTTCTATAAAGTAGCTCTCTATACAGATAAGACAAAAACAAAGCAGCATGCTCTGTTACGTAACCACAACTATATCGTGAAGGTTATATCAGTAAACGATGCGGGCTACGCGACTGAAGCTGAAGCATTAAAGGCTGAGCCAGAAAATCGTCTGAAGGTAACCGTGGTAGATGACAACCCGGAGATTGTTGATATGATTGCCTGCAAAGACTACGAACTGGGTGTTTGTGGCACACAGACTGTTGATGCATCAAGTACAACTGCTCCTATCACTTTGGTTACAAATCTCAAAGCAGAGAATACAACAGATAATAATCTCTATAAGGTGGAAATCAGCAGCGATACAAAATCGTGGATAACTAGTTATTCACAAGCCAGCCAATCCACTACAATGCCAACAAGTCTAGACGAATCGGCACTACAAGGAACCAAGTTTGTTCTCAACCTCACATTGGTTGCAAACAACAAATCGGAGAATCCTCGTGAAGGTACGATTACTATAACTTCCGGTGACTTGAAAAGAACCATCAAGATTCGCCAGGAAGGTTACGACTTTAAACGTGCTGATGATCGAAAGGCGTTCATAAGGTTAAAAGATGGAGAAACTCCTTTTGCCTACTTTGATTGGCTAGATCATACAATGCAAGGTGTAAAACCTAGCGAGAATCAGGGAATGAGCAGAAACCAGGGTTTGCACTTCAGCGTAGGAGATAATACTATCTCTTATTTGATACCAAAGAAACTGAACGACCAATTCGTGAAGAAATCCAATTACATCAATTATTCGGAGGAAACTTACAATGGCAACAACTATTATAAAGTGACATTGAACAACAGCTATAACAACTTCGATTTGTGGACAGACGAAGAAGGTTTTGTAATCAAGAATGCTGAAGATCCTGCTCATCCGATTACCATCACGTATCCAGTCTATCATACAGGTATATTTGGTGAAATAACAGAGACAACAGCAAAGGAACACCAGTTAGGTGAACCCAAGAAGGGTTGGTTCTACTACGAAGTAGTGAAGGTTAATGTAAAAGAACCATCTGAAGATGGTACTTCTAGTACGGACAAGACATACTACATGTTAGACCGCAACCTGGGAGCATCCAACAGCGATTTCTATTCGCCTGGTTCAGCTAAGATTGCTAATGACAAGGGATCTATAGGTGGATATTTCAAGATATCAAATGCAAAAAGTAATGAAGACTATATCAAAAGTTATTCAATTGGTAAATTTGGTGTTCCAAAGGGCAACGAGCTAGAAGCAATTGCGAATAAAGCCTCAGTAGATCTGTTGGAAACATCTACAGGTGAACCGTATAATTGCATTCGTATCCAGACAGAGAATCTTTCAGTGAAGGATCCTTCACTGAAGGATTACATCTATATCCCAATCAGCGGATATTACGAGAGCAATAGCTTCAAGGATGAATATCACGCTAATTTGTGGAGCAAGACTTTATTGTCAGGCTACCAAGGCTTCAGTACAAGTAGTAGCGAATATGGCTTCTGGTATCTTTATCTGGATATATATAATAAGGTAAAGAATATCACAAACGCTCGCTTTGTACAGGGATATGATGGCAGTAGCACCGGCCGCTTCAAGGCGATGCCTATCCGGTTGATATACGTTCCATAACCGTAAGATAAGTGATAAATAAAATAACATCTTTTACTTATATATAAATAAAGTATAAAAAACAGCTGTTTTAAAAAGAAGGGTTGGGTTTTCGGGAGAAAGTCCAGCCCTTCGTCTTTTTAAAGAGGCTTCCATCGCTTATTGCCTCACTACGGCATTATATTGCCCTTTACCAGGGCAATATCGTGCCATCGCCAGGCACAAAACGATACGTCGGGAGAGAAAATCCCCACTCTCCTTTTTACTCTTCACCCTTCACCAAATCGGCTGAAACCCCGATAAACACTGGGGTTACGAGAGCTCAACCCTTCACCACCCTTCACCCACCCTTCACCTGGATTTTTTATTCATCGGATTACGCAGAGTTAACAGAGCATTCTTGCTCCACGGATTACGCACGGATTTTGAAACGGAAGCTCGACCTGTTCGGTCTTTGAAGAAGGTCACGCAGATTTCGCAGATGACGCAGATTTTTGACCTATTCGGTCTTTAATATGACGCAGATTTTCGACCTGTTCGGTCTATGAGATAACGCAGATTTTCCGGGTGAAGAGTGGTGAAGGGTCAAACGCACTCTTCACCCTACCAAAGCAACTCATACACAAACACTTACACCTCTTTGGTGAAGGGTGAAGGGTATTTTTGAAATTGGCGGATAATCGTTACATGTTACAGCGGATTACAAATCCGCAAAGAAAAGGTCGAACATTTTTTAACGGCGGATTGCAAATCCGCTGGGACGCCTAGCGGTAATACTTACAGGGCACAACAAGTTTTTGGGAAGTACTTACAGGGTACTACAATATCTGCGTCATCTCATAGACCGAACAGGTCGAAAATCTGCGAAATCTGCGTGACCTTCTTCAAAGACCGAACAGGTCGAAAATCTGCGTAAATCTGCGATATCTGCGTGACCTTTCTTCAAGGACCGAACAGGTCGAAAATCTGTGTAATCCGTGAAATCTGTGGGACATAAAAAAAGAATTCTGCGTGACATAAAAAGTAAACTCAGCGAAATCCGAAGAATAAAATATCCGGGGAAAGCGAATTATGACATTAGCGTGCTAATCAACCTATAGAGGATAAAAAGGTGGATTTTCAGCAGAAAATCCACCTTTTACACTATATTCTCCGTTTTGTCCACCTCTCTTCCGTGTATTTTGTGTACTTTTGCGGCTGTGTATGATTCGCAGCAGGGAGTAAATTCCAAAAACTGCGGCTCCATGCTACCAGCACATAACAAGCAACAAAATAAAAACAAGCCTAAAAATAAGCAAATGAACAAGAAAAGACAGTTTTTACTTTCGGCGGCTCTCGCCTCTTTCATGGCAGCCAGCGCCCAAGTAACCATTCAGGTAGATGCCTCTAACCCAGGCGTCAAGGTTTCACCTAATTTATATGGTATCTTCTTCGAGGATATCAACCATGCTGCTGACGGCGGACTCTATGCCGAACTCATCAGCAACCGCTCCTTCGAAGATGATGACAAGAACATCCCGACCTGGAAAACTTCCGCTCAGGAAGGTGCAAAGATCCAGACACAACTCATCAACAAGGGTCTGCTCAACAAAGCACAGGGCAAGGCGCTCCAGCTTACCATCGCGGCAAAGCCTGCTGCCACAGCCTCTCTCATCAACGAGGGCTTCTGGGGCATCAACGCCGTTCAGGGCAGAACCTACAAGCTCTCTTTCTGGGCGAAAGGTAGCTACAAGGGCGGATTGAAGGCTCGCCTCACCAACGCCCAGGGCGATAAGGTGTATGCAGAAACATCCCTCAATGCCAAGGTAGGCAAGAAGTGGACTAAATATACGGCTGAACTCACAGCCAATGCCAACGATGCCAAGGCGCAGTTTGAACTCGTAGCCGACGGCAAGGGTACCATCGTTCTCGACGTGGTTAGCCTCTTCCCTCCTACTTTCAAGAATCGCGAGAACGGCTTGCGCCCTGATCTGGCTCAGCTTCTCTATAACATCCATCCTAAGTTCGTACGCTTCCCAGGCGGTTGCTACGTAGAGGGACAGGAGTCTCCTGAGAATGCATTCCACTGGGAGAAGACCATCGGTCCTATCGAGGAGCGTCCGGGCCACAAGAACGTAAACTGGCGCTACCGCACCAGCGACGGTATGGGATTTGATGAGTATCTGCAGCTTGCCGAGGATCTGAATGCCAAGCCGCTCTATGTTGTGAATGTAGGTTTGTGGCACGGCGGTATGACTCCTGTGGATAGCATCCAGCCTTGGATTGACGAGTGTATGAATGCCCTGGAGTATGCCAACGGTCCTGTTACCTCCAAGTATGGTGCGCTGCGTGCCAAGAACGGTCATCCGGAACCATACAACATCGAGTATCTGGAGATTGGTAATGAGAACAACCAGCCGGATCCTGCCCAGCAGAGCGACCACTACTACGAGCGTTTCAAGAAGTTCAAGGATGCCGTTCTGGCGAAATATCCTAAGATGCACCTCATCGGCAACGTGGTGGCTTGGGGCGATGACAACCCTAAGTGGGAAAGCAACGAGAGCGTAGAGCTGCTCGATGAGCACTATTACAGAAACCCAGCCTGGTTTGCCGAGAACTTCAACAAGTATGATAACTACGACCGCAAGGGCAGCGAGATTTACGTAGGCGAATATGCCGTAACCCAGGGCTTCGGCAATATGGGTTCGCTCGATGCAGCGCTCGGTGAGGCTGTCTATATGATGGGCATCGAGAACAACAGCGACATCGTGACCATGGCATCCTACGCTCCTATCTTCGCCAACCTCAACAACCGTATGTGGGCACCGGATATGATTCAATATACATCCGACAAGGTATTCGGAACTCCATCTTACTACGTTCAGAACGTGATGGCGAATAACATCGGTACCCGTGTACTGAAGGTGAACCAGGAGAATCCATACAAGTATGAGCAGACCCAGGTGAAGCCAGCCATCTGCCGTGTGGGTATGGGAACATGGGGCACCCAGGTTTCTTTCGAGGACAAGGGCTACAGCGATGAGAACGGCAAGGTGCTGCCGATGACCTTGCAGGAGTTGCCTACCGACATCCGCGGACAGTGGAAGACTGAGGGCAGCCTCATCAAGCAGACCAGCAACGAGGAGAGCTGCATCCGTCTGAACCCGGGCGAGATTACCAGCAACGGCTATATATATAAGGTACGCGCGAAGAAGGATGCCGGAAACGAAGGTTTCCTCATCATCTTCAACTATGTGGATAAGAACAATTACTGCTGGTTGAACCTCGGTGGCTGGAACAATACCCAACACGGCGTGGAGTCGATCGTGAATGGAGCGAAGAGTCAGATTGCCACCTGCCCAGGCAAGGTAGAGACCGGCAAATGGTATGACATCGAGCTGAAGGTGGTAGGCGACAGCATCTTCGCCAAGTTGGATGGCAAGGAGATATTCGCCACCAAGCTGAAGGCAAACACCCTTCCTGGCATCTTCTCTACAGCTACACTCGATGAGCAGACTGGCGAGGTAATCCTGAAGATTGCCAACACCAGCACCGAGCATACCACAGCGAAGATCAATCTTCAGGGCAAGGAGATCAAGGCTGGCAAACTCATCCGCCTTTCTGCCAAGAACGGTCTGGAGGAGAATACCATCGATAATCCTACCAACATCTATCCTGTAGAAAACTACGTAACTACAGAGAAGAATGGTGCTACGGTAGAGATTCCAGCCAGCTCGCTGAACATCATCCGACTGAAGTAAACCAAAAGAGTCTGGGGAATTTCTATCCCCAGACTCAACAGACAATATGATAGGAAAGATTTTTTGAATAGTTGATAGAAAAGTTAGTTAGAAAAGGGAAGGCGGCAACCTGCGTGATGCAGATTGCCGCCTCGTTTTTTATCTATCGATAAATTTAGCTGAATACATAATTGAAGAGCAGGAAGATGCTCAGGATATAGAGCGTAGGATTCAAGTCCTTGAACTTACCCACCATCATCTTGATCAATACATAGCTCAGGATTCCGAGGCAGATGCCATCGGCGATACTGTAGCAGAGCACCATCGTAATCATCGTGATAAAGGCAGGGAATGACTCGGAGATATCCTCCAGCTCAATCTTCTTGAACGAATCAATCATCAATACACCCACCATTACCAGGGCGCCACTGGTGGCTGCACTCGGAATGAGCAGGAAGATAGGAGCCAGGAAGATGCTCAGTACAAACATCACGCCCGTGAAGAAAGAAGTCAAACCCGACTTTCCGCCCTCGGCAACTCCCGAAGCACTCTCCACATAAGTGGTAATGGTAGAGCTGCCCAGCAGGGCACCGGCTGTAGTACCGATGGCATCACTCATCATCGCCTCCTTTACGCCCGGAATCTCGCCCTTCTCATTCTCCTTGACACCGAGCTTGGAAACCAATCCCAGAACCGTTCCGATGGTATCGAAGATGTTGACAAGCAACAGGGAGAAAACCACCATGAACATCTTAGGAGTGAAGAAGCCCGTGAAATCGAACTGGCAGAAGATAGGAGCAATGCTGTGAGGGGTAGATACCGGCATCCAGTTGTCAGAGAACTGGGTTACGCCCATCGGAATACCAATCAAGGTAGAGATGATGATGGCGATGAACAGGGAGCCCTTCACTCTTCTCGCCATCAGACAGCCACAGAGCAGGATGCTGATGAGACCCAGGATGCTGACTGGCGTAAACTTGCCGAGCTGCACGAAGGTATCAGCATTGGCAGTAATGATGCCCGCATTCTTCAAACCGATAAAGGCGATAAACATACCGATACCTGCCGAAATGGCGAATCGGAGGTTTCTAGGGATGCACTCCAATATTTTGTCGCGGATATTGAGGAAGGTGATGGCAAGGAAGATGATACCCTCTACGAGCAATACTGCCAAAGCCTGCTGCCAGGTCAATCCCATTGCCTGACAAAGGGTGAAGGCGAAGAAGGCATTCAGTCCCATGCTGGGAGCCTGGGCGAAAGGCAGCTTTGCCATGAATGCCAGCAGGAAGGTGGCGATGGCAGAAGCGATGGCTGTGGCAGTAAAGAGAGCGCCCTTGTCCATGCCTGTGGTGGCAAGGATGGTAGGGTTTACTGCCAGGATGTAACACATGGTCAGGAAGGTAGTCATACCAGCTATCAATTCCGTCTTGACCGTAGTAGTCTTAGGGTCGAAGCCCAATAATGCTTTTAATTTATTCATTTCTTATATAACGATTGATTTTTCTCTATTTTTCTCTATTTTCTCTTCCCCATTTCCACAACCCAATCCCGTTGTTTTTTCGGGGCGAACAAAGATAAGAAAAAATAATGAGGAATGCCTTATTTTACATGTTTTTAACTACACAGAACGCCTTATTTTACAAAACATTTTATTTTTTACCATTCTGCTTGGCTAATTCGGATTTTCTTTGTAACTTAGCAGCGCAAAACGTAAAGCATGTAGGAATATGGCAAAAATAGTAAATAAATATCCTGTAGGAATTCAGACCTTTGAAAAAATCCGCGAGAAAGGTTATCTCTATATAGATAAGACCCAATACATCGTAGATTTTAGAGAAAAGCAGATGTCTTATGTCTTTCTGAGTCGCCCGAGACGATTCGGAAAATCGCTTTTTGCCTCTACGCTCCAAGCCTATTTCGAGGGAAGAAAGGAACTTTTCGAGGGATTGGCTATTGCTGATTATGAAAAAGATTGGGTGAAGCATCCTGTGCTCCACTTCGATATGAGCGGTGCCAAGCATTTTGACGCGGATGGCTTGAAGCATTATCTCGACTTGCAGTTGAAGCCATATGAGAAACTCTATGGCAAGGATGATGATGAATTGTATCCAAACGACCGACTGGATGGACTCGTGAAGCGTGCTTACAAGCAGACGGGCGAAAAGGCGGTGGTCATCATCGATGAATATGATGCCCCATTGCTGGATGTGGTGCATGAGGAGGATGATCTCAAGCAGTTGCGTCTCATCATGCAGAACTTCTATAGTCCTCTGAAGAAACTCGACCCTTACCTGGAGTTCACCTTCATCACGGGCATCACCAAGTTCTCGCAGCTCAGCATCTTCAGCGAGCTCAACAACCTCGACAATATCAGTCTGTTCGACCAGTATTCAGCCATCTGCGGTATCAGCAAGACAGAACTTATCACGCAGATGAAGCCGGACATTGAGGCTCTGGGCGAGGCTCTGGGATTGACGTATGAGGAGTGCCTGAAAGAGCTGACGCAATTCTATGATGGTTATCATTTCAGTGAGAAATCAGAAGATATCTTTAATCCTTTCAGTCTGGTAAAGGCACTGAATGCAGGAAAGATCGCTCCTTACTGGTTTGGTTCCGGCACGCCATCCTTCCTCTTGAAGCTTTTGGATAAGTATCATGTCAATCTTTCTACTTTAGAGAGTCAAGAGACGGTATTGAGTTCCTTCGACCAATCTACAGAGGAAATGACAGATGCCTTGCCATTGCTCTACCAGAGCGGCTATCTGACCATCAAGAAATATGAACCAATGTTTCAGGAATATACGCTAGGCATCCCAAACAAGGAGGTACGCGACGGACTGCTCAATTCATTGATTCCTCATTATGTAAACCCTCGCCGCTCTGACAACAATGCCTTCCTCTTGGGATTCTGCAAGGCGGTTTATCGGAACGATATAGAGGCGGCACTGGAGCACATGCGCACCTATATGGCTACGATACCATACGATCTGGAGAATCATAGCGAGAAACATTATCAGACCATCTTCTATCTGATGTTCAGCTTCCTCAACATCTATATCCGCACGGAGGTGAAGAGCGCCATCGGCAGAGCTGATGCCGTGATGCACATGCCAGATACGATATACGTTTTCGAACTGAAGGTAGATAAAAGTGCCGATGAGGCTTTGGCACAGATAGATGAAAAAGGCTATATGCTGCCATATCATGCAGAGGGCAAGCGACTGGTAAAAATCGGCATCAGCTTCGATAGCACCCAGCGCACTATCAGCGAATGGAAGATTAAGGAAGAATAAAAGAAAGATAAGGAAGAATAAAAAAAAAATCCGAAACAGAAGCTTACCAAGTTATCTGTTTCGGATTTTTTGATATTTTTTCGTTAAATACCATTCATCAAATAAACAAATCATCCAGTGTTACTGAAGCCTTGAATATATCGGAGTATTCATTGCTCACCAGCTCAGAATTTCCCACATACGTAAGGAGGAAAGTCTTGGTAGGGTTCTTTTCCTCCAAAACCTGCAAACGGCTATTCAGCACCTGAGCATAGCCCTTGGTCACGGCATAAGGAGCCTTATAGAATTTCATCTCACAAACATTCACCGCATCATCAGCCCTATCTATCAGCAAGTCAATCTGCATGCCATCAGTCTCCTCGCTTCCCTTCACGATAAGCGAAGATTCCTGCGAAGACACAGCACCAATATGAAGAGCATATTTTATCTGTGAAATATGCTGCAAACAAACCTCCTCGAAAGCAATGCCACGCCATGAGGCTATATCACTCTCCTTCAAATGCTGCTGCCAATAATCAGTTTGCTTTACTGCCTTCTTCTCCTTAAAATGAAGCCAGAACCAGCAAAAGGAATCAATAAGCTTGTAATACTCCTCTCGCTGACTGAAACCGAAAGGAGTATATTTCACCACAAAATCACTGCCCATCAAGGCTTTCAGCATCTTGGTAAAATCACCATTCGGATTCAAACCGGTATGCTCAGCTATCTCCTTACGGGTGAAACCAGCATGGCGGGTACCCAAAAAGCGAACAATCTTCATACAGTCTTCGGCATTGTCAAACACAGAATTGAAGAGCCTATCAAACTCATCCCCCAACTTCGCATGACGGGCAAAGAACAAGGCATCTATGTTCTGGGCCAGACTAAAGGATGGATTAAAGAAATTCATATAGAAAGGAATTCCACCCATAATCATATAAGCCTGCGTAATATTATAACGGGACATCCTGATTCCACGGCTCTGATAAAACTCCTCGCATTCTTTCAAAGTAAACGGTGACAGTTTGATTTCGCCAGTCAAACGCCCATATAATCCACCTTTATTACTGATTAGATTATCAAGCATCCAGGAGGTGGCAGAACCACAGACTACGAGCAACAGGTTATGGCGCATATTGCCCCAACCATTCCAGAAAGCCTCTAATGCCGTAAGAAAACCGGAACGTGCCGTATCCATCCAGGGCAACTCATCGATAAATACCACCTGTCGGGAGCCATTATCGCAAGTTTCCAAAAAACGTTCCAGTAAAAAGAAAGCCTCCATCCACGACTTAGGTTGCGCAATATCCTCCATGCCATGGCGAAGAAGCGAGAAATAGAAATTCTGCAATTGGTCTTTCAAGGTTACCTTCCGGCGACGGTCGTAAGGCGACAATCCTGTATGATGAAACACCATATCATCATGAAACACCTCATCAATCAAGAATGTTTTACCGACACGGCGACGCCCATACACAGCTACAAACTCAGCCCTACCACTTTCGTAGTAACGCTTCAGTTCTGCAATTTCCTTTTTTCTACCTATTATTTCACACATAATCATACCCAAATTGGTTCGCTGCAAATATACGACTAATTTCGGAAATAGCGAAAGAAAATAGCGTTTATTTCGCTACGGAACCGTTTTTTTACCGTTCGTAGCGAAATAAACGCTATTTTAACTCTATTTTAACACTTAACTAATATATCTTATTCCAGCGTCAGCCACCCATCTTCCGTCCAGTTGATTTTCTTCTGAACCAGGATGCTGGCACCATTCTTGGCTATGCTGTAACCATGACAGAAGAAGAAATCGCCATCAGGGAAGGAGTAGGCAGAGCAATGACCCATCGCCTCATATTCCTTCTTGTCGCCTTCCAGCAGCAGAGTGCCACCGCCTTCTCGCATATCCTTTCCTGCCTTGTCCAGATAAGGACCAGCCACCTTCTTGCTCCTGCCTACAGCAACACGATAGGTACTCTTCATACCCTGGCAACAGTAATCCCAGCTCACGAAGAGATAGTAATAACCACCATGCTTCATGATGAAAGGAGCCTCGATGGCATTGGTACCGGCATCACGGGAGGTAGGATTGGTAGGCACATCCATCTGATTGAGCGCATAACGGCGGGCAATGGTCTGAGGCTTGGCGCCCTTCTTCACATGCATCGTCTTCTTGTCTAAAGGAATAAGCTGGATGCCATCCCAGAAAGAACCCCAGGTAAGCCAAGGCTTTCCCTTCTCATCAATCACAAAATTCGGATCGATGGCATTCCAGTTGTCTCTACCACCCTTTGAAGCAACGAGACAGCCCTCATCCTTCCATCCATCAGTATCGGCGAGCGAAGTGTTGCTCAGCAATCCGATGGCAGAAGTGTTCTTGCCGAAGGTAGAACAGGAGTAAGCCATATACCACTTATCCTTATACCTGATGACATCCGGTGCCCAGGTATGACTTTCATATCCCGGTACACTATCGTGCGTCCATGCCGGAAAAGCGCCACGAACCTCATCCTTCAATACACCCTGCGGATTCAGGGTCCAGTGCTGGCGGTCGGTGGAAGTCATCTGAGCCACTCCATGACCCGTGCAATAGAGATAGTACTTGCCATTCTCGTAAGCCATCACAGGGTCGTGAACCATCGGTGTATCTACCACAACCGGCTGTGGAAGAGCCGTCTGCGCCTTTACGGAAACGGCAGAAACGGCACTAGTCGCCATTAAGGGTATGGAGAGAACCCATACTCTTATATCTTTCATCAAAAAATGTTTCATACTGCTAATTGTTATTGTTTATATGAGTACTTAGTAAGTATTGTTACTTGCTTATAGGATTACTCTGTAAGTATTGTCATTGTAAAAAAGGGAGCTGAATGCTTCACAGCTTAGCTCCCCTTTACTCAATCAAGAACCGCAGATGCGGTCAAATTTAAAAACTAACTAAAAATCTTAATTCTTCTTTCCCCAATAGCTTCTGTTGCCACTCACACCCGAGTAAACAATGGTAACCTTGCGAGGACTTGCCTCCCAATCTACCTCACGCTGAACCTTCAGCTTGGTAGTACCGATGGTCAATGTGTTGGAAGAAGCATCGAAGCTCCAAGCCTTGACATTACTCCAGGCAGAACCACCCTCCATCACGCCATTGCTGCTGAGCTTGAAGGTCTTGCTGGTCTTCTGCTTGCCATACTCATAAGAGAGTTCGATACCTTCCCAGGTTCCCTCCAGTTCGCTGGCGGTGATTGCCGCCTGAGGTACAGCTCCATAACGCTCAGGCATCACGACAGGCCATCCGTTGCCATCCCACTGGATAGAACGCACGCCACCCATCATGATGGCATTGCTGGCTGCAATACCTGCAACATTGGCAGGCATACGCTGCTGAGAAACATAATACCAGTTACCTGCACCATCATCGAATACGGCACAGTGGCTGATACCTACCCAACCGCTTCCAGCGCTGAACTTGTAAGGATGAGTCAGCACGGTAGGTTCCTCATTGGCACCCTTGGCAGCATCGGTAATCCTACCATTCATAGTCTCATACGGACCATCCACGTTCTTGGAACGGAGCACACGGGTATTGTAAGGAACCTCCAGGGCATCATAAGCAACGAAAAGATAATAATAGCCATCATGATATACGATTTCCGGAGCCTCGGAACCCTGCCAACGGTTATTCAGCGTACGGGTAAAGATGGTCTTTCCGTAAGCAGCGATATCATCAGCAGTACCCCATGGGTTAGGCAAGGCAGCCTTGGTCTTACCCGTATTGGCATCAAGCTCCACAGCAGCGAAGCCACTGTGCCAGGAACCATATATCAGCCAATGCTTTCCTTCTGGAGTAATAATGTAAGTAGGGTCGATGGCATTATACTTGAAATAGCAGTTTGCCCAATTATCAGCCTTCACCTTGAAATTCAATCCCTTGTCAGAAGCGTTGGTGATGACATATCCCTTATCTTCCCATTTGTTGGAAGCCGGATCGCTGGTCTCCATCAGTCCGATGAAGGCACGTTCACTCCAGGTTCCGTCACCATTGATGGTACCAGGACAGGTGATGGCATAATACATGCGGTAGAGATGGTCGTTGACCTTGCGCACGCATGGAGCCCAGAAACCGAAGTCCAGGTCATTGGCGAAATAGGTATCAGGGCGTTCAGCCACTCCCATACCCTTGCGGAATTCATTGAGCTTTGTCTTCACCCAGGAAGGCAAGCCCACCATGGTGGCTCCTACAAATTCCCAATCTACGAGATTCTTGGAGCGGCGGCAGAAGAAGTGTCCGTGCTTATTGCTGTTGCGGATATCCTTCTGATGTTCATTGCCATAGCTGGCATCGGTCTGATACATATAATAATATCCATCAGAAGCCTTTACCACCGTAGGATCGTGCATATTGGCAAGATTCCACTTAGAGCGCTGTGTCCAGGCAGCCACCGATGTATAATTATCATTATAGGTAGGACATTTGTAATTAGCCAGTTCCTCTGCTGTCTGGTCACCAGGGGTTGGTGTAGGTGTAGGAGTTGGTGTAGGAGTTGGAGTCGGATTGACAGGAATCTCCGGATCATCACTGCTACTGCTGCATCCTACCGCCAGCGTACAAGCCAGCAAAAGGGCAAATATATGAAGCTTTTTCATTTTTCTTTTCGTTTAGTTAGTTTTATTATCTTCTTTTTCTGAAAAAAGGCAGACCTATGGGAATGTGTTTCCGCATAGGTCATGCCTTATCATACTATTTCAAAAATCTCTTATCTGCGATGTGCACGATAGTAATGCTTGCGTGCTGATGCAAATGATGAATTGGCAAATGGTAAATCGAATACCAGATGAGCCTTCTCCATGGTGAGCTTGAACGCCAGGTCTTTGGCATCGATGTTGTTGATGCCATTGTAGGTCTGGGTGTAGGTTACACCATTGTTGCCTATCATGGTTGCCTTGATGTTGGCTGTACCATTACCTACATTGGTTACAGAGAGCTGAACCTTGGCACCATCCATAGCGGCAAGCCAAGCACCCCAGTCTTCCCATGAGCAGGCATGAGTACATGCATCATATCCAGTACCCCAACCGAAGTTGTCGGCACGAACGGCAGCATACACCTTGTCGTTTGCCTTGTTGACAAGAACTGCTACAAAGTTGTGATAGTTTTCACCACCAGCTGTATAGTTGACAAACTGAGTAGAAACGGTCTTTCCTGCAGGAACATCAAACACTTTAGAGAGAGCTCCGAAGAAAGCAGAAGTATTATTTTCATCTCCTACAACAGAATCAAACTCCAGGTGAGCCTTCTCGAGAGAGAGCTTGACAAAGAAATCGTTGGCATTTACGCCAGAGATTCCAGTGTAGCCCATGTGATACTTATGACCATTGGCTGCAACGATATCGTACTTGATATCTACAGTGCCATCACCATTGTTGGTTGTATAGAGAGTAACCTTGGCGCCATCCATGTCAGCAAGCCATGTAGCCCAGTTCTCAGGAGCACCGAAAGGAGTAGCCTTGCCGTCATAAGCTGTACCCCAACCGAAGCAGTCGGCACGGGTAACCCCATATTCTGTTCCGGCACCGTTAACCATTGCAACCAGGAAGTTATCCCAATTGTTAGCACCATCCGTATAGTTGGTAAACTGCATCACCTGAGTCTCATGAGGAGCTACCTTTACTGGATCTGACAGAACACCGAAGAATGGAGTTGAGTTGTCGGTAGCACCCAGGCTGTTGAACATCTTATCTACCACGCAGAACTGAGCCTGACCTGCAATAGGAGTACCGCAGTTCTCGTTCTTGAATGTCTTGTTGTAGATAGCAACGAGTGTCTTCACGCCTACCTGATCCATATTAGGAACAGCCACGAATCCGAGTTCAGCAGCAGGAACCTCCTTGGTGATACCAGTCTCGAATGTAATGGTAGCAGAAACGTTGGCCATTGCATCCTCAAGAGATGTACCTACCAGCACCTTCTTAGGAACAGAGTGCAACTCCATAGAAAGAGGCTGCTTATCCTCTGCAGAAGTGAAACCACCGATTGGCTCGAGGTTAGACTGGAGGAAGTTGATGTAAGAACCTTCCGGTACAAGGTATGCACGGATGTTGTTATCGCTTGCATCAGGATTGAGATTTGGGAGAGGAGTAGCCTGCTTGTATGTCTTAGTTACAGTTCCGTTGGTAATCTTGACACTGAAAGCATTAGGGTCTGAGCGGTCAACAGTAAGAACGACTGTACCACCGAGCTTCTGTACGCCTTCATCGGTATCTGTTTCAAAAGTAAGATCACTTACAACACCACTTCTATCAATATAATCACCCCACTCAGAGTTACCGCTAGGCTGATTATCGAAACGGATAGCTCCATACTCCTTATAGTTAGCGCCACCACGATCATCATCACTAGCAAGGATGAGGGCGAAGTTCTTGTAGGTATTAGGAGCCGATGGGTTGATGTTCAGATTGAACACGGCATTCCAGGTCTTGCCATCAGGAATGACATAGTACTTAGAGAAGGCTGTCCACCAACCTGTAGAATAATCAGTAGCACCGATGGTGTAAACATCCTCCTCGCCTTCTGGCAATGCATTGTCATTGCCCTTAGCAGCATTGATGGAGTCAATCTTCTCTGAAATCCAATCAGGAGAGTTAACACTGAACATGTCACTTCCCTCGCATCCTGTCAATGCTGTCAAAGCCATTGCTGCCACGCAGAAGACAGATGCTATTTTATTTAGGTGTTTCATATTTTATATATTCTATATTGTAAATATATGATTTTCAGGTTATCTCATGGGCAGGAGATGCTGCACCATGAGATAAGCCATATTGTTATTTGCCCAAGTTTACTACTGGGTGAACAGTCCAGCCTCTTCCGAAGAAATCAGTAGAGTTGTCTGTATTGGTATTCGCAGAGTTACCAGCCAGATTAGGGTTATCGTTCAGCAAGCCCTGATAGATTGGCAGGAACTCATGACCCGGTACGTATGTATCGTAAGAGCTCTTCACCTCAGGATCAACACCTACCAAAGAGTAGCTGACTGCTTCCTTAGCCTTGTATGGAGAACGACGGAAGGTTCCGTGCTCCTTCAACTGAGCCAAACGCCCCTGATCATAGAAGAATCCCCAACGAATCAAATCGTAACCACGACCGTACTCGCAACCGAACTCCTTAGGACGCTCTACATTGGCAATCTGCTCGAAGAGCTTATCCTTGGTATCGAAATCAGAGAGGCTCAGATCCTTCAGGCTGGCACGCTCACGAACCTGATTGATCCAGTCGATAGCCTGCTGTGTAGGACCATTTACCTCGTTCTCGCACTCTGCAGCACGAAGCAATACATCAGAGTAACGCATCATACGGAGGTTGATACCGCAATGAAGACCTGTAGTTACCTTGTCATAAAGGTTGGTACGGAAATTTGTCCACTTAGCGATAGGGAGACCACCATAGTTGTTGTTGGTGATGATGGTATCATTAGGAGTCATTTCACTCTTGTAAGCTACGTTGCCATTCTCGAAACCAATCCAGTCAGACTCGTAGGTACCGATAGTCCAGTAGAGACGAGGATCGAGCTTGCCATCCTTGGTACGCTCCTGCTTGAAGAGGTTGTACAACCATGGAGATGCAGAGAGGTCTGCCCATCCACCGAATCTTCCTGGAGCAAAGTTAGACTCTACGGCATGACCCTGTGTAGCGTTAGGACTGGTATTGACAGGAGTCCACTCATCATCCACACCCTGTGAACCGTAGTCGAGATACTGAATCTCGAAGAGGCTCTCGTCGTTGTTCTCGTAAGCAGAACCCTCACGGAAGTTGTCGCCATAGTTAGCCATCAGCTTATAAGATCCATACTTTTTGTTCATGATATCCTTGAGTACAACGAGCGCATCACTATACTTATGGCGCTGCATCAGAGTGCGGGCATAGTAGCCGGCAGCAGCACCGCAGGTAGCACGACCCTTAGCCCACTCACCACCAGCATCACGGGAAGGAAGAAGTGTCATCGCCTCTGCGAAATCCTTCTCCACCTGGTCGAGCACATCATCGTAAGTACTGTTCTTGCCATAGAGACCATCCAGTGAAGAATAGTTGGCATAATCAGTAATCAGCGCAGGATTCTGATAATATCCTGCCAATGTATAGTATGAATAACCGCGGAGGAAGAGAGCCTGTCCCTTGATTCGCTTCATGCTTTCGCTGAGCGAAGCATCATCACCTGTGGTACGTGAAAGAATGAAGTTACATACATTAATAGTATAGTAAGCCTCACGCCAAGGCCACATAGAGATTTCATCTGTCACTGGGTCATTCATATCATCGAAAGGCATGTACCATACCTGTGATGAGTTCCATACCTCATCGCCACGTGTTACATCGAGGGTATAACCCACACGTGCCGAAGAACCTTCCATACGAATATGGTTGTATGCTGCAATAACGCACTCTTCCAGATCATCAGCATTGAAACCGAAGGTTCCGGTGGTCTGCTGGTTAGGATTGGTAACATCCAACTTGTCCTCGCATGAGGTGGTAGCCATTGCACCGAGGCCAAGGAAGAGAGCTAATGATAATTTATATAGTTTCATATCAAATGTTCTTTTAAATAATAATTCTCGTAGTTTTCCTTATCTCTTAAACTATTAGAATGTGAAGTGGAGACCTGCCATAAATGTTCTTGCACTTGGGAAAGAGCAGAAGTTGTAACCTGGGGTAAAGGTTCCGCCGGCGTAGTCCACATTATATCCATGATAGCCTGTGAAGGTGTAGAGGTTCTGTGCAGATACATAGAGACGTACACCACTGACATATCCACCAAACCACTTGTCTGGGAAGTTGTAGCCCAATTCTACGTTGGCAATCTTCCAGTAAGCTGCATTCTGAATCTTGCGAGAGCTGAAGAGGTCGTTCCATGCCAATGTTGCATTGTTGGCTGCGTATGTACGTGGAACACTTGAAAGGTAGGTACCATCCTCTGACCAACGGTTAGCATCCAGCATGCCTACTTCCTTGTTACCATAGCCGTAGCAAGAGTTCAAGCTATTATAGATATCATCTGATACGTGATAGTTCAATACACCATAGGTAGAGATGTTGAGGTCGAAGCCCTTATACTCCATGTGGGTGCTCAAACCGAAGTTCACCTTTGGAAGACCACTGCCCAATACGGTCTGGTCGTATGCATCGATTACACCATCAGGAGTTCCTTCTGGACCGGAAATATCCTTGTAGAGGCAGTCACCAACATTAACACCCTGCTGGGTAGCGTGGTTGTCGAGATCTGACTGTGTACGGGCGATTCCCTCGTAAACCCAGCCATAGAACTGACCGATCTCCTGACCTACGTAAGTTGCGTATGCGCCAGTGATGTATGAATCCTTACCGATACCCAGAGAAGTTACCTTGTTCTTCAAGGTACTCAAGTTGGCACTGATGTCATACTTGAAGGCATGGTCACGGTTGCGGTAGGTTGCACTGAACTCGAAACCACTGTTCTCCATAGAGGCAGCGTTCATGGTCACAGAGGTGTTGGAAACACCGGTCTGTGCAGGAACAGGAACAGAGTAAAGCAAGTCCTCAGACTTGTTCTTATACCACTCGGCTGTGAATTCCAGGCGGTTGTTGAACATTGCCAGGTCGATACCCACGTTGGTAGTCTTCTTCTTCTCCCATGCGATATCGTTGTTCACGAAGGTAGAAACGGCAGAACCGGTTACAGGACTGTTGCCGAAGCTGTAAGTCATGTTGTTACGGTTCATGGTAGCCATATACTGGTACTCACCGATATTCTCGTTACCGAGCTCACCATAGCTGGCACGGATCTTGAACATGTTAACGATATCCTGGCTGATTGGGAAGAACTTTTCCTTATCGAAGCGCCATCCCAAAGATACAGATGGGAAGGTTGCCCAACGGATGTTCTTGCTCAAACGGGAGCTACCATCACGACGTACTACTGCAGAAATCAGGTACTTCTCTGCATAGTTATAGTTCAAACGGCCTACGTAAGAAGCCAGGCTATGCTTGAACTCGTATGACTCTGAGTAGGTATTCTTGGCATTCTGAAGCTGGAGGAAGTAAGGCTCTGTGAAGTTGATACCCCAACCTGTCAAGAGGTTGGTGTTCTCCTCTTCGTAGGTCATACCAGCGAGCAGGTTGATGTTGTGCTTGCCGATTGTTCCATTATAGGTAATGGTATTCTCGATCAGAGCATCGCTGTAGTTGCGTGAACCCTTGGTGAGTCGCTCATTCTCCTTGGCAAGATATACACGGTTGCTCTGGATCCAGGAAGGAATCCAGGTCTTATCCTTTGCCTCTGTCTTGCTGTAAGAGAGGTTTACATTATAATGAAGACCATGGTTCTTGCTCTTGATGCCTACCATACCCAGGAGATCAACATCAGCTGAAGCAGTACCTACGAAGCGGTCAACCAATGTGTTGCGCTGCAGGAGGTTGTTAACCAGCAATGGGTTGGAAGCAGAAATATCTCCGTGGATGCCGTCATAGTAAACACCATAACCATAGGCATCGTAGCGATAACCGTTGGCAGCACCTACCTTGTCATCGAGAACCCATGTAGAGTTATCGTAAGCCTTGATGGTAGGCTGCATCAGAAGTGTACCACGGAGCACGTTGGTTACATCACCATAAAGACCCTGAACATACTCTGAAGCATTGGAAAGACCCATGTTGTCCTGGTTAGAGTGAGAGTAAACCATGCTGGTACGGAACTTCACGAACTTGGTGTCCATGGTGTTGTTCACACGGGCTGTGTAACGCTCGTAGTTAGGACCTGCACCTTCCAAGGTACCCTTCTGGTTATAGTAGTCGAGAGATACATTATAAGTACTGTGTGAGCTACCACCGCTGAGGGCTACGTTGTGATTCTGACGGATACCTGTCTTAAACACCTCGTCGAACCAATTTGTATTGGTAGCATCCTGGAAGTGATACTTGCCATCCTCACCCATCTTGTAACCACCAGGCAGAGGAGTATTGGAGTTAGAGCAAGCCTGACCCAGATAGTTGCTATACTGGTCGGCGTTCATCACGTCATATACATCACCAGGAATCTGGTCAACACCGAAGTAACCAGAGTAGTTCACCTTCAGAGGCTGGTCTTTCTTACCATTCTTGGTGGTGATGATAACGACACCATTCGCTGCACGAGAACCGTAGATGGCACCCGCAGAAGCATCCTTCAAGATCTGGATGGTCTCAATATCATTAGGAGAGAAATCACGGATAGTGGTACCCATTGGCACACCATCGATGACATAAAGAGGAGCAGTGCTACCGAAAGAACCGATACCACGGATACGTACGCTTGGGTCGGCACCAGGCTGACCGTCGGATGTAATCTGAACACCAGCTACCTTACCTTCGAGCATAGTAGAGATGTTGGAGTTAGACACCTTCTTCATCTCCTCAGCATTGACGATAGCTACAGAACCGGTAAGGTCTGCCTTCTTCTGGGTACCATAACCCACTACGACAACCTGTTCGAGCAACTGGTTGTCTGAAGAAAGCTGGATAGGTTCGAGGATAGCACGGCTGCGAACGGCAACCTGGCGCTCCTTGAAGCCCATATAGCTAACCAAAAGAGTAGCGTTAGCTTTTACTTTGATCACGAAGTTACCATCGAGATCTGTTACAGCACCGGTCTTGGCATCCTTGGTCTTCACTGTTGCACCAATCAGAGGTTCGCCCTGATCATCTACAACCTGTCCCTTGACTGTAATCACCTGATCCTGTGCTACAGCAGCCATAGCGGTCATCGGGGTTACGAAAGAAGCACCACCGACAGCTCCTAGGCATAGCATCATAGAGAATAATTGTTTCCTCATTGCTTAAAACTTTTTAGGTTTATGATTTTGTTTATTCTAATTTTCTTTGGTTTGTTAATTTTCAAACGGTTTGTCTGTTACCGCAAATCGGTTTGATCGTTAATTTTCGGTGGCAAAAGTACAATTAATCAGTATTAAGTAGGTGGACAAACGTAAATAATAGGTGGACAAACTGCATAAACAGTAGATTTTTCCGTTTATTACGCACTTATCCACTAGTTGTGCTCCCACACATACAAAACAAGGAGTTGCTTGACTTAAATCAAGCAACTCCTTGTTGTATTTCGGTTTCTTAACAATTATATACTTCCAAACACACCTACTCGTCGAGCGATTCCTTATAGGAAGAAGGCGACACACCATACTGCTTGGTAAAGCAACGGGTAAAATACTTCGGATCATTGAAGCCTACACGATAGGCAATCTCCGTGATATTCCGGTTTGCCACATTCTCAGTAATCATCTTCTTTGCAATGTCGAGACGATAGTTGCGGATAAACTGGGCGGTAGGCTGACCAGCCTCAGCATTCAGCATCTTACTGAGCACGCTGCGGTTCATCCGCATCTCATCGGCCAACTCCTGCACTCCGAACTCCGAGTTATCGTAGTTTCTCTCCATCACCTCCATCACGGTATCCATGAACGGACGCTCCTTTTCGGCTACCTTTTTCTTATCAGCCTCTATCGACTTCTTCTGACTATCCTGATAGCGCTTCTGGTTCTCCAGAATCTGCTGGATTCGACTCTGCAGCTTGCCCGGTTCGTCACTATCCTTCAGGGCTGCCTCTATCGGACGATAGAGTTCCTCCACCTCGCGTTCGCGCATCTTCTCCAGTCTGCTGGTATAGATGTAGAGCAGGAAGGCGATGAAGGCTATCACCACCAGGGAAACAAACCACCAGCTCTTCCAGAAATAAGGAGTCACCTTGACATCCACGGAGATGACCTGCTCCTTATTGGAATCGAAGGAAGGAATATACTTCACTTCAAACTGATAGCTGCCTGCCGGCAAGGTGGAATAGCGCACACTGTGCTGCCCCGGTTTCAACTGAACCCAATCGTTCTCATATCCCTTCATACGATAGAGATACACACCCTGACTCTCGCTGCCATAGTTCAAGGCAGAAAAGAAGATCGTAAACGACTTGTCGCTCTCATGGATGCACAACCTTTTGGCTATGGAAATATCATCGTCGAGATAATCGCTGCCGGCAAAAACCGGCTGGTTATCTACCAGAAGTTCGGTAAAACGCAGTCTGGCTGCGTTATGAACAGCATGGTTCACACCCGTAACAGCCATCAATCCCTCATCGGTACCCAGGTAGATCTTACCCTTGGCATCACGGATGGCACCATTGAAATAGAACTGCGAACTGAGCAGTCCATCCTCACGGGAATAACTGCTGAAAGTCTCGGTCTTCGGATTGAAGATGGAGAGTCCATTATCCGTAGCTATCCATAACATACCCTGATTATCCTCTACAATACCCTTCACGGTATTGTTGGCTAATCCATTATTTGTGGTGAAAGACTTCACGTATGTCTTTCCCTCCTTATTATAATTATAGCAATACAAGCCATAGCCATTGCTGCCCAGCCAGATCTTGCCATCCTTCGCCAGACAGAAAGAGAGAATCTTGTCTATTACCCCACTCTCTGGGGCATCCAACTTATACTGATGATATTCGACGGCAAACTCACCCTTTCCACGGGAACGGGACTTCAAGTTGATCTCTACCATACCCTGCACACATCCCATCAGGAGCTTACCATCCGGAGTAATCAGGTTTCCGATGCAGCCACGCACATTCAGACAGCCCTTGAAAGGCTCTATCAACTGCTGACGCTTCAGGTCGTAGAAGAAGAGACCATCATTGGTGCCCAGCCACATACCATCATTGATAGGATCATACACCAGTGCTCCTGCAAAATTCAGCAAATGCTGGTGCTTGGCATCTACCACAAGAGGAATGATCTTGCCCGGCTGCTGGAGATTCATCACCGCAATGCCCGCCCCCCAGGTTCCAATCCACAGATTACCGCGGTTATCGGCAGCAAGCGTGGAAACACTGTTGTGGGGCAAACCGGAATTTGCCACCGTATAATGGGTAAAGTTACTGCTGCCAGGAGCCAGGGCATTGAGTCCGCCCTCTACAGTTCCCACCCACAGGGTACCATCCGGGGCTGCATACATCGCATTCACGGCATTCGGAGAAAGGCTGGCAGGATTCGCAGCATCGTGCTTGAAAAACTCCAGCTGCAACTGGCGAGGTGCCAACTTGGTGATACCACCCGTTTCGGTACCTACCCAGATCTGGCCATCCTTAGACAACAGGCTGTTCACAAAGTTGCTACTCAACGGATTCACACTGCTGCAATTCCAATGCTCAATCGTACCAGTCTTGTCATCTATAATATCCACACCACAGAGGGTACCCACCAGGAGTTTATCATCGGGAGTGATAGCGAGACACGTTACCACTTCATGCTGAAGCGAATGATCGGTTGCAGAACAGTGGAATTCCTGCTTGGCGCTGTTAAACAAACCACGGTTGGTACCGAGCCAGATTTTTCCATGATAAGAGATGACGGCTCCTGCATATCGGTAATCGAGCGGTAAGAACATCGAACTGATGTTCTTTGCCACCAATCTGTTGTTTTGAACTGAGAATTCACTCACTACTCCATTATTACACATCACCACCGTGCCCTTACGAAAAACATCGCAAAGACCGAAATCTGGAGCATTGAATGGATAATCCATAGACAATACACTATTCACCTCGCCCTTCTCATTGAAGGAGAATCGGGTTAGGAGATTGATGGATAACATCCAAACATTACCCTTGGCATCGCAATACATTCGGGTACAAAGGTTCTTGAGTGCTTTGTTGAGCAGAGCTTCTACCTTTTCATTCTCACAAGGTGGAATGATGGGCTGCATCGTTTTGAGGTCGAGCACCTGCGGACCTTCCTCGAAAGCTATCCAAAGGCGCTTGAAATGATCTTCATAGACATTGCGGCAGCTATTGCTTCGCAGACTGATACCGGATGAGCCCAGATTGAAGTTCATATAATTGAATCCGTCATAACGTACCAGTCCACCTCCATGTGTACTGATCCAGACGAAGCCGTATGAATCCTGGAAAATATCATCTGCAAAATTATTAGGCATTCCTGCCGCCATATTGAGATAGCTTACATTAAAGCGACTAGGAAGGCTGCCTTGCGCAAAACTGCTCAAGGTTATGAAAAAAACGCTTATTATGGAAAGAATGTATCTAGTCACCATTTATTGCTCTTGTTGCTGATGCTTATCCCCCATTTTGAATAGATAACTAATCCTGTTGCGAACACAGCAAGGAAAATATACATTGCCAATAATCCATTACTCATATTATTGCCTTTTCTGTTCTTTGCGATCATCAATTTTGGCATAAATAAATATTCCTGCTGCCAAAAGCAACAAAAAGCCATACATAATAAACAATCCTGTATCCATATTATTTTCCTTTCTTATCTTCAAGTCTAGAATAGACAAGAGAACCAACAATAATAATTGCCACGAAAATATACATTATCAATAAACCAGTATCCATATTATTTTCCTTTCTTATTTTTTTTATTTTTACCTTTTTTAATAAGATATAAGCCACCAACGAAAGAGGCTGCAGCTAAAACTACAGCTCCTACCACTGCCCAAATTGAGTCATTGTCTTTACCAAACATCTCGGCGAGTATATATGCAGTAATTATATACTTAGATATATCCAACAGCCATTTGCCTAATTCTTCATCCATTTTATTAAGTTTTTAACTCTCTGCTTGCAAAAGTACAAAGAATTATCGAAACAAAAGAATAAATACAAGAAAAAAGTGCCTAACGGTGTAATTTTACACTGATAGGCACTTTCTTGAGTTTTTTCTAGAATTCGAGTATCATAGTCTGGCGAGGACGGAGCTTCACGTTCTTGTTGATCAGAACGGTGCGGCCGCTTGTTACATCCGTAGCCTTCTCTGCATTGCCGATAATCTCAGCATAGCGGGAAACATTCAGTTCGTTGGCTTCCTTCTTGCCATTGATGATGGTCATCACGTTCTTTCCGTTGTACTGTCGGGCGATGACATACACACCCTTCTGAGGACAGAACTGGGTCTGCTTACCCTTGGTGACAACCTCGTTGCCCTGGCGCCAGTGCAGTAATCTGCTGAGCCAGTCGAACATCTGGTTCTCTGCCAGTGTTCTTCCTTCGGCAGTAAAGGCATTGTGCTTGTCACCAGCCCATCCACCAGGGAAGTCCTTGCGCACGTTACCATCGGTTACGCTCTTGGTACCATTCATCAACACCTCAGTTCCGTAATAGAGCTGTGGGGTGCGGTTGACGGTAAGGAGAAGGGCCAAAGCCTGCTTCAAAGCCAGGGTATCCTTGCCTTCGCCCAGGAAGCGGTCGGTATCGTGGTTCTCTACGAATGCCATCACGCTCTTTGGGTTCGGATAGAGATAGTCGTAGCAGAATACATTATAGATACGGTTCATGCCGTTCCACCAGTCATCAGTCTCCTCGTTCTTGGCACTGTTAATGCGGTCGAAGAAGGCGAAATCCATGACGGTTGGCAGATAACTGTTCTTTTCAGAAAGCTTGCTGTCCTTCTGCCATGCAGCGGTATAGGCAGGTTCAGTTACCCAAGTCTCGCCCACGGTATTGAAGTGAGGATATTCCTCGCCCAACACCTTCATCCAGTGTGCCATCGCATCACGGTCGGCGTATGGATAGGTATCCATGCGGATGCCATCAATACCTACAGTCTCAATCCACCACTCACTGTTCTGAATCAGATACTTGATGACGTGCGGATTACGCTGGTTAAGGTCTGGCATGCTTGGTACAAACCAACCATCTACAGTTTCTGTGAGATCCACCTTGCTGGCGTATGGATCGAGCACAGGAGTCAGCTTGTAACTGGTCTGCAGATACTTGTCGTTCACCTTGGCAGCACCATCTACGGTTCCGATCTTCTTCTGGTGCTCAGGAGTCTGATTTTCTGGAGCCAGCCATTCTGGGGTATTGAACCAATCCTTCGATGGCATATCAGCTACCCAAGGATGATCGAAACCGCAATGGTTGAAAATCATATCCATCACGATCTTCAGTCCCTTCTTGTGAGCCTCATCGGTAAGCTGCTTGTACTCTGCATTGGTTCCGAAGCGTGGATCTACACGATAGTAATTGGTGGTAGCATAACCGTGATAGGTACTGTTCTTGCCATCATTAGGACTATCATTCTCCAAAACCGGAGTAAACCACAGGGCAGTTACACCCAACTGATTGAAATAATCCAGATGCTGGCGGATTCCCTCCAGGTCACCGCCATGACGAAGGCTAGGCGCAGTGCGGTCGCAGGTCTTGTCACGCATGTTCTTGAATGCATCGTTCTTCAGATTGCCATTGGCAAAGCGGTCGGGCATCAGCATGTAGAGCACATCCTCGTTAGAGAAACCGATGCGCTTGTCGCCCGCCATCTCGCGGTTCTTCAACACATACTTCACCTTCTTCGACTGCTTGCCCTGCTTGAAGTTGAGTGTCATCTCTCCAGCCTTGGCACCATCGAGATTGAGATACACCAGGAGATAGTTAGGAGAATCGAGGCGGGCGATGCTATCCACCTTCACACCAGGATAATCCACAGAGACATCAGCATTCTTGATATCCTTGCCATACACCATCAGCTGGAGCGAAGCATCCTTCATGCCCACATACCAGTCGGTAGGTTCAATGCGGCTTACGTTGACCGCAGCGTTCATACTTATTGCACTACCCATAAGTAATAAAGAAGCTATAACCTTTTTCATATTTATACCTTATTATATATAGACTATTCCTACACCTTATTATATATATAGACTATTTCTGATAAAGAATCAAGGCAGACTGAGGGGCAACCTCTACTTCCTTGCCC
Organism: uncultured Prevotella sp.; assembly: GCA_900551985.1. GTDB lineage: Bacteria > Bacteroidota > Bacteroidia > Bacteroidales > Bacteroidaceae > Prevotella. Next base: position 9,146 of record URYG01000007.1, on the reverse strand, counting down.
GAGATAAAGCCCAGACCTTCCTCGTTGATGACACCGTTGCAGCAAGCCACGGTATAGTTGCCCTCAGGAATCTGCATCTTCTTGGTCTGCTGATTGAAATTGTAGATGACTACGATATGCTTCCACGCATCGATACCTTCCAGGTTCTTGAGCTGGAAACCTACGAGGCAGCTCTGCTCCTTGCCGCTGGCATCCTGGCTAGACAGAAACTCCAGATGCTCACGTACCTTATCGCCTGTAGAAAGACGGAAGGCTGGATGGTTTTTGCGGAGCTGAATCAGATTCTTATAGAAGGTGAATGCCTGTGGATACTTCTGCAGATTGGTCCAGGTAAACTGGTTGATGCTGTCTGGAGAGTTGTAACTGTTGTGTACACCCTTCTTGTCGCGGAGCATTTCCTCGCCGGCAAGGATGAAAGGCACACCCTGAGAGGTGAACACGCAGGTCTGGGCAAGCTGGTCGATGCGGAGCAATTCGGCAGTACGCATCTCTTCAGAGATCTTCTGGTCTGTCAGAGATGGGATGCTTGCCTTCAATCTATCTACCAGACACATATCATCGTGGCAGCTTACATAGCTGATCTGCTCGGTTGGGTTGTTGGTCCAAGGCTTCTTGTCATAGTTCACCTTGTTCATATCCACCTGCGGATGAGCGATGCCACCCACGATACCGAACTTCAGACTCTCCTCCTGTCCTGGAAGACCAGCCAGGAGCGCACCCTTATGGTCATCAGAGAAAGGACCACGGAGGGCATCGCGCATATCATCGCTGAAGGCACCGATACCATTGAGCTGGTGGGTATTAGCCTTCATGGCAAGCTTTTCGGTAGGATAAGCACAACTGCCGGCACTCCATCCCTCACCATAGATATAGATGCTAGGATCGATGCGGTTTACCATCTCACGAATTGCCTGCATGGTTTCGATATCGTGCACACCCATCAGGTCGAAGCGGAAACCATCGATATGGAATTCATCAATCCAGTACTTCACGCTCTCCAGCATAAACTGGCGCATCAATGGCTTTTCTGAAGCTGTCTCGTTACCGCAGCCGGAACCGTCGCTATACTTTCCATCCTTGGTTTTGCGATAGTAATAATCAGGATAGGTACGCTGGAAGTTGCTGCCGTTGATATCGAAGGTATGGTTATAAACGGCATCGAAGATTACTCGAATGCCTGCCTTGTGCAATGCCATTACCATCTCCTTGAACTCTTTGATGCGGGTAACAGGAGAATATGGGTCAGTGCTGTAGCTGCCTTCCGGCACATTATAGTTCTTCGGATCGTAGCCCCAGTTGAACTGTGGCTTATCGAGCTTTGTCTCATCTACGGATGCATAATCGAATACCGGCTGGAAATGGATGGCATTGATGCCGAGGTTCTTGAGATATTCGATAGCCTTTGGCTCGGTGAGGGCGAGATACTTGCCCTGATACTTCAAGCCCGATGTAGGAGAAACGGAGAAATCACGCACGTGAAGCTCGTAGATAACGAGGTCGGCTGGCGACTGGATGGCAGGGCGCACATCCTTGTCCCATCCCACAGGGTCGGTATCATACAAATCAACGATGGCACCACGGTTTCCGTTCACGCCTACAGCCTTGGCAAAGGTTCCCGGAGTTTCGCCCTTTCCGATATCGAAGGTATAGAACTTACCCTTCAGGTCGCCCTTCACGATAGCCTCCCAACGCTCATCGCCCATCTTCTTCATCTTCAAGGTCTTGTAGGCCTTTCCCTTTTGTCCATCCTTATAGAGACGGATGGTAACTGATGATTTTCCTGCGGTGGGTGCATTCAGGACAAACATGGTTTTCTCCTTAGAATACATCATCTCATTGAATGTCTGCTGGGCACTCAATGAAGTTGGTAAAACAGTAGCTGTCAATGCTGCAATTATTAGTTTCTGAATGTTCATATTATTTAAGTTCTTGTTAGTCTTTAAACTATTGTTATTAAACTGTTAGTCTTTAAATGGGAAAAGGAATTCAAGAGAAGCCAGGGAAATCATCCTCTTAACACGAGGTTAAGGTCTTATCCCTGACATCTCTCAAATTCCCGAAAATTATTTAGCGAGCAGTGAGATGGCGAAACCACCACCACGTGCTTCATTAATCTTCAAAACATCACCCTTCTTCACAGTCTTGTGGATGATCTGGTAAGATTTAGGATTCTTCTCGTAATCTGCATTCTTGCCGTCCTGATAGATGGCGCAAGCATACTTCTTGCCCTTATCGAGGAAGTCGAGCTTTACTACGGATGTGCGGGCTGCATCTGTCTTGCCACCAACAAACCAGTTGTCGGTACCCTTCGCCTTGCGGGCTACGGTGATATACTTAGCTGGCTCTGCCTCCAGGTACTTGGAGTCATCCCAGTCGCAAGCTACGTCGCGGATGAACTGGAAGGCATCATCGTACTTCTCATAATGCTCTGGAAGATCGGCTGCCATCTGCAGCGGACTGTACATCACGAGATAGAGAGAAAGCTGACCGCAGAGGGTGGTATGAACATAGCTTGGGTTGTTGCTCCACTCAGAAAGCTTGGTCTCGAAGATACCAGGAGTGTAATCCATCGGACCACCCTGCAGACGGGTGAATGGCAACATCACGGTGTGATAAGGCTTGCTACCGCCAAATGCCTCGTACTCTGTACCGCGGGCACTCTCGTTACCAACCAGGTTAGGCCAGGTGCGGCAGATACCTGTAGGACGGGTTGCCTCGTGGGCATTCACCATGATATGATGCTTGGCAGCTGTTTCAACCACACGCTGGTAGTGATTGTTCATCAACTGACTGTAGTGATACTCACCTCTTGGGATAATATCGCCTACATAACCGGTCTTCACGGCATCATAGCCATACTTGTTCATCAGGTTGAAGGCATCCTCCAGGTGGCGCTCGTAGTTGAGAGCAGCAGAAGATGTCTCGTGGTGCATCATCAGTTTCACACCCTTAGAATGCGCATAGTCGTTGAGCATCTTGATATCGAAGTCTGGATATGGAGTCACGAAATCGAAGACATCGAGTTTCTGATGACCGAACCAGTCTTCCCAACCTTCGTTCCAGCCTTCTACCAGAACCTCCTGCAAACCATTCTTGGCAGCAAAGTCGATATAGCGCTTTACTTCCTCGTTGGTTGCACCATGGGTACCGTTAGGCTTGCACTTGCTGTAATCGGTTACACCGAGGCGAACAGATGGCAGGTCGTTGGTATAGCTCCAGGTTCTGGTACCAACGATCATATTCCACCATACACCGCAATACTTGGTAGGATGAATCCATGAAGTATCCTCAATCTTGCAAGGCTCGTTGAGATTCAATGTCAACTTGCATGAAAGCATATCACGGGCATCATCGCTTACCATCACGGTACGCCAAGGTGTATTGAATGGAGTCTGGATGAATCCCTTTCTGCCCACGGCATCAGGAGTCAACCAAGACTCGAAAGTCAATGTCTTCTCGTCGAGATTGAGGTGCATGGTTGGATAATCCAGGCAGGCAGCCTCGTGGATATTGATATAGAGTCCATCCTTGGTCTTCATCTGGAGAGAGGTCTGAACACCGGTATCCGAGAAGACGGTGGTAGATGAATTGCTCTTGTAAGCTTCACGGTTTTTCGCAATAATTGGGCGGATACCAGTCAACGGAGTAATGTTGTAGTCATACTCCTGGGTATCGTAATCACCAGGAATCCAGTAAGCAGTATGATCACCTGCCATGGCAAACTGGGTATGCTCCTCCTGGATCACGAAATAGTTAAGGCTTTCCTGCTGAGGGAACTCATAGCGCAAGCCCATACCATAATCATATACACGGAAACGGATAGTGATATTACGCTTGGAAGCTGCCTGATTCAGGTTAACCTCCATCTCGTTGTAGTTGTTACGGATGGTAGCGGTCTCACCCCATACTGGCTTCCAGGTCTCATTGAAAGTCGATGTCTTGCTGCCGGTCTCTGTGAAACCATCCATCAGGCTGGTTTCCTCCATGCCCTTAGAGGCATGCTTATCCTTAGCCAGCTCCAATCCGAGATGAGATGGCTTGCACACTGTCTTTCCCTTATAGCTCATCTCGTAGGTAGGCTGTCCCTTTTCGGTCAAAGAGAAAGTTACCGAGACGTTGCCGTTAGGCGACTTAACGGTCTGGGCTGCAGCCAACATAGGGAGCAAGAGGCCCATCACTAATAAATTCAGTTTCTTCATTCTGTTTACCTATTGTTTATTCTGTTGTTTATTCTATTGTTTATTCGTTAGACTCTGGGAAATAGCAGCCCGGCAATCAGGAAAACTGTTTCCGTTGCACACGCTTGCATTCCTGCTTGCAAAGATACGAAAAACAAAAATACCCTCCTAAAAACAGAAGGGTATTTTGCTGTATAACAATGTGCAACCGTTTGCACACCTTTTATTTTTGTTAGATGAACCACATCTTTCCTGTTTGCTAAATCACAAGCTTAATTGCGACCGCCCTGTGCCACAAGCTCTGTAATATTAGCCATAAACTCCTTGTTGGCAGCCAACTCTTCCAAGCTGAGGTGCATGCGATAGCGCCAGTAGTGCTTTGGATTGGCTGGGATGTTGATACGCTCGGCATCAGCATCCGGCAGACGGAGGTTCTCATCGATGGCAAGCCAATCCTGAACGCTCAAAATGCAGAGCATGGATGGAGAGGTCAGATGGCGTGCGATGATGTCTCTTGCCAACCAGCCTGGGAGCGGATGAGGAGCTGGTCCCTCACGATAGAGCATCGTGTTGTAATACTCCTGGGTGCGGGAGATGTTCTCGTCCCACCACATACGCAGGGTTGGCATATCATGACTGGAGATGGTGCAGACTGAGCGGTATGGGTTACGGCTCAGATGACCGAACTTAACCGAAGAATCCTTTGGCATGCTCTGGAGCTCCAGACTCAGAATCTTCAACTCGTTCATCACCCATGGCACGCAATCTGGAACCATTCCGAGGTCTTCGGCACAAACCAGCATACGGGTAGCCTGAACCAGCTTAGGCAACTTCTTCATCGCCTCGCCATACCAGAACTGGTTGTTGCGGCGGTAGAAGTAGTCATTGTAGAGGCGGTTGAACGCAGCCTTGTCGTTATCATAGAGCGACTCGTAGATAAAGTCGAGCTGTGCAGAGATACGTGGATGGAAGAGCTCAGGGTCCTTGCGGTCACGCACGAAGAGCACGTCGCTGATCAGGGCATACAAGCCATCACGCAACCAGAGTTCCTTCTCATCAGTAACATCCTGGAAGAGAGCCTCTACCTTGCGCTGGGTATCTACCTCAGGCTTCATCTGATAGCGTTCCTCATCCAGACGATCGAGATATTTCTCCTTCACCTCGCCGGCACGCTCATGGAACATACGGTCCAATACCCAGTCGGTAATGAACGGACGGGTGAAGCGGTCATCCTGGAAGTTCAAGCCGTAGCTCTGAATCTCACCACGGGTCATGGCGAGAGCCGGCGCAAACTGTCCGAGCAAGCCATGCACGCTATGCACTGGGATTTCCCAGATACGGAAGAAGCCGAGCACGTGGTCGATGCGGTAAGCATCAAAGTACTTCGACATATTCTGGAAGCGGCGGGTCCACCAGAGGCAACCATCCTTCAGCATCTCATCCCAGTTGTAGGTAGGGAATCCCCAGTTCTGACCATTTACAGAGAAGTCATCTGGTGGAGCACCAGCCTGACCATTCAGGTTGAAGTACTTAGGCTCCATCCATACATCACAGCTGTGGCGATGCACACCGATAGGAATATCACCCTTCAGGATGACACCCTTAGCCTTGGCATGCTCGTGAGCCTCCTGCATCTGCTTGTTCAGGATAAACTGTACGAAGTAGAAGAACTCCACATTCTTGTATGCCTCGGTTTCAGGATTGGTCAAATCCTTGCGCTCAGCCTCATCCCAGACATTATGGTCTGGCCACTGAGTGAAGTCAGCGGTGCCATTCTTGTCACGCAGGTAAGAATACTGTGCGTAAGGCACGAGCCACTGTTCTGTTTCCTGAATGAAAGCCTTGAAATCGGCTCCTGCCATCATTTCTTTACCATCCTGTGCAAATATCAGTTGCAAATATTCCTGCTTAAACTCATTCACCTTCTCATAATCTATCTGATGCAAGGCATTGAGTTCCTGGCGGGTCTTCTCAGCCTTCTCGCGAGCCTTCTTGTCCTTCAATGCAGGCAAGGCATTCAGATCGGCATACATCGGATGGATAGCGAAGACGCTGATGCAGCTGTATGGGTAGCTGTCCGTCCAGGTATGAGTGATGGTGGTATCATTGATTGGCAGAAGCTGAAGAACCTTCTGACCGGTTGATGCCACGAGATCGATCATGGTCTTGAGATCACCGAAATCGCCCACGCCGGCACTCTTCTCGCTGCGCAGGGAGAATACCGGAACCAGTGTTCCAGCAAGCTTGCGGTTGTAAAGGGCGAAGAAAGCCTGGTCCAGCTCGTAAGCGATGGCATCACCGGCTTTCATCTCAGGAAGGTCGATGGTGCGGTTCATGGATGTTTCCCAGATCAGCGAATCCTTCTTCTCATTGTAAGCCACAAACTTGAATTCCACATGGCGAGTCTGCAAATGGGCAGCATCCAGTTCCGCAACCCATTCATTATAAGAGTGCTGAGTCATCTTCAGCATCTTCTCGGCATTCCATGCACCCAACAGGTTATCAGCACCCACAACACCTAAGCGTTCACCATCGCGAAGCTGGGGAGCACGTACAATCAGGCGCACGGTCTTGGCATCATTCTGCTTCTTCATCTCTTCAGGAGCCTGATGATTGATACAGTCTGTAAAGGCACTGCTATAGAGATAAGCATCCTCTGGAATCACCTTCCAATGATCATACTGCGTCAGATTATTAGCCTTCAGGGCTGTAAGTTCCAGACGATGCTTCACGAGAAGCCACTCGGTCTTAACCACCACGCCTTCTCGCTCTACACTATAATAATAGGTATAGGCTTTGGCGGGTTGTTCTACACACCAGTCAACCGACCACTCCTTACCATTGAGAGTAGCCATCGGAAGTTTCAATTCCTCATCATCCTCCTGTATGTTCAAGACGAGTTGCTCGCCGAACATTGTTCCGTATTCTATATGAAAATGTATCGTCATAAGAGTCCGTTAGAAGTTAGTTCATATTTAATTTTATTATTTTCACTGCGAAATTAGCAAAAAAAATCGTAAGTATATAGTTTCTATTTGCACAATTTCAGATAAAACCTATGCAAACGTTTGCATAGGTTTTATTTATACACTTATTTATGATCTTTGATAATGCCGACAGACAAAGCACCGGCAATGAGCAACACGCCAGACACAATCATCATATCGCTCTGATGAGAACCAATCAGACTCAGGACTGTACCACCACAGATGGCAGCCACAATCTGAGGAATACAGATGGTTCCATTGAACAAGCCCAGATAAGCACCCATGTGTCCATAACCCTGCAGGGCATTGGTTACGAAAGTGAAAGGCATCGCCAACATGGCAGCCCAACCGGCGCCGATCATCAGGAATGGGATAAACTGCAGATACTGATCGTGCAGGAATGGAATGAGAGCGAAGCCCACACCACCTATAATCAAGCTCACGCTATAAGCCAGCTTGGTATTCTTGAACTGAGGAAGAACCACAGCCCAGAGCACACTACCTACAGCCTGCACGGCAAAGAGGATGCCTACCCAGTTACCAGCCTCCTGGAATTCAGCCGACTTAGGATCGGTGGTATTCCATACGGTCTCGGCGATGGCGCCTGTAGAATAGTTCCAGAGATAAAGGAAAGCAGCCCAGCAGAAGAACTGTACCAGTCCCACCTTCCAGAATGTAGAAGGCGCATTTTTCAAGAGGGTAATCCAGTCTGCCTTGCCCTCTTCTTCCTTTTCCACCTCGCCGGCTACACCATTATACTCCGCATACTGCTGAGGATTCCACTCCTTCACCTTCATCGTGGTATAGATGACACAGAGGATGAGGATAGCCGCACCTACATAGAACGACCAGATCACAGAATCAGGCACCACGCCCTGCTCAGCTACATTCTTGATACCCAGAAAGGTAAAGAGGAATGGGAAGATATATCCGGCTACAGAACCGGCATTGCAGAGGAAACTCTGGATAGAGTAAGCCTTTGCCTTCTGCTTCTCGTTTACCATATCGCCTACCAGCATCTTGAAAGGCTGCATCGCCATATTGATGCTCGTATCGAGGAACATCAGGGCAATCAAGCCGAAGAGCATGGCTCCGCTTACCGTCAGACCGAGAGAACCGGAATTCGGCAGCAGGCACATCACGAGTACGGCGACCGTGGCTCCCACAAAGAGATAAGGGATGCGGCGACCGAAACGGCACCACGTCTTGTCGCTCAATGTGCCGACAATCGGCTGTACAAGGATTCCCATCAATGGAGGGAGAATCCAGAAATAACTCAAGTTGTGTGGATCAGCACCCAACGTTGCAAAGATTCGGGAGATGTTGGCGCTCTGAAGGGCGTAGGCAATCTGTACTCCGAAGAATCCGAAGCTCAAGTTCCAGAGCTTCCAGAAACTTAAATCAGGTTTTTGTGTCATATTGTTGTTATTTTAAAATTTCAAATTTATCTTGTTGTTCCTCGAACCACCAGACGAGTCCTTACCACTCGCTTCTCAACATCATGCGTAGGGTTGGATCCTTCCACCTGTCCGATAAGGATGTTTGCCGCCTCTTCTCCTACAGCCACTCCACGCTGTTCTACCGTGGTAAGCATCGGATCGCTAGCCTTGGCTCTGTCGCCATTGGTAAAGCCACAGATACTGATGTCATCCGGCACCTTGAAGCCCATTCGCTTGGCAGTGTAGAGAATGCCTATCGCCGTATCATCATTGATGGCAAAGAAAGCATCCGGATGGTTTTCTTCTCTCAATATCTCTGGTGTAACCGCCTCAGCCTGTGCACGGTTGTCACAGATCCTCACCCAGTCGGGATTCTCCGTCAATCCGTGCTTCACCAGTGCATCATGATAACCGTTATAGCGGTTCTTGGAGATTTCCATATTCATCGGCGAACCGTAGAAGGCAATCTTCCTGCAGCCCGTATCCACCAGATGGGTAACGGCGGTAAAATAACAACATAACAATGAAAGATATTGCTCGCG
>URYG01000006.1 GCA_900551985.1 uncultured Prevotella sp. | reverse complement strand
CGCCAAGAGAATGGGTGTGCGCAAGACCGTGGCTGCCGTCGTGCACATCCCAGCGCTGGCGCACCCAACTCATCTTGAGTCCGTTGTTGATATCTACGGCTGCCAGCATCTCCGGATAGATGAGCTTGCTGATACCGAGTTCCTTGAAGAATTCCTGAGCCTGCGGTTCCATGTATTCCGGATTATCCACACGTGCCACGGTGCGCTTGGCGCCCAGATTCTTGGCAAGGATGCTGGAGGTGATGTTGGTACTCTCCACCGGGGTGACCGCGATGAAGAGATCCGTATCCTGAACACCGGCATCCCTCAGGGTCTGCAGACTGGTAGGCTTTCCTATCATGGTGAGCAGATCGCAGTCGGAGCCGATACTTGCCAGGCGCTCTTCGCTTTCATCGATGAGTGTAATCTCCTCCTTGCTGCGCGACAGGAGTCGCGCCAGGTGGGTACCGATGGCATAGGCGCCAGCTATGATGATTTTCATATTGATGAATATTTAAATTTCGATGCTCTATTTTCCGATAATGGCATTCTTGATGCTCTCGTGGTCGAGATGTACAATCTCGCGCAGCTGTTCTACGGTGCCATGCTCCACAAAGTCGTCTGGCAATCCCAGGCGGGTAATCTGTGGCTGATAGCCGTGGTCGTTCATCCATTCGAGTACGGCAGATCCCATTCCGCCCATTCTTGCGCCATCTTCTATGGTCACGATGCGCTTGAACTTCTTGCCCACCTCGGTGAGGATGTTTTCATCCAGCGGCTTCACGAATCGCATATCGTAGTGTGCAACGCTCATCTCCGTTTCCTTCTCTACCTCTTCGATGGCCTGGATGGCATCGTTTCCGATAGGACCGAGGGTGAGCACGGCTACATCTTCTCCGTCTTTCAGCTTTCTGCCGGTACCGGTCTTGATTTCCTCCATCTTGTTGCGCCAATCTACGAGCACACCGCAGCCACGAGGATAACGGATCACGTAGCTTCCGTGGTCTGGCAGCTGAGCAGAATACATCAGGTTGCGCAGCTCGTGCTCATTCATCGGCGAAGCGATGGTGAGATGCGGGATAGGGCGCAGGGCTGCCAGGTCGAAGGCGCCATGATGGGTAGGACCATCTTCTCCTACCAGTCCGGCACGGTCGAGGCAGAGCACTACCGGCAGATTGAGGAGTGCCATATCGTGGATGATATTGTCGTAGGCACGCTGTGCAAACGAACTGTAGATGTTGCAGAAAGGAATCAATCCATCCTTTGCCATACCACCCGAGAAGGTGACAGCGTGTCCCTCGGCGATACCTACGTCGAAGGTGCGGTTTGGCATCGCCTTCATCATGATGTTCATAGAGCATCCGGTAGGCATGGCTGGTGTCACACCTACAATCTTAGGGTTCTGCTCGGCAAGTTCCAGCAGGGTCTTTCCGAAGACATCCTGGAACTTAGGAGGCTTGTTGCTGTTGTCGGCAATGATTCTCTCGCCGGTTTCCGGGTCAAACTTGCCTGGTGCATGCCAGATGGTAGCACTCTTCTCGGCTGGTTCGTATCCCTTGCCCTTGGTGGTATGCAGGTGGAGCAGCTTAGGACCTTTCATGCTTCTGAGCTGCTTCAGGAGTCTTACCACTTCCTTTACATCATGACCGTCGAATGGTCCGAAGTATCGGATGTTCATTCCCTCGAAGATATTCTGCTGATGACTCAAAACCGACTTGAAGGCATTGTTCAGGCGGATGATGCCGTTCTTGCGGTTATCATTGAGAATACCCTTGGAGTGGAGCCACTGCGAAGCCTTGAAGCGAATCTTGTTGTAGGTCTCGTTGGTGTCGAGCTGGAGGAGATACTTCTCCATACCACCCACGGCACGGTCGATGCTCATATCATTGTCGTTGAGGATGATGAGCATGTCGTTTGGAGTACTTGATACATTGTTAAGTCCTTCGAAAGCTAAACCACCGCTCATCGCACCATCGCCGATAACGGCTACTACGTGGCGGTCTTTGTTGCCTGTCTCGCGTGCTGCCACCGCCATACCCAGGGCTGCCGAGATAGAATTGCTGGCATGTCCGCAGGTGAAGGTGTCGTATTCACTTTCCAGCGGTGTAGGGAATGGACGGATGCCATGGAGCTTTCTGTTGGTACAGAAAGCCTCACGTCTTCCGGTCAGAATCTTATGTCCGTATGCCTGATGGCCAACATCCCAGACGATGCGGTCTTCAGGAGTGTTGTACACGTAGTGTAAAGCTACGGTGATTTCCACAACACCCAGAGAGGAAGCAAAATGGCCAGGGTTTACAGCCACTTCGTCGATGATGTCTTCTCTCAATTCTTTGCATACCTCTGGCAACTGATTAATGCTCAGTTTGCGCAAATCATTAGGATATTTGATATTGCTTAACAGACTAAACTTACTTTTGTCCATAATTTAATAATTTTATAAGTGCAAAGGTAATGCTTTTTTTCATAAAATTACATTTTTATGGGGAGAATTTCTCTTTTTTCGATAATTCTTTGTATTTTTGCAAAAAAATAGGAAGGAATCAGCAAAAGGATGGGAACCTTTCGTTCTCCCCGGTTGCGCTTTTCCAGTAAATATGTAACTAAACATAAAAATTAAATAAATGAAAAAGAACCTATTCTTTGTGGGAGCCTTGATGATGGCTTCCCTCTCGATGATGGCGCAGACCAAGAATGGCGGCATCAATCAGACTATGCTCCAGCAGATGGAGAAAAGCCAGACTGGCGGTGTGACCAACAAGGCTTTGTTTAACGCTATCGCTGGCAACAACATCGATGATCTCGTGAAGAATCATGCCAATGAGGCTCCGGTAGATACTCATTTCAGCATCGAGACTCCTTCGCAGAGCATCCATAACCAGAAGAGTTCCGGCCGCTGCTGGATGTTCAGCGGCTTCAATGTGCTCCGTTCCAACTTTGCTGTCAACGACAAGCAGGGTAGAGTGGTAGAGTTCTCTCAGGATTATCTCTTCTTCTACGACCAGCTGGAGAAGGCTAACCTGATGCTCCAGGGTGTCATCGACCTCGGCAAGAAGAGCCTCGAGGATCCTCAGGTGCAGTTCTTCTTCAAGAATCCGCTCAATGATGGTGGTACTTTCTGTGGTGTTGCCGACCTGGCTAGCAAATATGGTCTCGTACCTATGAGCGCTCAGCCGGAGACTTATTCCAGCAACAATACTTCCAAGATGAGCCGTCTCATCAGCAGCAAGCTCCGTGAATATGGTCTCGAACTCCGCAAGATGGTAGCCCAGGGCAAGAAACCTGCTGCTATCCAGGCTCGTAAGACCGAGATGCTCGCTCAGGTTTATCACATGCTCAGCCTTACTCTGGGTGAGCCGGTGAAGGAGTTTACCTATGCTTTCCGCGACAAGGATGGCAAGCAGGTAGGCGAGGCTAAGAAATATACTCCTAAGAGTTTCTATGAGGAGACCGTGGGCAAGGATCTCAACGGTACCTTCCTGATGGTGATGAACGACCCACGCCGTCCTTACCACAAGACATACGAGGTAGAGTACGACCGCCACACCTATGATGGTCATAACTGGAAGTACCTGAACCTGCCTATGGAGGAGATTGCGCAGCTCGCCATCGCTTCCCTGAAGGATGGTCATAAGATGTATTCCAGCTACGATGTGGGCAAGCAGCTCGACAGAAAGCGTGGCTATCTGGCACTCGACAACTTCGACTATGGCAGCCTCTTCAACACTTCATTCCCTATGAACAAGGCTGACCGCATCGCTACTTTCGAGAGCGGTTCTACCCATGCCATGACTCTGACAGCGGTAGATCTCGATGCTGCGGGCAAGCCTGTGAAGTGGAAGGTGGAGAACAGCTGGGGTGCTGACAATGGTTTTGGTGGATGCTTCATCATGACCAACGATTGGTTCAACGAGTACATGTTCCGCCTGGTAGTAAACAAGAAGTATGCTTCTGAGCAGCTTCTGAAGGAATTCGACCAGAAGCCAACCATGTTGACTCCAGACGATCCTTTGTTCCAGTTGGAGGATTAATACCTATCTTAATTATGTTAGAGAAAAATAAGCGGGAGCGCATCATTGCGCTCGTCAACAAGGAAGTAGTGCCTGCCATCGGATGTACCGAACCGATGGCTGTGGCTCTCTGTACAGCTCAGGCTGCTACTACTCTGGGCAAGCGCCCGGAGCGTATTGAGGTGCTCTTGAGTCCTAACATGCTCAAGAATGCGATGGGTGTGGGTATTCCTGGCACCGGCATGATCGGTCTGCCTATCGCCGTTTCACTCGGTGCCCTCATCGGAAAGCCGGAGTATGAACTCGAGGTGCTCAAGGATCTTACTCCTGATACCCTGGAGCTGGGCAAACAGTATATTCAGAATGCAGACATCAACATCAAGCTGAAGCAGGGCGATGTAGATAAGCTCTATATCGAGGTAATCTGCTATGCCGGCAACGGCAGAGCTACAGCTATCATTGCCGGTTCTCATACCCACTTTGTGTATGTTGAGCGCAATGGTGAGGTGGTTTTCGACAAGCGTGGTGGCGCTGCAGCTGATGTGGCGGATGACGATATCCAGTTGAATCTCCGCTTGGTTTACGAATTCGCAACCACCGCTCCGCTCGATGAAATCCGCTTCATCCTCAAGACCAAGGAATATAATATGAAGGCTGCCGAGGAATCTATCAAGGGCAATTATGGCCACTGTCTGGGTAAGACGATGGATCGTCCTTTGAGCCGTGGTATCTTCGGCAATAACATCTTTTCTCATATCCTCTCCCGCACCGCTTCTGCCTGCGATGCCCGAATGGGTGGAGCCATGATTCCGGTGATGAGTAACAGTGGCAGTGGTAACCAGGGTATCTGTGCCACCAATCCTGTAGTGGTTTATGCCTTGGAAAATGAGAATACCGAGGAAGAGCTGATCCGTGCCTTGATGCTCAGTCACTTAACAGCTATCTATATCAAGCAGAGTCTGGGTAAGCTCTCTGCCCTCTGCGGTTGCGTGGTAGCCAGCACGGGTAGCAGTTGCGGTATCACCTATCTGATGGGTGGTGATTTTACCCGTATCTGCAACTCAGTCAAGAATATGGTGGCAAACCTTACCGGTATGATCTGCGATGGAGCCAAGCCAAGCTGTGCCCTGAAGATCTCATCGGGTGTGAGTACAGCCTTGCTTTCTGCTCTTCTTTCCATGGAGGGTAAGTGCGTAACTTCTGCCGAGGGTATCGTGGATGATGATGTGGATAAGTGTATCCACAACCTCACCTCTATCGGTGCCGATGCGATGAAGACCACCGATGATATGGTGCTTGATATCATGACGCATAAATAATTGGATATCATACCGTATAAATAAATAGAAGTGTAGATTTTACATTATTTATAGCTAGAAGATAAAAAAGGCTCGCAAGAATCTCTCTTGTGAGCCTTTTTTAGAATATTTTCTTACTTTTTGCTTAAAAAGTCTTAAAATAATGAATTTTGTTTCATTAAAAACCGGTTCGTATTAAAAAATACTATATCTTTGCACCATCAAATTTAAATAAATGCAATTAATAACATTGGCTAACTTAAATAAATAAGCCGAATAACATCGGCTGAATTAAATTATTGGACCAAATAACATTTTTTAAACTATATCTTATGATTAGACAACTATTCACAGTAAGTACTATGATTATGGCTCTTGGTATGACTCCTACTCACGCATATGGGGGGGTGACTCATATTCAGGAAACTAATCAGTCCAAGAACGGACAATGCACTGGTACCATTATTGACCCTACGGGTGAGCCAGTAATTGGTGCTACAGTTACAGTTAAGGGAAAGCAGGGTGGAACCATCACAGACATTGATGGTAACTTTACGCTTTCTGATGTTCAGCATGGTGCAACAATCTGTATCAGCTACATTGGTTTCGAGCCAGTGGAGAAGGTATGGAAGGGTGGTGCCATGAATGTAACCATGCAGGAAGACAGCAAGACTCTCAGCGAGGTCGTTGTTGTCGGTTTCGGTACTCAGAAGAAGGTAAACCTCACTGGTGCCGTTTCTACCGTTGATTCCAAGACCCTCGGTGCTCGCCCAGTCAACTCAGTAGTTGACGCTCTTCAGGGTGCAGTAGCCGGTATGAACTTCTCTACACCAAGCAGTGGTGGTACTCTTAATTCAACCAAGTCTTTTAACATCCGTGGTACAGGTACTATCGGTGCCGGTTCTTCTGTATCTCCACTCGTACTCATCGACGGCATGGAGGGCGATATGAACGCACTCAACCCACAGGACATCGAGAACATTTCCGTATTGAAGGATGCTTCTGCTTCTTCAATCTACGGTTCACGTGCTGCCGGTGGTGTCATCCTTATTACTACCAAGAGTGGTAAGAAGGGTAAGGCTTCCATTAACTACAACAACTCTTTCCGTTTCGATTCTCCACTCAATATGCCGGAGATGATGGACTCTTACACATGGGCTAAGTACATGAACGCTGCTTCTGTAGGTAGCGGTGCAGGTGTCTGGTTTACAGACGATAAGCTCGAGCAGATCAAGAAAGCTCAGAGCGACCCTACCATGCAGAAGATGTTCAAGAACAGCAACAACCGTTGGGAGGTTTGGGACGATACTCCAAACTTGCCTCTTGGTAATACCGACTGGCTCAAGGAGCAGTTTGGTACCAGCTTCTCTCAGGAGCATACCTTGAGTATCAATGGTGGTGATGATCGTCTGCAGTACTATGTGTCTGGTAACTATCTCAACCGTGGTGGTCTCCTCCGTCATGGTGATGATAGCATGAAGCGTTATACCATGACTGGTAAGATCAACGCACAGTTGACCAACTGGTTGCGCATGACCTACAATACCCGTTTCTCACGTCAGGACTTCGATTCTCCTGGTGATTTGATCAATGGTACAGATGTGTTCTTCCACAACATGTGCCGTTACTGGCCTATCTTGCCAACTACCGATCCTAACGGCAACTGGTTGCCAGAGTCTTATATCGGACGTCTTCAGAATGGTGGCCGTGCCAAGAACCAGGCAGACCGTCTCGCACAGCAGCTTTCATTTGTTGCAACTCCTGTAAAGGGCTTGACTCTGAATGCTGAGTTGAACTATCGTATTGTTACACAGTTCAATCACCGTGACTGGCAGACCACATACGGCTACGACTGCGACAACAATCCATTCGTAGATACCAACGCAACATCAAGTGTGTATGAGTATTCATTCAAGTCAAACTATTTCAACCCTAACCTCTTTGCTGAGTACAGCCATTCAATTGGCGAGCATAATATGAAGGTGATGGGTGGTTTCCAGAGTGAGTGGTTCCGCCAGCGCAATATGAAAGCACAGCAGAACGGTATCATGTCTGGTCTTCCTACTCTCGATACAACTACCACCAAGCCAAGTGTAGGCGGTGCTTATAACTCATGGACTACAGCCGGCTTCTTCGGCCGTATCAACTACGACTATGCAGGCCGTTACCTCTTCGAGGCTAACCTCCGTTATGATGGTTCATCACGTTTCCTCCGCGAAAACCGCTGGAACTTCTTCCCATCATTCTCAGCAGGTTGGAACATTGCCCGTGAGAAGTTCTGGGAGCCATTGGCTGATTACGTAAACACATTGAAGCTCCGTGCTTCTTGGGGTCAGTTGGGTAACCAGAATACTGACAACTGGTATCCTTTCTATCCAACCATCGACTTCTCTTCTCAGGGTGGCAACTGGTTGATTAATGGCGCTAAGCCAAATATCGCTAAACAGCCAAGTCTCGTATCTTCTACTCTTACATGGGAGAAGAGCCGTACATGGGAAATCGGTCTCGACTGGGGTGCTTTCAATAACCGCTTGACAGGATCGTTCGGCTACTATCAGCGCAAGACATTCGACATGGTAGGTCCTGCTCCTGAGTTGCCTGTTATCCTCGGTGCCAATCCTCCAAAGGTGAACAACCTTGATATGACATCTAAGGGTTGGGATCTCCAGATTGGCTGGCGTGACGTAATCGGTGAGGTAAGCTATGGTGCATCTCTCGTATTGAGTGATAACCAGGTGGTCATCGATAAGTATCCTAACCCATCCAAGAACCTCGGTTCATACTATGCTGGTGCTAAGCTCGGAGATATCTGGGGTTATACCACAATCGGTATCGCACAGAGCCAGGAAGAGATGGATGCACACCTCGCAAAGGTTAACCAGAGCGCACTCGGAAGCGGCTGGACTGCAGGTGATATCATGTATGCCGACCTCGATGGTGATGGTTATGTTAATACTGGCGAGAATACAGCTGATAAGCCAGGTGACAGACGCATCATCGGTAACTCTACTCCTCGCTATAACTTCGGCTTGAACCTCGATGCAGCTTGGAAGGGCTTTGATATCAAGGTATTCTTCCAGGGTACCCTCAAGCGTGACTACGCAGCAGGTGGTGCCGTATTCTGGGGTGCTATCGGTCAGGGTAAGTGGCAGGCTACCGGCTTTAAGTTCCACGAGGATTACTGGCGTGAGGACAATAGGGGTGCATACTACCCACGTGCAGACTGGGGTGGTGGCCGCAACATCCAGACTCAGACCCGCTATCTGCAGAATGCAGCTTATGGCCGTTTGAAGAACCTCACCATCGGTTATACCTTGCCAAAGTCAATCACAAGCAAGGCTTATATTGAGAATCTTCGCTTCTTCGTATCTGGAGAGAACCTCTTTACCATCACTAACTTTACAGAGGCTGGTGATCCAGAGCTGATCGGAGCAGGTTATGGCGGTGAGATTGGTAAGGCATATCCATTGTCTAGAACCTACTCATTCGGTCTTAGTGTAACATTCTAACTTATCTTTAGATTATAGAAAGGAAACAATTTATGAAAATTAAATATATTTCAATGCTCTTATTGAGCGCGACGCTCGGTCTGACAAGTTGCAATGACTATCTTGACAAGGAGCCTGAAAGCGATGTGACACCTGCGTCTTTCTTTACTAGCGCAGACGACCTGGCAGCCTACACCGTGAATCTCTATGGTGTATTGACAAGTATCAATCCGGGTAACTATGGTATGAGTACCTTTGCTTTCGATAACGATACCGATAACCAGGCGGGAACCGGTTATTCTAGCCGTTGGGTTCCTGGAAACTGGAAAGTAGGTCAGAGTGGTGGTGCTTGGGATTTCGGTAACATCCGTTCGGTGAACTATTTCCTCGACCAGGTATTGCCAAAGTTCGAAGCTAAGCAGATTGGCGGTGCTGAGGCTCATGTGCGCCACTACATTGGTGAGGCATATTTCCTCCGTGCTTACCTTTACTTAGACAAGTTGCAGTCTTTGGGTGACTTCCCAATCGTGCTCAATGCGCTTCCTGATGACAAGGAGACTCTTGTTGCGGCTTCCAAGCGCCAGCCACGTTATAAGGTAGCTCAGCAGATTCTCGACGACCTTGACAAGGCACTCGGTCTGCTGATGGAATCTGCCCCTGGTGGCAAGAACCGCATCTCTCGCGATGCAGCCCTCCTGCTCCGTTCTCGTGCAGCTCTCTTCGAAGCTACATGGGAGAAGTATCACAAGGGTACTGCGTTTGTGCCAGGTGGTCCAGGTTGGCCAGGCAAGGCTGAGGATATCCAGGGCTTTGACATCGATTCTTCTATCAATCACTTCCTCGATGAGGCTATGAAGTCTTCTAAGGAGTTGGGTGATAAGCTCGTTGGCAACCTCGTAGAGAATACAGATACTCCAGAGGGACAGAATGCAAGTTTGGCAAGTATCAACCCTTACTACACCATGTTCTGTGACAAGGATATGAGCGGTTATAGCGAGGTGTTGATGTACCGTGCCTTCGACAAGGACAAGGCTAATGTAACTCACAACATCCAGATGCAGCTCCAGCGTAATGGTGGTGGTACTGGTTGGACACGTGGATTGGTTAACTCTTTCCTCATGCGCAACGGACTTCCTATCTATGCAGCAGGTTCTGGCTACAACCCAGAGTGGGAGAATGAGGGCATCAAGGCTACTCTTCAGAATCGTGACTCTCGTATCCAGTTGTTCACCAAGATGGATGGTTCTGTAGAGAACTATACAAGTGATGGTGCTAATACCGTTGATCTCTCTTGGACAGTAAAGGGTAACAACGAGACTCGTATCGTTACCGGTTATGCAGTGAAGAAGGGTAAGAACTATGATGTTCTGCAGCAGCTCAACCACGACTATGGTCAGAGTGGTAGCATCGTATTCCGTGGCACAGAGGCTCTCCTCAACTACATGGAGGCTTCCTGGTTGAAGAACAATAGCATCGATGCTACGGCAGATAAGTACTGGCGTGCACTCCGCACCCGTGCCAAGGTAGATCCTGATTACACCAAGACCATCGCTGCTACCAACATGCAGGAGGAGGCTAAGTGGGACTTTGGTGCTTACTCTCACGGTCAGTTGGTTGATGCTACTACTTACAACATCCGTCGTGAGCGTCGTGATGAGTTCATCGGTGAGGCTTCCCGCTGGGAGGACTTGATCCGCTGGCGTGCTTGCGACCAGGTAAACGGTTACCAGATTGAAGGTATGAAGTACTGGGGTACTGTTTATGAGGGCACATGGCTCGATGGTACAACCAACCTCGCTATCGTAGATGTTGAAGGTGGTAAGGGTAATATCAGTAGTAAGACCATTAGTGGTGACTACATCCGTCCATACCAGATTTCTAAGGTTAACAACCAGGTATTTGATGGTTATCACTTTACTCCTGCTCACTATCTGTCTCCTATCGCACAGAGCGTATTCCGTCAGACAGCAGCAGGTGATCAGACCGATCTTACCACATCTGTAGTTTACCAGAACCCAGGTTGGCCATTGATTGCTGGTCAGGGTGCAACTGCAGTAGAGTAAAGCGTGTGAACATATTCATTCTGCTTATGTCTTGAGATAAAGAGCTCAAGACATAAGATACAAAAAAAGGCTCGCAAGAAGTTTCGATTTCTTGCGAGCCTTTTAAGATTAAGAAATATTAAAAAACTGGCTTTTCCTTGGAGATAATCGCGGATATGTGTATATTTGCACCATCCGATAATCGCGGATAGGTGTGTATCTGTACTATCCGATAATCGCGGATAGGTGTAAGAAACGGAAAATATTAATCGCGGATTGGTGTATTTATCCGATATTGTTAATCTAGGATAGGTGTAAATTATGAGAAGAAAATGGCTGATACGGTTTTGCTTAATTATTCGTAATTGATAGGAAAAGGAGAACCAGCGCTTCGAGTTCAACATGAGCATTTCTGTTTGACAGAATCTTGCGAGCCTTTATTGTTTGTAGAGCTTTGAACTTTGAGCTTTGAACTTGAACCAGTAAAACTAATCATAAAGTTCAATGTTCAAATCTCAAAGTTCAAAGTCTTACACGAGTGTTGCAACGATTTCCTCACGGGTACCTGGCAACATATCGATGACAGGAATCTCTGGCATGGTGTAGCAACCTGGCTGGAGACGGAATGAAGCGCGAGCCACGTTAACCAATACCTGAGCGGTGAGGGCTGGGTTGTTGATGCTCATGTTGAACTCGAAGCGCTGGTTCTGAGTCTTGCCAGATACACCCTTGCGAACGAGGTTCACACCATGACCCATATCCTTTACATCATCTACAGATGCTACGGCGAATACGTGAGTCTCATCGTGAGCGAAGTATGGGTCAGCCTTGATCTCTGCAGTTACATCCTCAAGCTTGGCACCTTCTTCCAACTCTACGTAAACCATACGGCGGTGGATACCCTCGCCCAATGGGATAGTAACAGAGAGTGCTTCCTTGACACCCTTCTTGCCACGAACGCAGACAGAGTGTCCCATACTCATACCAGGACCGAAGTTGGTGTATGTCAAGCCCTTTGGAGCCAGACTTTCCATCAATACACGTACGATAGAGTCAGAACCTGGATCCCAGCCGGCAGAGATAACGCTCACCTTGCCAGCCTTCTTGCAGTTCTCCATCTGCTTGGTGCGATAGTCAAGGATGCTGGTGTGGATATCGAAACTATCTACGGTGTTGATGCCGAGTGCAACGATCTTCTCTGCATATTCTGGGCAAGAGCGGGTAGGAGTTGCGAGGATAGCAACATCTACATCCTTCAACTTGGTGATGTCATCTACTACCTCATAGTTAGCCAACTCAGCTGGTTTGTCCTTAGCACCCTGGCGACGAACGATACCTGCGATCTCGAAATCTGGAGCTGCTTCGAGAGCTTCTACTGTAAACTTACCGATGTTGCCGTAACCTACTACGGCTGCTCTAAACTTTTTCATTTGATGTATTTATTTCTTTTATATTGTTGTTTATTTTGGATAATTCCTTCCTGATATCTATTTCCGGTTGCAAAAGTATAGCTTTTTCTTGAAATACGTGACGTTTTAATAGATTTTTAACTCATAAAACTTGCAAAAGGTAATAAAATCATAGTTTCTAGGTAGAATGAAGGGGGAATTGTAAGGGTTCTGGAACAGATTCCTTACAGTTTCGTGATTTCAAGGATTTAAGAGATTACCTCAGCTCTTCCTAATCTGTTTGTCGATGGATAATAGGTGATTTCTTTCTGCTCCTGATGAAATTAGCTCCTACTCTTAAGGGAAATTGTTTCTACCATTAAAGGAAGTGCTTTCTACCCTTAAAGGAAAATGTTCTTGTACCTAATAGAATTCTTCGTTCATAAGCTTTGAATGTCGGTTCAAAAGCTTTGAATGTACGTTCATAAGTTTTGAATGTACGTTCAAAACTTATGAACGGAGATTTCTTCTAGTCATAAAAACAATTTCCATAGGGGATAAAGGCTTTTTCTTATAGGGGTGTCAGCAATATAATCCAATGCCGGATACAATAAATCCCTATTCCGTGCGTTCATATTATTATAATTAATTTATGAAAGAGGTATAACCAATAGTTTAAATGGTATAACCAAGTCTTTAAAGAGGTATAACCAAGTGTTTAAATAGTAAGGAGAAAATAAAAATGATAGAATATATTCATGGCGATCTGACCGAACTGACCCCGGCAATGGCAGTAGTAGAGACTGCAGGAGTGGGGTACGGACTCAATATTTCGCTCAATACCTATACTGCCATTCAGGGCAAACAGGAAGTGAAACTCTACGTGCATGAGGTTTTGGTGGCAGGTGGAAGAGATGACTCTTTCACCCTTTTCGGGTTTGCCTCCAAGCAGGAGCGCGAACTCTATCGCCAGCTCATCACCGTATCGGGTGTGGGAGGCAATACGGCGAGAATGATTCTCTCGTCGATGTCGCCAAGCGAACTCTGCAATGTGATTTCTACAGGCAACGACAAGATGCTGAAGACCGTGAAGGGTATCGGATTGAAGACCGCCCAGCGCATCATCATCGACCTGAAGGATAAGATCGTGAGTCTGGGCATCGCCGATGAGCTGCCGGCTAATGGCGGTAATGTGGTGATGGTGAACAATGATATCAAGGATGAGGCTGTCAGTGCCCTCACCATGCTCGGCTTCTCTCCGGCACCTTCAGCCAAGGTTGTAGTGGATATCCTGAAGGCTCAGCCGGATCTGCCGGTAGAGCAGGTTGTAAAGCTTGCCTTGAAGCAAATCAAGTAACTTCAGGTTGAAGTAAATGAAATAACTTCAGGCGGAAGCAAATCCAGTAACTTTATGAAGGGGCAAAGAATCTTTTATTTTTTGATGGCTTGGCTGATGGTGGCAACCTTCGGCTACGCCCTCGCTTTGCCTTTTCCGCAGAAAGATAAACAGGAAAACAAACAGAAAGATAAGCAGGACGTCAGGCAGAATGATAAGCAGCAAGACAAGAAGCAGCCGAAGGCGCAGCCCATTCTGGTAGATGAGGATACGATTCCCGATTCCCTGCTGCATCCCCGCTGGAAAATCCAGCTTACCCAACCTTATTCCCTGAGCGACCTCTACCAGAGTCCGCTCGACCTCAAGCGTCCTGATGCCCTCCGGTATCAGGTCATCTACAATGATACCCTCAACCGTTATGTCATCGGCAACCGGATGGGCAATACCTGGCTTTCGGCTCCCATCATGCTCACTCCGGATGAGTATATGAAATGGACGGAACAGAACGAGCGCAATGCCTTCTATCGCCAGAAGAACGATGAAATCTATCAGACGAAGGGCAAGGAGAAGTTCGATTTCTCTGATATGCACTTCGATCTGGGACCTGCCGAGAAAATCTTCGGTCCCGGTGGAATCCGTGTCAAGACCCAGGGTACTGCCGAACTGAAGTTTGGTATCAACAAGAAGAATATCGACAACCCGTCGCTGCCTATCCGCAACCGCAAGACCACGATGATGAACTTTGATGAGAAGATCAATCTCAACGTGAATGGAAAGGTGGGCGATAAGATGAATCTCAACCTGAATTACAACACCGATGCCACCTTCGACTACGATGCCCAGAACATGAAGCTGAAGTATGATGGCAAGGAAGATGAGATTATCAAGCTGGTTGAGGCGGGCAATGTATCCTTTCCCAGCAACTCCTCGCTCATCAAGGGTGCCAGCAGTCTTTTCGGTGTAAGAACCGATATGCAGTTTGGTAAGCTCAAGCTGCAGACGGTGTTCTCGCAGAAGAAGTCGGCTTCCAAGAGCGTATCGAGCCGGGGCGGCGTGCAGCTTACTCCTTTTGAGCTTAATGTGGCAGATTACGAGGAAAACCGTCACTTCTTCCTCTCTCAATATTTCCGCAGTCATTATGATGCCTGGATGCAGAAACTCCCGAATCTGCTCACGGGTATCACCATCAACCGTGTGGAAATCTGGGTAACCAACAAGACGGGAACCACCACGAATACCCGAAACATCATCGCCCTGACCGACCTGGGAGAAAACGAGAAGGTGAGCAACCAGATGTGGGGGGCAGGAGGAACGATGGTGCCGGCTAACCAGGCGAATACCGAGTATGCAGCGATGACAGGTCAGTTTGCTGCTGCCCGTGACATCAACCAGACAGCCTCCATCCTGGAAGGCGGCGGACTGATAGGCGGCAGCGATTTTGAGAAGCTGGAGAGTGCCCGTCTGCTCAATTCCTCTGAATATACCGTGAACCAGGCGATGGGATATGTTTCGCTGAAGTCTGGTCTGCAGACCGACCAGGTGCTTGCCGTGGCATACGAATATACCTATGGCGGAGTAACCTATCAGGTGGGTGAGTTTGCCTCGGATATCACCGATACCAAGCAGGCTCTCTTCGTGAAGTCGCTGAAGAATACCAGTTGCAATCCGCAGCAGGGCAACTGGGACCTGATGATGAAGAACGTATATTATCTCTCTTCGCAGGTGGAAAAGGACAAGTTCCGCCTCGATGTGAAATATCAGAGTGATACCACGGGTGTCTATGTCAACTACATTCCGGAAACGCAGGTGAAGAACCAGCCTATCATCCGGGTGCTGGGTGCCGACCGACTCGATAACAACAACAAGGCGCGCAGCAATGGTTACTTCGATTATGTAGAGGGCTATACCGTATCGAATGGTCGCGTGTTCATGCCGAAGGTGGAACCGTTCGGCAGTTATATGCAGGATTATCTCGTAAAGAAGGGCGTGGCTGAGGAGCAGGCAGAGAAGTATGCCTTCACCGAACTCTATGACAGTACGAAGACCATCGCCAAGCAGATAGCCGAAAAGAATAAGTATCTCATCGTGGGACAGTTCAAGGGTTCGGCAGCCAATGTCATCTCCCTCGATGCCTACAATGTGCCGCGGGGTTCGGTAGTGGTAACGGCAGGTGGCGTTACCCTGAAGGAGGGTACCGACTACTCGGTGGATTACAATGCCGGAGAGGTGACCATCCTCAACCAGAGCATCATCGATGCCGGTACGGCGGTCAACGTCTCCCTGGAGAGCAATACCGATTACGGACAGATGAGAAAGACGATGGTAGGATTCAACTGGGAGTATGAATTCTCCAGGAATTTCCAGATCAGCGGAACCTTGCAGCATCTCTCGGAACAGGCGCTCACCAATAAGGTGGCGATGGGCAGCGAGCCGCTGAAGAATACACTCTGGGGCATCAACCTGAACTGGAAGAAGGAGAGCCAGTGGCTTACCAACATGCTCGACAAAATACCGTTCCTGCATCTCACCCAACCTTCCTACATCTCCTTCAAGAGTGAGTTTGCCCAGCTTCTGGCGGGCGAGGCAGGAGGAGTGCAGGACAATGCTTCGTATATTGATGACTTCGAGAATACTAAGGGAACCATCGATGTGATGACTCCTACTTCGTGGATTATCTCCAGTGTGCCGTCGCTCAACTTCAAGGATGATTACAATGACAAGTCGGGCTTGACCAGCGGTTTCCATCGTTCCCGCCTTGCCTGGTACACCATCGATCCGCTCTTCACCCGAAGGGGCAGTTCGCTCACTCCGGGTCATATCAAGAGCGACCTCAAGCAGTTGAGCAACCACTACGTGAGAGAGGTGTATGTGAAAGAGCTTTTCCCTCTGCGCCAGCAGAGCACCTATCAGGGAGCCACCAGCACCCTGAGTGTTCTCAATCTGGCTTACTATCCATCGGAGCCGGGACCTTACAACTTCAATGTATCCGATCTGCAGTCGGATGGTACCCTTGCCAACCCATCCCGCAACTGGGGTGGAATGATGCGCAAGCTGGATACCAACGATTTTGAGCAGGCGAATGTGGAGTATATCGAGTTCTGGATGCTCGATCCGTTCATCTATTCCCGCGAAGAGGCAGATGCAGCCGACTATGGCGGCGACTTCTACATCAACCTGGGCGAGGTGAGCGAGGATATCCTGCGGGATGGCAAGAAGTTTTATGAGAGTGGAATGCCGGTGGATGGCAGCAACAGCTTCACCTATACGCAGTGGGGTAAGATTCCTACGCAGAGCACCGTGACCTATGCTTTCGCCACGACGAGCGGAAGCCGTGCCCTGCAGGATGTGGGCTTCAATGGTCTGACCGATGCCGAAGAGCAGGAATTCTACAAGAGTGCCTATCTCGACCAGATTCAGGGCAAGGTGAACCAGGCGGTATTCGACAGTATCTTTGCCGACCCAGCCCGGGATAACTATCACTATTTCAGAGGCTCTGACTGGGATGAGATGCGTGCGCCCATTCTTCACCGATACAAGTACATCAACAACCCTCAGGGCAATTCGCCTGACAGCGAAAGCCGTACCGAGAGTTATGATACCTCCTATAAATCTACACCGGATGTGGAGGACATCAACCAGGACTATACGCTGAACGAATACGAGAAGTATTTCCAGTATCACGTCAGCATCCGTCCGGAAGATCTCGTGGTGGGCAGCAACTTCATCGTGGATAAGCGCGAATACACCCAGACTTGGCGAGACAATACGAAATCTACGGTTACCTGGTATCAGTTCCGCATTCCTGTGGATGAGTTTGAGAAGCGCCAGGGAAACATCAACGATTTCTCCAGCATCCGCTTCATGCGAATGTTCCTCACCAACTTCAAAAAGCCTATCGTGCTCCGTTTCGGTACGCTCGACCTGGTACACAGCAAGTGGCGTACCTACGATCAACCGTTGGGTGCAGCCAGTGGCGGAACCTTGGAGGCGAGTGCCGTCAGTCTGGAGGAAAACGCCGAGAAGACACCGGTCAACTATGTGCTTCCTCCGGGTATCAGCCGCGAACAGGACCCATCGCAGCCACAGCTTGTCGAGGCAAACGAGCAGGCGCTGAGTCTGGTGGTGAAGGATCTGACCCATGGCGAGGCAAAGGCGGTATATAAGAACTCAACCCTCGATCTCCGCCAGTACAAGCGCATCCAGATGTTTACCCATGCCAATGCCCTGGAGCAGAACGCCACCAATCTGAAGAACGACCAGCTGGCGGTATTCATCCGCCTGGGCAGCGACTATAA
Source organism: uncultured Prevotella sp. (assembly GCA_900551985.1). Lineage (GTDB taxonomy): Bacteria > Bacteroidota > Bacteroidia > Bacteroidales > Bacteroidaceae > Prevotella. The sequence goes on along the minus strand of URYG01000006.1, from coordinate 18,183 downwards.
GAACAATTACTATGAGTACGAGATTCCGCTCAAGCTGACCGAACCTCGCAACAATTATAACCGCAACAGTTCTGCCGACAGAAAGCTGGTCTGGCCGGAGGAGAATATGCTCAATGTAAACCTGAGTGTATTTACCAGTCTCAAGAAGGAGCGCAACAAGGCGAAGGCAGCTGGTATGGCTTCCTATCTGGCACCTTATGTGATGATGGATGCCGAACATCCGGGCAACCGAATCACCATCGTGGGCAATCCGAGCCTGGGAGAGGTAAAGACGCTGATGATAGGTGTGAGAAACAATTCGGATGAGGTGAAGAGTGGAGAAGTCTGGGTCAACGAACTCCGACTTCTGGAGCATAACAACAAGGGCGGATGGGCAGCCAATGCCAATCTGAACGTGCAGCTCTCCGACCTGGGTAGCGTGAATGCCACCGGCCGCTATATGAGCGAAGGCTTCGGCGGTCTGGAAGACGGCGTGGCTAGTCGCAGCACCGATAATTATGGTGCCTATAGCGTGACCACCTCGTTGGAGATGGGTAAGTTCTTCCCCGACAAGGCGAAGGTGAGCATACCTTTATATTATAGTGTGACGAAGGAGAAGACTTCTCCGAAATACAATCCGCTGGATACGGATATGGAACTGAAGGATGCGCTGGATGCCGCCGGTTCGAAGGCGGAGCGTGACTCTATCGAGAACATCGCCGTGACCAAAGTCACCCAGACCAACTTCTCGGTATCCAATGCCCGGGTAGGCATCGCCACCCGTCGCCATCCTATGCCTTACGATCCTGCCAACTTCTCGTTTACCTACAGTCATGCCCATCAGCATACCACGGGTGAGACCACGGTCTTCGAGAATCGGGACAACTGGCGCGGAGCCCTGGATTATTCCTGGACACCTATCTACAAGGCGTGGGAACCTTTCAAAAAGTGGAAGAACAAGAGCAAGTGGCTCGACATCCTGAAGCGATTCGGATTAAACTGGCTGCCTCAGAACATCGCCTTCAATACCGAGATGACGCACGAGACCTATGAGCTGCAGGAACGCGATATGGAGAGTACGCTCAATTCGCAGCTGCCGCTCACCGTGAGCGACCAGTTCCTCTGGAACCGCGAGTTCTCTCTGCGCTGGGATCTGACCAAGAACCTGCACATGAACTTCCAGAGTGCCACCCATGCACAGGTGGATGTGCCTTATCCGGATGTGAATGCCGATCTCTATGCCGACCAGTATCATGCCTGGAAGGATTCGGTGTATCGAAGTTCGGTATGGCAGAGTGTGAAGAGCTGGGGTACGCCGCTCGACTACAGTCAGAACTTCACGGCATCCTACAAGTTGCCTATCCATCTGCTGCCAGTCTTCGACTGGGTGAATACCGATGCTTCCTACAACGCCAACTATACTTGGGAGCGAGGTACGGAGGATGAGAACGGCAACTCGTATGGCAACACCATCAACACCCAGCGCGAGCTGACGATTAACGGAAGCTTCGACCTGGTGCGCCTCTACAACCACATCCCATTCCTCAAGAAGGCGAATGACCGATTCAACCGCTCGATAAGCAGGAGTGAGATAGAGAGGAAGAAGAAGGAGAAGGAAGCCAAGCGAAAGCAGGCTTTGCAGAAGAATGTCCAGCAGAAGAACGATGGGCAGAAGAATGGGCAGCAGAAAGATAATATGCAGAAGAATGGGCAGAAGAATCAGGTAGATTTGGCGAAGGCGCTTCCGAAAAACAGGAAGGCTTTCGAGAAGGAAATCACCCTCCTGCCGGATACTTCCCTGCTCATCAGACATGGCAAGAACAGCAAGCGACTCATCATTTCGGCAAAGACGGAGGATGGAAAGGTGTATCATCTGAAATATAAAAAGGTGGATAACAACCAGATCCGTATCAAGTCGAAGGTGGATAGCATGATGAAGCTGAAGATTACGGTGATGCCGAAAGAGCCGCTCGATAACGAAAGATGGTACCGGACAGCCCAGACGGCTGCCCGATTGGCAATGATGCTGCGCAAGGTGAGCTTCACTTACCGCAACAACTATCAGATGCTCCTGCCGGGCTTTACTCCTAACGTGGGTGATGCCTTCGGACAGAAGAAAGTGGGAACGATGGCTCCGGGACTGGATTTCGCCTTCGGACTGGTGGATGACAGCTATATCGGAAAGGCAAGAGAAAACGACTGGCTGCTCTGCAACGACTCGATTGCTACGCCGGCTACCACCAGCAAGACCGAGAACCTGCAGCTGCGTGCCACCTTGGAACCGGTTAAGGATTTCAAGATTGATCTTTCTGCCACCCGCACCATGACCACGCAAAAGAGCATACAATATATGTATGAGGGTACACCGACCACCCAGAGCGGAACTTTCCAGATGACTACCATCTCGCTGAGTTCGGCTTTCGAGGGCATCGGAAATGCCAACAGTGGTTATCGCAGCAAGACTTTCGAGAAGTTTGTCGGCTCGCTCGATGGTTTCCGCCAGCGGGTGGAGTCGCAGTATGCCGGAACGGTATATCCTGTGGGGTCTACCTTGGGCGGAGGCAAGTATGATGCTTCCCGCACACCGGTTAATCCGTATAGTGGTGATGTGATGATTCCTGCATTCCTCAATGCCTATACCTCGATGGGCGGCAGTTCGCTCTCCATCTTCCCGGCATTGAGCCGGCTCTTGCCAAACTGGACGGTGCGCTATAGTGGCTTGGGCAAGTTGCCTTGGTTCCGTGAGCACTTCAAGAGTGTGAACATCAACCACGCCTACAAGAGCATCTTTGCCGTGGGCAGCTACAGTAGCTACAGTACCTATCAGGAGTATATGAATGGTCTGGGCTTCGTGACGGATGCCTCTACGGGCAATCCATCGCCTAGCAGCATGTTCAATGTTTCGCAGGTGAGCATCAACGAGGCATTCTCGCCATTGCTCGGTATGGATGTTACGCTGAACAATAATATGACCATCAAGGGTGAGTATCGCCAGACCCGAGTGCTGAACCTCAGTATGACGAGTGTACAGGTGAACGAGGCGCTGAGCAAAGACTGGGTGGTAGGTATGGGCTATCGCATCAATAACTTCAACCTCTTCGGAGCTCCAAAGGCACACAAGGTGAAGGGAAGAACGGGTGCCCAGCAGAACAGCAGAAACGGAAGCAAGAATCAGACCCAGAACTACGGTCCTAATCACGACCTGAACCTGCGTCTCGACTTCAGTTTCCGCAAGCAGGCAGCCATCGTCCGTGATATAGCCACGATGACGAGCAGCGCCAGCAGCGGCAACAATGCCCTGAAGCTGAGTTTCACGGCTGATTATACCTTGAGCAAGATGCTCACCATGAGCTTCTACTATGATCGCCAGACCAATACGCCGCTCTTGTCGAGCAGCAGTTATCCGACGACCACGCAGGATTTCGGTCTGAGCATCAAGTTCTCCCTGACGAGATGATGTTTTTATCGCCCAACTGCGGTGCAAAGCTACATAAAAAATATGTTTTACCAAAATCTTTTTGGCGAAAATATGTCGTTTTACCAAAATCTTTGCTGCAAAAGTGTGGTCATCAATGTCATTGGTTATTAGTGTCATTAAGTATTTGAGCTTTCATATAAACAAAGAAAAAGCCGCTAGGATATCGTGTGAGAATATCCTGGCGGCTTTATATGATAGCTTAAAAAAATTATTTCTTATCGTAAGCGTGAACAGGGTAGTCGATGGTATAGTGAAGACCACGGCTCTCCTTGCGCTCAATAGCCATACGGGTGATGAGATAACCTACATTGATCATGTTGCGGAGCTCGCAGAGATCCTTGCTTACCTTCACACGCTTGAAGAGATTCTCGGTCTCTTCGTAAAGCAGGTCGAGGCGGTCCCAGGCACGCTTCAGGCGGAGGTCGCTACGAACGATACCTACATAGTTGCTCATGCATTCGCCTACCTCCTTGATGCTCTGGGTAATCAAAACCTTCTCCTCGTTGGTCATGGTACCCTCGTCGTTCCATGCAGGAACCTTCTCATTGAAGTCGTATTCATCTACATGTTCCAGACTGTGCTTGGCAGCAGTCTCGGCATAAACCACAGCCTCGATAAGAGAGTTGCTGGCAAGACGGTTGCCACCATGCAGACCGGTGCAAGAGCACTCGCCCAAGGCATAGAGGCGGTTGATGCTTGAACATCCGTTCAGATCTACCTTGATACCACCACACATATAGTGGGCTGCAGGACGAACCGGGATATAATCCTTGGTAATATCGATGCCGATGCTCAGACACTTGGCGTAGATATTAGGGAAGTGACGCTTGGTTTCCTCAGGATTCTTATGGGTAACATCCAGGCAGACATGATCCAGACCGTGAATCTTCATCTCCTTATCGATGGCACGTGCCACGATGTCACGAGGAGCCAGGCTCAGTCGCTTATCATATTTCTCCATGAAGCTTTCGCCGTTAGGCAGACGCAGGATGCCGCCGTATCCACGCATCGCCTCGGTGATGAGGAATGCAGGGTGGGTCTCTCCAGGATGATAGAGGGCTGTAGGGTGGAACTGTACGAACTCCATGTCGGCTACGGTACCCTTGGCACGGTAAACCATCGCCTCGCCATCACCGGTAGCGATGACAGGGTTGGTGGTAGTCTGATAAACGGCACCACATCCACCGGTACACATCACGGTAACCTTGCTCAGATAGGTATCCACCTTCTGGGTATCAGGATTCAGAACGTAGGCTCCGTAACAGTTAATATAAGGTGTACGGCGGGTAACACGGGCACCCAGATGGTGCTGTGTGATGATTTCTACAGCGAAATGATTTTCCTTGATATCGATGTCAGGGCAGTTGCGTACTGCCTCCATCAGACCGCGCTGGATTTCAGCACCTGTATCATCAGCGTGATGAAGAATGCGGAACTCGCTGTGTCCGCCCTCACGATGAAGATCGAACTTGCCATCCTGCTGCTTGTCGAAGTTGACACCCCACTGCACGAGCTCCTTGATCTGCTCTGGTGCCATGGTGACAACCTGCTTCACAGCCTTATAGTCGCTGATGTAATCACCAGCGATCATTGTATCCTGTATGTGCTTGTCGAAGTTATCTACTTCCAAGTTGGTAACTGACGCCACACCACCTTGTGCAAATGAAGTGTTTGCCTCGTCGAGTGAGGTTTTGCAGATCATACACACTTTACCTTTATGCGCTCTGGCTACTTTCAGGGCGTAACTCATACCGGCAACTCCTGAGCCGATAATCAGAAAATCATACTTATAAACCATGTGAGTTTATTCTAATAATGCTTAATTGTTTGCAAAAGTACTAATTTCTCTTTAAAAAGAGTAATAAGAGAGGGATTTTTTGTAATTTTGCAGCGAATTTTAAGGTAATATAGTCTTTTAGACTATCAAATAGTAGCTGAAAACGCTATTTTAAAGATAAAAGAACGAGATATGGCAGATAGAACTTTTCATAAGCGCTTCAATACGACGGCTCGTGTTGGAGTGGTGGTTTTCGCCCTCCTGGCAGGATATTTCTTCTGGGTCAAGATGGCGATTATTGGCATTTTCGTTGCCATCATCATTGTGGGCATGATTGAGCGTATTCTGAATACCACCTATACATTCAAGAAGGTGAAACCTATCGACCGGGATGACGAGATGGAATATCTCATCATCAACGAGGGCAGGTTCTCTTCCAACAGGAATGTGCCGGTATGCGACATCACCAGCGTGCATACCGCCAAGACCTTTCTGGGATTGGATCATTGTGTGGTGATAGAATACGGACATCATAATATGGTAACGGTGCAGCCCGATAATGAAGAGGCTTTCGAGAAAGAAATTAGTAAAAGACAATGAAAAAGATTATATATATGATGATGAGCTTCATCATGGCTACGCTCATGGCGATGCCGGTGCAGGCTCAGGATGTGATTGAAGGAGAAGTGGTGGAGTCGCAGGACGACACGGAAGTGACCGACTCCACGATGTTGGATTCCCTGGCTGCTGATACATTGAAGCTGCCTTGGCCCGAATCGGTGCAGGTAGGTATCGGCAAACTCTTGGAAAGTAAGATGTTTGAGACATCGCAGGTGGGGATCATGGTCTGGGATATGGATGCTGATTCCTGCATCTACAAGCACAACGAACGACAGCTGATGCGCCCGGCAAGTACGATGAAGCTCTTGACAGCCATCACAGCACTAGACAAGTTGGGTGGTTCCTATCAGTTCAAGACTCAGTTGAAATATACCGGAACCATCGAGGACGGTGTGCTGACGGGTGATGTTTATTGTGTGGGAGGTATGGATCCCCGTTTCAACAGTGATGACCTGACGGCATTTGTCAACAGTCTCAAGGATATGGGTGTGGATACCATTCGTGGTAACGTATATGCCGACCGTTCGATGAAGGATGCGGCATTGCTGGGCGAAGGCTGGTGCTGGGATGATGATAATCCGGTACTTTCGCCATTGGTGTTTTCCCGCAAGGACATCTTCATGGACCGTTTCCTGGCTAAGTTGAAGGATGCAGACATTGAATATGAGGAGATGTATGCCTCTACCAAGACCTGTCCTGCCAATGCCTTTACCATCTGTACCCGTTTCCATACCATGGACCAGGTTCTGCATAAAATGATGAAGGAGAGTGACAATCTCTATGCCGAGTGCATGTATTACCAGATTGCGGCTTCTACGGGCAACCGTCCGGCAAGTGCCAAGAGTGCCCGCAACGTGGAACGGCAGTTGATCAATAAGCTGGGACTGGATGCTTCCCGCTACAGACTGGCAGATGGTTCGGGCTTGTCGCTCTACAACTATCTCAGTGCCGAGCTGGAGGTGATGATGCTCCGTTATGCTTTCCGCAATGACAACATCAAGCAGCATCTGATTCATTCCTTGCCTATAGCAGGTGTGGATGGAACCCTGAAGAAGCGTATGAAGAGCGGCAGTGCCCACGGCAATGTCAAGGCAAAGACGGGTACCCTGACTGGTATCATCTCGCTGGCTGGCTATTGTACGGCAGCCAATGGACATGAGCTTTGCTTCTCTATCATCAATAATGGAATCATGCATGGCAGCAATGCCAGACATTTTGCAGACAAGGTTTGTAACCTGCTCTGCCAACCATAATTAAGTTAGAAGTTTATGGAAGAAATTCGTAGATTTGTAGATGAAATGATAACATGGGCAGGTGTCACAGGTGATTACGTGCCTATGCTTCGTCATATCCTGCTCACCGTCACAGCTATCTTGCTGGCGATGCTGAGCGATTTCCTGTGTCGTAAGATTGTAGTTCCGTTGATCTCGAAGATTACGGAAAAGACGGAGGTTTCCTGGGATGATGTGTTGCTGAACAAGAAGGTGCTCACTTCTGCCTGCCATATCGTGCCGGCAGTGGTAATATGGTCGCTCATGCCGCTTATCTATCTGGAATATCCTATCTTCAAGGAGATTCTGGAGCGTGCTACGGGTATCTATATCGTGGTGATGTCGGTGCGCACGGCATTGGTGTTTATCGGTTCGTTCAAGGGATTGGAGAATAGCGGAGAGCGCCGCTCTTCGGCTCAGCAGTATTTCCATACCTTCTGCGGTGTGCTCAGGGTTCTGATGCTCTTTGTGGCTGGAGTGGTGGTGGTAGCCATCCTGTTGGGTAAGAGCCCGATGACCTTGTTTGCCGGCTTGGGTGCTACTTCGGCTGTCTTGATGTTGGTTTTCAAGGATACCATCCTCGGTCTGGCTGCCGGTGTGCGACTCACCAGTAATGATATGCTGCACAAGGGTGATTGGATTACCGTGAAGTCGGTAGATGCCAATGGTATCGTAGAGGATATGTCACTTACTACCGTAAAGGTGCGTAATTTCGATAACACCATCGTTACCATCTCGCCTGCTACCCTGGTGAACGGTTCGTTCCAGAACTGGATTGGCATGCAGAAGAGTGGGGGAAGAAGAGTAAAGCGAATCGTTTATTTTGATTTCCGTAGCATCCGATTGGTAGATGAGACCTTGAAGCAGACCTTGCTTGCCAAGCATTTCGCCACAGAGGATTCCTTTAAGTTGAAGGAATCTCTTCAGAAGGCGATAGAAAAGGATAGGGAGGAAGGAAAGGATATTGAGGATTTGAAGAATCCTGCAGCTTTGGCTCCAACCAATCTCCAGCTTTATCGCAGGTTTATGGAGAAATATCTGCGTCAGCGCCCTGAAGTGAATACGGAACTTACCTTGATGGTGCGCCACATGGAAGCTACCCAGTGTGGTCTTCCTATCGAGTTCTATTTCTTCATCAAGGATAAGGTATGGGTTAATTACGAGCATATCCTTGCCGACATCATGGAGCATGCCTATGCGCTTGCCAATGAATTCGGTCTGAAGATTTACGAGCAATATCCGGAGCAGTAGTTACTTTGAACTTTGAACATTGAACTTTATGAATAGCTTTTCTGCTGTCATTATCCGTTGGTTTCGTGAGAACGGCAGAGACCTGCCTTGGCGCGAAACCAGGGATCCTTATGCCATCTGGCTGAGCGAAATCATCCTTCAGCAGACCCGCATAGCCCAAGGTTGGGAATATTGGGAACGGTTTATGCAAACCTATCCCAAGGTAGAAGACCTGGCTGCAGCCAGCGAGGATGATGTCTTGAAACTCTGGCAGGGCTTGGGGTATTATTCCCGTGCCCGCAATCTTCATACTGCTGCCAAGCAGATCGTGGCTCTCGGAGCTTTCCCCAATACCCTTGATGGCATCAAATCCCTGAAGGGAGTAGGCGATTATACTGCTGCTGCCATCGGCTCTTTCGCTTTCGATATTCCGGCAGCTGTGGTTGATGGCAATGTCTATCGGGTGCTTTCCCGATATTTCGGCATCGATACTCCTATCAACTCAACCCAGGGAAAAAAGGAGTTTGCGGCTTTGGCACAATCCCTCTTGCCTGCTTCCGATGCGGCATCCTATAATCAGGGAATGATGGATTTCGGTGCGATTCAATGCACTCCCCAGTCTCCGAAGTGTCTGCTCTGTCCGCTTGCCGAAACCTGCGAGGCTTTGCGTTGCGGCAGGGTAGAGGAACTGCCCGTCAAGAACAAGACCGTGAAGGTGAAGACCCGCCATCTCTCCTATATATATATAAGGTGTAAATCTTCGGCTGCGGATGGTGCAGGAAATACTGAACCGATGGTTGCTATCCATCGCCGTGGAGAAGGAGATATCTGGCAGGGATTATGGGAGCCTTATAATGTTTCGGATGTCAAGGAACTGCCTTCTTTCGTGAAGAATCCGGTCTTGCTGGCAAAAGATGTCAAGCATGTACTGACTCATCGCATCCTTCTTGCCGACTTCTATCTCCTGGAAACAGAAAGCCGTCCTCCACTTCCGGATGATTACATCTGGATTAGGGAAAGTGAGATAGAAGACTATGGGGTTCCGAGACTGATAGAAATCATGCTGGAAAAGATCAATCCAGCAGAATAGGATAAATACATAATATAATCTCTTTATATAGAATAAATATGATTCAATTCAATAAGAAAATGAGAGGATGGATGTTGGTTGGAGTCATCGCTCTGCTCTCTACTTTGGGTTTGTCATCCTCTATGTTGCCAGCTGCACAGGGGGATGCACCGGGGATGGAAATCCCAGTTTCAAAGAAAAAGGTATCGCAAAGCATCAGAAAGCGTTTTGCCTATACCGTATCTTATAATCACGATACCCGTCAGCCTAACTGGGTGGCATGGTCATTGACCCGTGCTCATGCTTCAGGAAAGCTGAAACGTGGCGACTTTGAGGATGATATGGATATGCCATCGCCTAAGGGAACGAAGGCTGATTACTACAACAGCGGTTATGATAGAGGTCATCTCTGTCCGGCTGGCGATAACAAGTGGAACCAGAAGGCTATGGACGAATGCTTCCTGATGACCAATATGTGTCCTCAGACCCATGCTCTGAATGCGGGAATCTGGAATAGCATAGAACAGCAATGCCGTACCTGGGCTAAGAAATATGGTAAGGTCTATATCGTCTGCGGTCCGATTTTCCTGAATAAGCAGCATCGCAAACTGGGTAAGAACAAGGTGGTGGTGCCTGATGCTTTCTTCAAGGTTATCCTCCGCACCGGCAAGAATCCGCAAGCCATCGGCTTTGTCTGTCGCAACCAGGGTGCTACCGGACTGCAGAAAAAAGACTTCGTCAACTCGGTAGATGAGGTGGAGCGTATCACCGGCTACGATTTCTTCTCCAAACTTCCTGATAACATCGAGAAAAAGATAGAGGCAAAAGCCGATATCAACCAGTGGTAATAGAAAATCCCCTGATGCATATCTCATTGCATCAGGGGATTTTTATCGGATTCTATGTTCTAAGTCCTATCTGATAATTCTATTTCTGTTAATAGAATCTTAGTAGTTCTGAGCCTCAATCTGGAAGTAGCTCTGTGGGTGGTTGCAGACTGGGCAAACCTCTGGAGCCTGCTTGCCTACTACGATATGACCGCAGTTAGAGCACTGCCAGATGCAGTCGCCGTCGCGAGAGAAGACGAGCTTGTCCTGCACGTTCTTCAAGAGCTTGCGATAACGCTCCTCGTGGTGCTTCTCAATTTCAGCCACCATTTCAAACTTGATTGCAATCTCCTCGAAGCCTTCCTCGCGAGCTTCCTTTGCCATGCGTGGATACATATCGGTCCACTCGTCGTGCTCACCATTGGCAGCAGCTTCCAGGTTCTTCTCTGTATCCTGGATAGCACCGCCCTCCAGGTACTTGAACCACAACTTAGCGTGCTCCTTCTCGTTGGCAGCTGTCTCCTCAAAGATGTTAGCTATCTGAACATAACCGTCCTTCTTAGCCTTACTTGCAAAATAGGTATATTTGTTACGAGCCTGTGACTCACCAGCGAATGCCTCCTGGAGGTTCTTCTCTGTCTTTGTTCCTTTCAATTCCTTCATAATGTATTCTGTATTACGTTATTAATATGTTCTTTATTATTTTTCGAATACAAAGATATTGAAAATTTTCTAATTATGCAAGAAAATTAAGGATTATTTCGTTTTCGACCGCTTATTTAAATAAAATAAAGCAAAACCAAGCATCGCCATACCGAATATCCACGAAATGATGGCACTTGTTACCATTCCCAGTGTATGGGTGAAACCTGCCACGATGAATGTGAGGAAGCTGACGGTAGCTACAGTCAGTGCGTATGGCAACTGTGATGAAACATGGTGCACATGCTTGCACTCGGCTCCGGCACTCGCCATGATGGTGGTATCGCTGATAGGTGAGATGTGGTCGCCACAGACAGCACCAGCCATACAGGCTGAGATAGAGATGATGCGCAATGGGTCGGCAGCTGGGAAGACGGCAATGCAGATAGGTATCAGGATACCGAAGGTTCCCCAGGATGTACCTGTGGCAAATGCCAGGAAGGCTGCAACCAGGAAGATGATGGCTGGCAGAAGCATCTGGAGTTCAGAAGCGCTGCTTGCCACTACCGTAGATACATATTCTGCTGCTCCCAGCGAGTCGGTCATGCTCTTCAGAGTCCATGCCAGAGTAAGAATCAGAATGGCTGGTACCATCGCCTCGAATCCCTTGATCAGACTACTCATCGCTTCATCGAATGGCAAGGTCTTGCGAACCGTGAACATCAGGATGGTCAGAATCAAGGCTGCCAATGAACCGATCACCAGACCAACAGAGGCATTGCTGCCTGCAAAGGAATCTACGAAGTTCATATAGTTGGCATTGCCGGCATCGAAGAAACCTCCCGAATAAACCATACCTGCCATACAGAAGATAATCAACATAATGATTGGAATCACAAGATCGCTCACAGAGCCTTTGCTCTTGGATGATTCTTCCTGCTTCGCTCCCACACCATGCTCCACGATGTGCAGCTTGGTATCGCTCACCTCATCGAGCTTTCCTCCGTTGGTGCGCTCATACCATTCCTTCAGTCTTGCATCATATTTGCTCATCGCCTTGAAGTCGAAGCCCAAGATCACGATGCCAAACATAAAGAGGATGGTGAAGAAGGCGTAGAAATTGTAGGGTATCGCCTTGCAGAAAAGTGCCAGTCCGTTCTCGCCTCCCGATACGAAGCCCGATACTGCTGCTGCCCAACTGGAGATTGGGGAGATGATGCAGACCGGTGCTGCGGTGGAATCGATGAGATAAGCCAGTTTCTCCTTGGTTACGCCATTGCGCACTGCGATAGGGCGCATCACCGAACCCACAGTAAGGCAGTTGAAGTAATCATCGATGAAAATCAGAATACCGAGCAGAATGGTGGCTACCTGCACACCAATCTTCGACTTCACGTGCTTGGAAGCCCAACGGCCGAAAGCCGCAGAACCACCCGCCTTGTTCATCAGTGAAACGATGCTGCCCAAAACCACCAGGAATACCAGAATGCCTACGTTCCAAGGGTCGGAAAGGCAATGTATCAAACCGTATGCCTTGGCATCATCGCCTTCGCCTACGGTGTGGTTGGTCAGGTGAACGAGGAATCCGTCGAAACCTGTTCCCATCGAAATGCAATATTGAACGGCACCCAGAATGATACCGATAAAAAGAGAAGAATAGACCTCTTTCGTCTTCAGCGCCAGAGCGATGGCGACGATAGGAGGTAGTAACGACCATGCGGTCCCAATCATGTTGTAATCCATTTGTTATTAATATGTTTTTTAATCTTTGAATATTCCCTTGCTGAATCGCTGCATAACCACAGCGCAAGAGGCATCACCTGTAATCGACATGGTGGTACGACCCATATCCACGAGTCTATCTACACCAGCAGCCACAGCAACACCCTCGATAGGAATACCTGCAGATGCGAATACCATGGCCATGAGAGCCAAGGCTCCGCCAGGAACACCCGGCACGCCGATAGAGGCGATGGTAGAAGAGAGGGCGATGGCGATATACTGATGCATCGACAGATCCATGCCGCAGCAGGTAGCGATGAATACGCTCGTTACGCCCAAGTAGATAGCCGTTCCATCCATGTTGATGGTGGCGCCCAGAGGCAGGATGAAGTTGCTGATCTCCTCTCTTACACCCATCTTCTTGGTAGATTCCACATTATAAGGAATGGTGGCTACGCTGGATGCACTGGAGAAGGCAAACATCATGGCTGGTGTCATCTTCTGGAAGAACTTGATAGGATTCAAGCCTCCGAGGAAATAGACACATGGGGTATAGATGATGAGGGCATGAATCAGGAAGCAGAGGTAGTCGGCGCCGATGAGGCTGGCATACGAACCTACCACCTGCGGACCATTGGTTGCCACTACCGGGGTGAGCATACAGAACACACCGATAGGGGCCAACGACAGGATGTAGCCCAGTATCTTTTGTACGATTTCGTTAAAACTCAGCAGAATCTCCTTGGCAGGCTTTGCCTTCTCACCTACATGCACAATGGCGAAACCAAAGAACAGGGTGATGACGATGACCTGCATCATATTGGCCTGACTGAAAGGCAATACGGCATTGCTAGGAAACATATTCACAATCTGATCCATGAATGTGATGTCGTGAACCTGAATGTTACCATCAGCCTCTGGCAACTTGATGAGAGGGAAGTAACCCTTGAGGAAGGTGGAAACCACCAGACTCACCGATACGGCGGCGATGGTGGTAAGCGTGAAGTAGATGAGGGCTCGGATACCAAGCTTACCTACTTTAGAGATGTCTTCCATCGAGATGATACCAGCGATGATGGATAGCATCACCAGTGGAACCACGATGAACTTCAGCAGATTCAGGAAGATAACACCAAATGGCTTGATGTAATCATTAGCTACTTCAGGAACGCTCTGCATCAGGCATCCTGCTACAATGGCAAGAATAAGTGCCAGAAAAATCTGTCCGGTAAACGACAGCTTAGATAGTTTTAACTCCATATATTTTATTGTTTTTGGTTAGAATTGTTTTATCCGGTACAAAGATAAGTTTTTTTTGTTATATATGCAAGAGTTACCTAAAGAAAAATATCCTTTTGTTGATGAAGTAAGCTCTTTTAGCATATTTTATCATTGGAAAGGCACACAAAAAAACATCATAACTTTTAAACCCAACGGAATTGAAGGGCTTAAAAGTTATGTTTCATGAATTTATAATGCGATCTCCTATAATACCATCTCTTCGTATTCCAGTCCGAAGACATCGGCAACCGCCTTGAATACTACCTTGCCATTCACGATGTTCAATCCCCGATACAAAGCCTTGTCTTCCTTGCACGCCTTTCGCCATCCCTTGTCGGCAAGAGCGAGGGCATACTTCAGGGTGGCATTGGTCAAGGCGATGGTAGAGGTATGAGGCACGGCTCCCGGAATGTTGGCCACGGCATAATGCACAATGCCATCTACCATGAATGTCGGATCGGAGTGGGTGGTTGGATGAGAGGTCTCGAAGCATCCACCCTGGTCGATAGCCACATCCACCAGTACGGTGCCTGGTTCCATCAGCTTCAGCATGTCTTTGGTAATCAGGTGCGGAGCCTTGTCGCCCGGAACGAGTACACTGCCTACTACGATGTCTACATCTGACAATTCCTTTCGGATATTGTGCTCGTTGGAGTAGAGGGTGTGCGCATTGATTGGCAATTCCATCTCCAACTGGCGAAGACGAGGCAGGCTGATATCGGTAATCCATACATCTGCGCCTAATCCTGTTGCCATTCTTGCTGCTGCTTCTCCCACGGTTCCACCGCCCAGAACCAGAACCTTCGCACGGTTCACGCCCGGCACACCGCTGATCAGCTTACCCTTGCCGCCCTTGGTCTTCTGCAGGTAGTAGGCACCATTGATAATCGCCATTCTTCCTGCTACCTCACTCATCGGAATGAGCAGTGGCAGATGATGGTTGTCGGTTTCTACTGTTTCGTAAGCCAGGCAGACTGCACCGCTCTTGATCATGGCATCGGTGAGCTCTCTGTCGCAGGCAAAATGGAAGTAAGTAAAAACAAGCTGGTCCTGATGGATGAGTGGATATTCCTCGGCGATAGGTTCCTTCACCTTGATAATCATCTCAGCCTCGCGATACACACTCTGAATGTCGGGCAGGATGCTGGCTCCTACCTTCACATACTCTTCATCAGCAAAACCACTGTTCTCGCCAGCGGTATGCTGCACCATCACTTCGTGTCCATGTCGAATGAATTCAGCTACACCAGCAGGAGTCATTCCCACACGATTCTCATTATTCTTGATTTCTTTTGGAATACCTATTTTCATGATGTTATGGTTTTAAAGGTTATACATCATTTTAACGGGATAAAGATAGTGAAAAAAACAATAGGTTGTATCGTTTGTATAGAAGATTTAACATATCTTTCTTGCTTGGTTAAGATTAGAACATAAAAAAGATTAAAAAAGATGGCAGCTATCATCTTTTTGCTTATCTTTGCCCTCGTAAGCGTTTTAAACTTAATAAATGGAGGACTTATTATGAATGTCAATACAGGTATCAAGCAAGCAGTGATCTTAGCCATAGGCATTATCGTGCTTGGATTTTGTGTCAAGTCTGGACTTGAAAGTGTGATTGCCAAAGACCGCAAAGTGGTGGTGAAAGGATTGGCAGAAAAGGAAGTTGAGGCTGATAAGGTGACATGGCCTATCGTTTCCAAGGAGATTGGCAACGACTTGCCGCAGCTCTATAAGAAGATCAACGCTACCACCAGCACCATCCGCCAGTTCCTGCTGGCAAATGGAGTGAAGGCAAATGAAATCAATGTCAATGCCCCTGTGGTCATCGACCTCAATGCTGAGCGATATGGCGAAAACCGTCAGCCTTACCGTTACAACATCACGTCGATCATCACCGTGACATCCCGCAATGTGAAGGTGGTTCGTGGCATCATCGCCCGACAGGGTGACCTGCTTCAGAAAGGCGTGGCAATCGTGGATGGCGGTTACGAGAATCCGGTGAAGTACGAGTATGTGGCTTTCCGCGAGATGAAGCCGAAGATGATGCAGGAGGCGATTGAAAATGCCGAGAAGACTGCTGCTCAGTTTGCCGAAAACAGCAAGAGCAAGATTGATAAGATCATGAATGCTGATCAGGGGCAATTCTCGATAGAGGATAGAGATTCCAACACTCCTTATATTAAAAAGGTGAGGGTAGTGACTACGGTTACCTATTCTTTGAAAGACTAGTAATTAAATAAATATATAGTACGAAATGAAAAAAATGATTTACATGGTGATGGCGCTTGCCTCACTAAGCTACTCAACCCAGACCATGGCGCAGTCACAGGGATTGCAGAAAAAGGTGAATGCCTATTTCCTGCAGTCTCTCAAAGCGCAGCAGAAAGCATTGGAGAAAGACGGTAAGGCGGAATTCTCTAAAAACACACCTCTTGACACCAAGCTCCAGGCCGCTATCGACGGCAAGGATATTGCCAGCTACCAGAAGATGGTATGGACAGCCTGGTGCGATGCCAACAAGAACCTGCAGGAAGAAAAGCTCATCGAACCCGAAGATTTGACTTTGGCAAAAAACAGCTCCTGGAATCTGCCTCAGTGCCTGGAGCCAAATGCGGTAATGCCTTATTATTATGGTAAGAAGGGAGTGGCTGCCGATGGTAAGTTCCCACTCTTCCTGTATGTCCACGGATCGGGACCTAAGGACCATGAGTGGTCGAATGGTATTAAGCTCGGTCTGAGCTTCCAGGATTCTCCTTCCATCTATTTCATTCCTCAGATTCCTAACGAGGGTGAATACTATCGCTGGTGGCATCTCTCCAAGCAGTATGCTTTCGAGAAGCTGATTCGCCAGAATCTGGTAAAGGGTGAGGTGGATGCCAACCGTCTCTATGTATTCGGTATCAGCGAAGGTGGATATGGCAGCCAGCGTCTCGCTTCCTTCTATGCCGACTATTGGGCTGCAGCGGGTCCGATGGCTGGTGGTGAACCTTTGAAGAATGCGCCTGTAGAAAACTGTGCCAATATCGGCTTCTCTTTCCTCACTGGTGCTGATGACACCGGTTTCTATCGCAACGACCTGACCTGGTACACTCAGGTGGCTTTCGATTCTGCGCAGTTGGCTCGCCCATTGTCAGTAGATAAGACTCCTATCTTCCGCCACCGCATCCAGCTCCTGCCGGGTATGCAGCATCATATCACCTATGGTCTCACCACTCCTTGGCTCAAGCAGTTTGTGCGCAATCCATATCCTAAGACCGTGCTCTGGGAAGATTTCGAGATGGATGGCAGACACCGTTCCGGTTTCTACAACCTGCAGGTACTGGCTCGCCCATCAGAGTCTAGAACCTACTACGAGATGGATATCGACAAGAACGTGGTTTCCATCAAGGTGAGCAATGTGGATTATACCACTATCTTGAAGGATAAGCAGTGGGGTATCGACCTGAAGTTCAACCGCAGCTATTCTCCTGCCACAGGTGGTAAGTTGAGAGTTTATCTCAATGACCAGTTGGTCAACCTCAATGAGCCTGTAACCATCACGGTAAACGGCAAGCAGGTATTCCAAGGCATTGTCAAGGCTGATTTGCAGGCAATGGTGAACAGTTGTGCGGAATACTTCGACCCATGTCGAGTATATCCTGTTTCAATCGATTTGGCTTATTAATTTTAAAGAAAGATTAGATGAAGAAAAAGGTTTGTTTATATGCCATGATGGCTCTAGCCGTTATGGGATGTTCTCAAAATAACAAGAAACAGGAAGGCAGCTCAAAGGAGCTGCCTTCTCGTTTCGTATCAGATAGTAAAGATACTAAGTTGTCTGAGACCACAGGTAAGGCTGCTTCGGGAAACAGTAAGCAGTCTGCTTCCGCCGGAAAGGTACATTCCCTTACCGCTTCCGAATTCAGGAAGAAGATTATGGATTACGAGTCTCATCCGGAAGAGTGGGTGTTTGCAGGTTCCCGTCCTGCCGTCATCGATTTCTACACCACCTGGTGTGGACCTTGCAAGATGATGGCTCCAGTGGTAGAATCTCTTGCACAGAAATATGCCGGCAAGGTAGATTTCTATAAAGTGGATATCGATCAGGAGTCAGAATTGGCTGCCGTCTTTGGCATCCGCAGCATCCCTACCTTCCTTTTCATTCCGATGAAGGGCAATCCTACCATACAGATGGGTGCCATGCAGAAGGAAGATTTCGAGGAAATCATCTGGAAAATGGTGGGGAAGTGATAAATGGTGATTTACTGCATACTTATAAGTAGGTATTTCTTGGCAAATACCTA
>URYG01000005.1 GCA_900551985.1 uncultured Prevotella sp. | reverse complement strand
AGTGGTCGGTCACTCTTCACCTCTCGCACCCCCAGTGTTTATCGGGGTTTCAGGCTAATCTGTGAAGAGTGAAGAGTAAAATGGAGAGTAAGGTTTTTCTATCTCCCGACGTATTGTTTCGTGCTCTATCTCCCGACGTATCGTTTCGTGCCTGGCAATGGCAAGATATTGCCCTGGCAAAGGGCAATATTGTGCCGTAGTGAGGCAATAATCGAAAGGTGCCTCTTTACCACCCGTCAGGACTATCATGCCGACCTCTCAGAGACGTTCCGACATCTCGTAAGTACCATCACACCTTTATATATAATAGACTATAGAATAACTTTTAAAACATTACGCAAATATGAACAAGTACATTCCTTATAACATTACATGCCCGTTGGCATCCTGCAGCCGTAGCAACACCTGTGCCCGCTACGCCAATTATCAGAAGGCAAAGGCTGAAGAAGCTTCCTTCATGGTCTTGAATACCGATCTTCTCCAGGTAGAGGGAGAAGGTTGTCCTTACCATCTCGTTTCCGAGCGTCAGCGCTGGGCAAGAGGTTTCACTCGTCTCTGCAAATCCATCCCATCGGGCAATGCCAAATATCTGAACGTATATACGCCGTTCACCCAGCGCCGTTTCTACAAGGCAAGGAATGGCGAGTTTCCTCTCAATCCTCAGATGCAGGCAGAACT
Organism: uncultured Prevotella sp.; assembly: GCA_900551985.1. GTDB lineage: Bacteria > Bacteroidota > Bacteroidia > Bacteroidales > Bacteroidaceae > Prevotella. The sequence continues at coordinate 35,990 of URYG01000005.1, read as the reverse complement.
CCTGGAGATTTTCAAGGAAAGAGGTGCCGACCTCAGTCTGGGATTCGACAGCTATGAGGAGCAGGATGTGCTGGTAGAGAAGTAGGCGCAGATTTTTTGTTTGTCACCATAATGCGACTTTGCCAATACCTGCCATTTCAAAGCTAGCAGAGATTCCCATTGCTCTAAAAACTTTGGCTATGGTAGCAAATGTGATATTGTTTCCTTTTTCTATTCTAGAAACTTGTGATTTCTTTACTCCAATTAGTGCTCCAAGTTCCTCTTGAGTCAGATTCTTCGATTGGCGTGCTTTTTTGATAGCTTCTCCCATCAGAAAAGCATTCATGTCTGATTCATATTGATTACGCAATGGTGTACCTGCCTTACCGAGTACTTTATCTAAAGCTTCGTCTTCTGTGTAAAATTTCGTTGTTGCCATTATCTTTTGTTCTTTTCGTTAAAATATTCTCGTCTAATAGACTCTGCCTTTTGAATTTCTTTCGACGGAGTCTTTTGCGTCTTTTTGATTATACCATGGGTTGTAATAACCAATGTATCTGCTTCTGTATCCCAAAAGGCAAAGACTCTATAAATAGAACCATTGTATTTAGTCCTAAATTCCCAAATGTCACTGCCTTTTAGTTTTTTAAAAAGCTCTGTATCTACAACATATTTGCTCTTGTTGATGTTAAACATGATTTTCTCTTTTACTTTATTTTCTAAAGAATTGAGAAATTCAATAACTTCATTAGAGTATATGATTTTAAATTTCGGTTGCTCAAACATATTCTCTTTTTTTATATAATGCAAAAATACAGATTAGTTAGCATATATGTAAACATACACACTTTTTTTTATTCTTTATTAACTATAATTCGCAAGTCTGGGATACGACAGCTACAAGGAGCAGGATGTGCTGGTAGAGAAGTAGGAAAAGATAATAAAGCCTAAAATGCAGACGATTATGCTACATTCTAATATAAAAACTGTATCTTTGCAGAATCTATCAGTATATTGGCTGCCTGATGGGGGCAATATGGTAGATGAAAGAATCTGGTGAATAATAACTAAATGGCAAAAATATGAAATCTATTAACTTGATTATCTTGTTTTTGATGGCTGTGTTGCCAACCTATGCTCGTGGCAATCTGCACAATCTGCAGCAACAGCAAGACAAGAAAAAGCATAAAGTAGAAATTTATGGTGACGTGAAAGATTCGTTTACCCAGGCCTATCTGAAGGCTTTTGTCACGGTGATGGACAAGGACAGCAACGTGATAGATACCATGACTACGAGGGGATGGGGTAAACGCCTCTTTTATCTTACTCATGTGCCTGCACGTCCCGCTTCTTATATCGTCAAGGCAGAGTGTGAAGGCTATGAGACGAACAGTATCAATCATACCATCAAATACATAGCACGCAATAAAAGTTTCTCATTCCCTTCGCTTTTGCTCAAGAAGAAATTCAATAAGGATGTTGCCCTCGATGACGTGGTGGTGACTGGCACCAAGGTGAAGCTGGCTTACCGTGGCGACACGCTCGTCTTTAACGCCAGTGCATTCAATGTGCCTGAGGGTTCCATGCTCGATGCGCTTGTAAGACAGATGCCGGGAGCCGAAATGAAGAGTAACGGTGATATTTACGTAAACGGCAAGAAGATAGATTATCTGCTCCTCAACGGAAAAGACTTCTTCAAGGGGAAGAATCAGGTGATGCTCGACAATCTTCCTTACTATACCGTAAAGGAACTGAAGGTGTATGACCGTTCTTCTGAAAAAAGCCGACTCATGGGGAAGGAGATGGAGAAGAAAGACTATGTGATGGATGTGGCCCTGAAGCGTGAGTACTCCCGTGGATACATCGCCAACATGGAGGCGGCGGGGGGAAGCGAAGACCGCTATCTGGCTCGTCTCTTCGGTCTCTACTACACTGACAATTCTCGAATCTCGGTATTCGGCAACATGAATAACAAGAACGAAACACGAAAACCGGGAAGTCAGGGCGACTGGTCGCCTTCCAACAGTCCGCAGGGACAGAAGACTACCCGCCAAGTGGGCGTTGACTTTAATACGACATCGAAGAGCCAGAAAATAAGAGAGCAGGGAAACGTTACGTTTGCTTGGGATAATACGCATGACTTGACCCACAGCTCGCAGGAGAATTTTGCCTCTACTGGCAATATCTTCGGTAGAAGTATCAGTGATTCGCGCAGCGACAACCATAGTTTCAACCTCTACAATAACTTCCAGGTGAGTGGAAAGTTGGGAGTATGGTCGGATACCCGTATCGACTATTCCGACAGAAAGTCATCTTCGTCAAACCTCAGTGCTACCTATTCTGCCAACCCTGAAAGATGGGGCGATATCAGGCAGACCATCGATTCTACCTTTGCACAGAATGTTAGTGGCAGCCTGCACGACATCATCACCAACCGGTCGCTCTATCAGTCACGCTCCAAAGTACATTCATTCACAGGTAGTCAGACTGCTGTGGTATGGTATAAGTTGCCTTGGGGTGATAGAATGGAACTGGATTTGAATGGAAGCTATGCCAGCTCCAAGCCAAACGAGTCTTTCAGCCTGAACCGCAATGAGTATTTCAAGACTGGCGATAAGGATTTGCGTAACTATTACAACGACAGCAGACAGAACAGCTATGATATGAATGCCAGCTTGAAGTATGGAATAGAATTTCCATATTCAAAATGGACAATGTATATAGGACCCCAATTTGCGCAGACCTATCAATCGGTGAAGGGCTTGAAATACCGCCTGGATGAGCTTGGCGGCGACTGGATAGCCAATCCGGAACTGATGTTCGCCACGCTGCCTTCTAACATGGAGCAGCTTTCGGGGGTGATAGACGAGGATGTGAGCAGAAGCTATCAAACGCTGAAAAAGAATACGGGTGGTGAACTTGTATTCCAAAGAAATGGTCCTTCTTCGTTCCTGGTTCTATCGCTGAGCATTTATGAAGAAAAGGAGCGACTTAATTACCATACTTCGGCTCTCGACACGATAGCCAGGAGAAGCCGTGTGGTATTCAAGCCATCGTTCATGTATGATTGTTATGACGATAAGAAGTCTATCCGCCTACATTATTATATGCAGAGCCAGACGCCTGATTTCTTCAGCATCATGCCATACAGAGACAATTCGAATCCTCTGGCGGTGAGGGTGAACAATCCGGACCTGGAGAATTCGCTGTATCATCATTACGATGTAAACATCCGTTTCAACGGACTCAAGAATCAGCAGTATATAGGATTCTTCGCTACGGGTAATTTCTATCACAATCTTGTGGGTACCCGCACTACTTATAATTCGCAGACGGGTGGCTATACCTATATGAGTGATAATATTGGTGGTGGCGGCAACTGGGATTTCTGGACGACGACATCTTATGGTGTGGCTCTTGACAAGGCAAGATTGTTCCGTCTGGATTATCGTTTGTGGTTTAACGGTTTGCGCCGCAAGGATTTTGATATAGCTTACGATGATCATTCTACTCAGCTCTGCTATGTGCTCAGAACTGAGTTGGGTAACAGTTTGTACTTCAAGTATCAGAAAGACAAGTTGAGCATCAACTTGGGTGGAAAGGTGGAGTGGAAGCATGGTACGAGCGACCGCAGCAATTTCGAGAAATTGAATGCCTATGATTTTGAGTATGGTGGCAACATGACTTACACCTTGCCTCTGGGCATTTCACTCTCTACCGACCTGAAGGAATATTGCAGGCGTGGTTACAGCGAGAAGTCGTTTAACACCAGTGATCTGGTATGGAATGCCTCGCTATCCCGTTCGTTCTGCAAAGGCAAGCTGACGCTGAAGGCCGAGGCCTTTGATATTCTTCAGAATCTCTCGAGCACCGTGTATGAGGTGGGCGGCCAGGGCAAGACAGAGAAATGGAACAATACGCTGCCAAGCTATGCCATGGTGCATTTGATGTATAAATTCAGCAAGGCGCCGAAGAATAAGAAATAATTGCAGATAATCTGCGCTAACGGCCTAAAAAACATACGTTAGCGCAGATTATCTGCGTATTTTTTGAGAAAACGAGTGGTATGTCTATTGAACCACTTACGAAAGTTCAGCTACATCATTTCCTTCTTAAACCAAAGCTCGAACACACAGTCAGCGATGATGATGCCATCCTTCTCCAGGGTGATCAGTTCCTTGTCGATGAGGGCTTTCTTGATGCGGTCGATGTTGGATTTGCTGCCCAGCGGATAGGTTTCTGCTACAGCCTGAGCGGTGAAGCCAGAGTGAACGCCACTGCAGAGGAGGCGCAGAAAGTTGAGCTGATAGGTGGTTAAGCCCTCGGTCTGCTGTACGAAGAGACCGTGGCATTGTTGCAGCAAGGCGCTGATGCCGCTTTGCAAAGTTTCCTCGTTTACTTCTTTCTCGGTCTCTGCCATCACGTTCCATGCCAACTGTTGCACATAAGAAGAATAGTTCTTTACGGTTTCACAGATTCTTGTAGCATATTCCTCTGATATTTTCTTGCCGTATTTCTCGAATCGGGAGCAGATAAAAGGCACCCAATATTCTGTAGGAATGCAATCCAAGTGCAGCATCTCGCCAAACATATAGAAAGGCATGCGACGGTTTTGGAAGATGTTTTCCATCAGATGCTTCTTGCTTCCAAAGAAACAGTATGATACATTCTGATGATGCTGCCAGGCACCACGCAAGCGCTTCTGTACGGTTAAGGTGTCTGGAAACTCTCCGATTTGCTGGAATTCGTCAATGCAGACCACCAGTCGGATTCCCTTTTCCTGAGCTATTCTTTCCGGAAGATTCAGAATTTCTTCTGGGGAATAGTCCTTAGGAGTAATTCCCAGGGATAAAGAATATTCGGATGTAGGATCTGGACTAAAAGAGATTTTTGGTGAAACTCTTACCAAGAACTGCTTGATGTTTTCCACTACCTGTTCCAGTTTGTTGCTCATAGATTGCATAACGGATTCTGCGAAGCGATTATAGAAATCATATTCGCTTCGGCAGTCGTAAATGTCCATATACACAACCTTTATCTTTGGGTTGTCTATTTCGCCTATTACCTTTTTAACGAGAGAAGTTTTGCCCATGCGTCGGGGAGAGATGAGGATGACGTTGATGCCATGCTCAAAGTCTGCCTTCATGCGCTTGGTTTCTTCTATTCGGTCGGTGAAGTTGTTTCCGGCAACCGACATACCATATACGAATGCCTTTTCCATTGCTGTTTCTTTTTACTTGATTACGGATGCAAAGATAAGCAAAAAAAATAAAGTTCACAAGGTTGTGGACCACAAACTTGTGAACTTTTAATATTATTTTGTAAATCAGGCATTTAAATGTATCTTTACTGCCAAAGAACAACTACTAAAGCAGTTTCTGTACGATGTCGCAAAGATACATTTTTTATTATCTTACTCTTCTCATTTTATTATCTTACTCTTCTCAAGATGTTCTGCAGCTCATAAACTACGGTAGGATGAGTATCGGCTACATTATCCTGCTCATAGAGATTGTCGGAGATGCGGTAGAGCTGAGGAAGAGGATTGTTGCCGGTCTCTATCTTCGGACCCCACTTGATCATCTTGGAACCATCGTTCGGCTCGATGTATTTCCACTCCTTGGTGCGGATGGAAAGTACATGGTTGCTCGACATTTCGGCTACCCATGGACGATGGGTGGTGTCGGTGCCGAGCAGATTGCCAAGATGGTTCCTGCTGTCGGGAGCACTGCCCTTTGGGAAGGTGGCACCAATCAGATTGCCGAATGAAGCCATGAAGTCAATCTGTGACATCAGAACATCGGAGGTCTGACCTGCCTTCACGTTCTTTGGCCAGCGCACGATGACCGGAATCGCCGTACCACCCTCGAAGGCACTGTACTTGTTGCCGCGCCAAGGACCTGCTGGCTTATGACCGTTCAGAAGCTCCTCTGCCTGGTCCTGATAACCGTCATCCACCACCGGACCATTATCGCTGGTCAGCAATACGATGGTGTTATCCGCAATACCCAACTTATCCAGGGTCTCCATAATCTTACCCACCGACCAGTCGAACTGCACGATGGCATCTCCACGCACACCCATGCTGCTCTTTCCACGGAAACGCTCGTGTGGGAAACGAGGCACGTGTACATCGTTGGTGGCAAAATAGAGGAAGAAAGGATGATCGCTGTTCTTCTTGATGAAGTCGATGGCATGGTTGGTGATGGAATCGGCGATGTTCTCGTCTTTCCACAAAGCCTTGCCGCCACCCTTCATATAACCGATTCTGCCGATGCCGTTCACGATAGACATGTTGTGGCCGTGGCTCGACTTCATATTATAGCACAACTCTGGGTTGTCCTTTCCGGTAGGTTCGCCAGGGAAGTTTCTGTAATAGCTTACCTCGATAGGAGCCGACGGATCGTAGTTAGCCACCTTGCCATCTTCTATGAATACACAAGGTACACGGTCGGCAGTGGCAGCCATGATGTAATGATGGTCGAAGCCGATATCCGCCAGGGCTGACGGCAATGGGGCATTCCAGTCCTGCTTGCCTGTCTCGGCACCCAAGCCCAGATGCCACTTGCCGATGGCACAGGTAGAATAGCCTACGCTCTTGAACATATCAGCCATGGTAAACTGGGTAGGCTTGATAATCATTCCCGCATCGCCCGGAGCCACGTCGGTGCCTGGCTTGCGCCACGCATATTCGCCCGTGAGAAGAGAGTAGCGGGATGGGGTACTGGTAGAGGCGATGGCGTGGGCATCGGTGAAACGGATTCCCTGCTTCGCCAGCTTATCCACATTCGGTGTCTCTACGTTTTTGGCACCATAGCATCCCAGGTCGCCATAACCCAGGTCATCGGCGAGGATGATGATGACGTTAGGCTTCTGCTGATTGCTTGCCTTCGCCTTCCTGGCTCCCATGCAGCCGTGCAAGCCAGCGGCGACAGCAGGGCGATGGTGATATAAGTCTTGTTCATAATGATAATCGTTAGTTATTTTTTAAAACATTCATAATGTTGGCAGGTGGACGCTGGGCGAGGAGTTCCCGCTTCATGAAGTCCATATAGGGAGCCACATGCGAATAATACTGGTAATATCCCTGACAGAGATAGTTCAGTCCCGGCTCTCCATACTTGTCTTTCCCGAAGCGGTTTTTCGGACATTCGCCATGACAGGCAAACTCCATGTCGCATTCCTTGCACTGGCGAGGCAGCGAGGTATGCTTCAGGCGGCTGAATGCCTGCTGCTTCTCGCCGTAAAGCATATCGATGAGCGACTGCTCCCTGATGTTTCCCAGCTTGTATTCCGGAAAGACAAAGTGGTCGCAGGAATACACATCGCCGTTGTGCTCCATCACGCCTGCATGACCGCATTCCTTGGAATAAGCACAGATGCCCGGCAGCACACCCATCCAGTTGGCTAGCGTGCAGTCGAAGATTTCCACAAACATCTTACCCACATCGTGGCGCACCCAGTCATCAAAGATGGTGCAGAGGAAGTTGCCCCACTGTTCCGGAGTAACGGAAGCATCCGCAAGCGGAATCTCCCGGTCGTCGGCAAGACTCGCCAGGGTGCGACCGTCTTCATGTTCCGTCAGTCGCTCCACGATAGGGGTAAACTGTAAGTACTGGCAACCGTTGTCTCTGAAGAAATGATAGAACTCCAGCGGATGTTCAGCGTTGTAGGCATTGACCACCGCCATAGCATTCCATTCCACCCGATGTTTCTTCAGCAGGCTGATGCCCTGCATCACCTTTTCCCAGGAAGGTTTTCCGGCAGGAGTTACGCGATAGTGGTCGTGATACTCCTGGGGGCCGTCGATGGAAATGCCTACCAGCCAATGGTTCTGTGCAAAGAACTCGCACCATTCGTCGGTGAGGAGAGTGCCGTTGGTCTGGATGACATTATCAATCTGTTTGCCGTGGGCATACTTCTTCTGAAGCGCCAGCGCCTTCTTGTAGAAGTCGATGGAGCGCATCAGCGGCTCACCTCCGTGCCAGGTAAAGAGCACCTGAGGCATGGTCTGTGCCTCGATGTACTCCCGGGTGAATTGCTCCAGCATCTCGTCGGTCATCAGATGTCGGGGAGTGTTCTGGTAAAGATGGTTCTTTTCCAGATAATAACAGTATTTGCAAGCCAGGTTGCAATGGGCGCCTGCCGGCTTCAGCATCACATACAGGGGCTTGGCAAATGGGGTTGCTATGTTGTCGTTCATCATTTTTTCAAGTTTATAATCAGAACTTAGGCAGGGTAATCTTGAAATCCTGGTTGTCTCTGTGCTCCTTCTGGATAGCTGCCAGGAGTTCCTTTACGATTTCAGGATGATCTGCCGCTACATTATGATCTTCGTGGCTATCTGATGCCAGGTTGTAGAGACGTGGCTCGCCCTTTACCACTACCATCTTCCAGTCGCCCTTTCTCACGCCAATCTGGTCGGTCTCGTGGAACTCCCAGTAGAGGTATTCGTGGTGCTTCTGCTCGGCATCCTTGCCCAGGAGGGTAGGAGCGATGGAGATTCCGTCGAAACCGTCTCCTGCCAGTTTCTTGTTGGTATAGCGCTTGGCGAAGTTCTTGATTCCGGCAAGGTCGCAGAAGGTTGGCATCAGGTCGTAGAAGGCAAACTGGGTATCATTTACGCTGCCTGCCTTGATGTGCTCCGGCCACCAGGCGATGAACGGGATGCGGATGCCGCCCTCGTAGCACTGGCGCTTCAAGCCCTTCAGCTTGCCATCGCGACCGAAGAACTTTGGATCGGCGCCGCCCTCCTCGTGAGGACCGTTATCCGAGGTAAAGATTACCACGGTATTCTTGTCGAGACCCTTCTCCTTCAGCTTGGCGAATATTTCGCCTACATACTGGTCAAGACGGGTAATCATTCCGGCAAACTGGGCGTGGGTATGAACCACGGCGTTGTATCGGGAATCTTCCCATCCGCCCCAGGTCTTGTCCTCGAAGAACTTCTTCTGATAGTTCTCCAGGATGGAATCCTCCGGCTGAGCCAGTTCGGCATGAGGCAGGGTATAGGTGAGGAAGCCTACGAATGGATGCTTACTGTCCTGACGGTCGATCCACTCCAAAGCCTTGTCGTGGATGATGCGGGCAGAATACTGCTTGCGCTTGAAATAGTCCTTGCCGAACATCGGATACTGGATGTTCTGCTCCATAATGTCTCTCACCACCGCCGTATCTCCCAAAGCCTTGCTGTAGCGGTTGAGGAAGTTAGGATAATAAAGGTGTGCCTGGAACTGACAGATGTAGCCGTAGAATTCATCTACGCCACGCTTGTCTGGAGTAGAGGCAGAACCTTCGTATCCGCCTGCCCACTTGCCGAAGACTCCGGTGCGGTAACCCTTGTCCTTCAGCATCTCCGGAAGAATCTTATGCTGAGGGTCGTAAGGTTCCTGACCCACCACCGAAAAGTCCTCGTTTACTCCATATTTCACCATCGGCACGTTTCTCCAGTACTCCTTGTTGCCTCTTACGTGGGTATGACCGGTATGCTGACCCGTCATGATGGTAGCACGTGATGGGGCAGAAACCGGCGAACCGGCGTATGCCTGGGTGAATCGCATACCCTCTCTTGCCATCTGGTCGATGTTGGGGGTATGGATGTAAGGCTGACCGTAGCAGGCAAGATCGCCATATCCCATATCATCGCAGAGGATGAAGAGGATGTTGGGCTGCTGTACGTTCTGCTTGGCGCACACCAGGGTAGGTAGGCAAATCATGCCTACCCCAGTGAGCCATATTGTCTTGTTTGTCTTCATAAAATTCTGTTTTTTGGATTCTACTCATCTATCTTAAGAATCTTCTACTTTTAGAATCTATTCATCTACCTTCAGATTCTTGCGGTAGTTGGCGAGCAACTTCTTCAGCTCCTTCTCAATCTTCTGGGTGCCTGGCTTGCCGTAGATGTTGTGCAGCTCGTTAGGGTCGCTCTTGATATCATACAACTCCCAGTAGTCGATGTCGGCATCATCGGTGAAGTAATTGATAGACTTGAGGGCATTGAAGCAGTTGTTCTCTCTTGTACCTGGCTGACCCTGGTACTTGTTTTCTACCACGGCTCTCTCGCCACCCTTGCCGTAGAAATGAATCAGCTTGTAGCGCTCGGTGCGCACACCATCGTGCTTGCGGACAAGGTGATAGGTAGGGTAATCATAATAATGATAGTACAGGCTCTTGCGCCACTTCTTCACTGGCTGACCAGCAAACAGAGGCTGGAGTGAAGTTCCAGGCATGTACTTTGGCTTCTGCAAACCTGCCAGGTCGAGGAAGGTAGGAGCGAAGTCGATGTTCTGAACCATCTGGTTGCACTCGCTCTTTGGCTGGATGTGCTTAGGATAGCTGATGATGAGCGGGGTATGGAATGACTCCTCGTACATGAATCGCTTGTCGAACCAGCCGTGTTCGCCCATATAGAATCCCTGGTCGGATGTATAGACGATGATGGTGTTGTCGGTGAGGTTGTTCTTGTCGAGATATTCCAGCAGTCTGCCCACGCTCTCATCTACTGAGGCAATCACAGCCATGTAGTCGCGGATGTAGTTCTGGTATTTCCATTCGATCAACTCCTTGCCAGTCAGATTCTTGCTCAGGAACTCACGGTTTCTTGGCATGTAGTAGGCATCGATGATGGCACGCTGCTGTGGAGTCATGCGGTTCATCTCGCCCATCAGTCCGGCATAGGAATCTCTTCCCTCTGGAGTAGAAGGATCGTACATCTCAGGAACCTTCAGGTCGCGTACCATCTCCATATACTTGTCGATAGACATCTTCTGGGTAGATGCGGCAGAACCACGGGTTGCGTAATCATCCCAGAATGTTTCTGGCAACGGGAAGTTGACGTTGGCATACTTGCTTACATACTTGGTGTTAGGCATCCAGAGACGGTGAGGTGCCTTGTGGTGAACCAGCAGACAGAATGGCTTGTTCTTGTCGCGGTTGTTCAGGTACTCGATGGCGTGGTCGGTAATCAGGTCGGTGGCGTAACCCATCTCCTGCTTGAAGTTACCGTACTGGCCGGTAGAAGCGAAGGTTGGGTTGTAGTACTGACCCTGGTCATCCAGAACATGATAGTAGTCGAATCCCTTCGGACTGCAGGACATGTGCCACTTGCCCACAACGGCTGTAGAATAGCCTGCCCCCTGCAGCAGTTCTGAGAAAAAGGTCTTGGTAGAGTCGATACCCTCGGCAAGCTGGCGCTGTCCGTTCTGGTGACTGTAAAGACCCGTCATCAGGCATGCGCGGCTTGGAGTAGAGAGAGAGTTCTCCACGAAAGCCTCATTGAATTTCATTCCCCTTTCTGCTAGGCGGTCGATGTTAGGTGTTGGTGCCAATTTGGAGATTGGACTACCGTATGCGCTGATGGCTTGCATGGCATGGTCATCACACATAATGTACAAGATGTTTGGTCGTTCTCCCTGAGCGAAGAGCGACAGCGGCATTACCTGCAAGGCAGCGAATGCCAGTAATGAACGATTGAGTTGATTTCGGTTGTTATTCATCATGATTCTGGTGATATATAGTTAATAATGAATGAATTGTTGATAAAGATAGTAGAGGTTGATAAAATGCCAAAAAGAGGGGGCGCCATCGGTTGGCGCACCCTCTTCGATTTAACCTGAACACAACAATTTCTTCAAGAGAAACAGTTGAGTTATTCTTATAATAAACAAACCTAGCAAGCTTTTATCTCTTCAGGTTAGGGTTCTTCTCAACATCTGATGTTGGATAAGGACAGTAAATCTTGTCCTCTGACCAAGAACCTGAAACTGTTACACTTTCTTTTGCTGTAATTTCCTTGCCGTTCTCTACTGCTACTACGAGAGGAGCATTAGTTACGCGGTAGTCGAAGTTCTTCTTCAACTCGTCCATGCGAAGCTCGTCAGAACGACGGGTAACCATAGATACCCAGTTACCAGCAACCTCCCATCCGTGCTCGATGTAGCAAGCCTCAGCAAGCTGCTCTGCTGTCATATCATCAATCTTCACGGTAGTACCATTGCCCAAAGTAACGTTCTCTACGTCTGCGACGGCACGGCTGCGAACCTGACGGAGGCAATCCTTAGCCTTAGCCAAGTCGCCACCAGAGCGAGCTGCACTCTCAGCATACCAGAGAAGAATCTCAGAGTAGCGGATGAGGTTGTGACGACGGTCGTTGATCATACCACCCCAGTTAGGAGCCAGGTAATCGTAAGCCTGACGGAGCATATTGCCGTTCTCATCAGAGTTAACGGTGAAGATACAGAACATTGGGTGATAAGCCTCAACCTCAGGTGTCTTTCCATCTTCTTTCAGTGCCCACCAATCTACAGCCTTTGTAATGGTGTTTCCATCCTGGAATGTAACCTTAGGAGCGTAGATAGCATCCTTACGAGCACCCTCTGGGAATCTCTTCCAGAATGCGATTTCACCCCAGGCATCACCCCAGCCACCATCGCCGAGACCTTCGAAACGGCAGCAGGAAGAAAGCTCTGAGTCATGATCCCACCAACCACGAGCATCGTTGTTGATACCAAGTACGGTCTCCATGTTGTAGTTGTTGCCCATAGAGTAAACATCCTTCCACTCTGGGTTCAGGATGAAACCGTAAGAACCGTTGTTGTCGATGACAGACTTAGCCTGCTCTGCAGCGAGCTTGTAGTACTCTGTACCCATATTGAGTGGGTAACCAGCCATAGACATGTAAACAGCTGACAGGGTTGCCTGTGCTGCCTGCTTGGTTGTCCAGATATCAACACCGAACAAACGGCTAGGCTCTTTCTCATACTTGGTAGGAAGCTCGTTAACGGCTGCCTTCAAGTCTGAAACAATCAGCTCATATACATCCTTTACACTAGATGGAGCAACCTCCAACTGTGAAACGTCGGTACCGGTAATCAATGGCACAGGGCCGAATACACGTACCAGATAGTAGTAAGCGTAAGCACGCCAGAAGTGAGCATTACCCAAAGCTACATCAATTTTATCCTGAGCAACAGGAGCCTTGCTTGCACTCTCCGTAATCAGGTTGGCTGCCTTGATTACAGAATAGTGCTGGTTCCAGGCATCAGTAACACCCTTGTTGGCACCGTCGGATGCAAAAGCATCGAGGGCAGCACAAGCCTGCTTGTTAGAACCAGGGTTGGCTGTGATATCATCACCCTGCCACTGTGGGTACATAGGGTTGGTCCAGCTCTGTGTCTGGTTTACTCGGTCATACAGCGCGTTAACACTTGCTGTCAGGTCATCTTCGCTATTGAAGAAGTTATCTGGGGTCAACTGTCCCTTAGGTTCCTCATCCAGGAAGTCTCCGCAAGAAGAGAAGGTAAGCAAGGATGCTGCCATGAGACAACCCATATATAATAATTTTCTAGTTCTCATAATTATTCCAGTTTTTAGATGATTGAAGTTAGAAGTTTACACGTACGCCCATTGTGATGGTACGAGGATTAGGGTAAGCACCCATATCCAAACCGTTATCACGGTCAACACCATTATCACTGAATGATGCACCAGCTGGGTCGATACCCTTATAGCCGGTAATGGTGAAGAGGTTCTGAGCTGAGAGAGAGAGACGGATGTCTGCAATCTTTGTCACGCTGCGTGGGAATGTATAAGCGATGCTGATATTCTCGCAACGGAGGTAATCTGCATTCTCCAACCACTTGTCTGAGTTACCGTATGTCTTGTTCTCTGCGCCTACTGTTGGCATGGTGATTCCGATGTTGTTGAAGTAATCCTTATCGGTTACGAACATAGAGGCACCTACCATTGAGTTCATGGCGTAACGTACCATGTTCAGACGCTTAGCTCCGAAGGCTGCGTTGAAGAATACGTTGAAGTCCCAGTTCTTGTAGCTTACGGTGTTGTTCCAGCCCAAAGTAACGTCTGGGTTTGAACGACCTAATACGAAACGGTCGGTTGATGCATCTGGAGTAGCGGTCTTGGTGCCGTCTGCTGCATAATACATATCAACGAACTCGCCCTTGTCGTTCTTCTCCACACCTGCCCACTTGAAGCCGTAGAATGTACCGATAGCCTCACCTTCCTTGATGATGGTACATGGGTCAACAGTACCTGGTGAAGGACTTGTACCATAGAGGATAGGAGAATCTGCTGTCAACTTGGTTACCTCGTTCTTGATGTAGCTGGCATTCAAGGTAGATGACCATGACCAGTCCTTGGTCTGGATAATCTGTGCATTGATGGTTGCATCAAAGCCCTTGTTGCTTACCTCACCGGCATTTACCCAGTAAGATGTACCACCCAGATAACCTGGAGCTGATGTGGTAAGGAGGGCATCCTTGGTTTTCTTGTCGAAGTAGTCTAAGCTGATGTTCAAGCGGTTGCCGAAGAAACCGAGATCAACACCAAGGTCAAACTGGTGAACCTTCTCCCAGGTCAGGTCTGGTGTTGCAAGGCCATTTGCCCAGTAACCTGTATATGACTGATTGGTACCGTATGTGAAACCGGTTGTACCCAGTGAGCCGAGAGTTGAATATGGAGAGATATCCTGGTTACCGATGATACCGTAGCTGGCACGGATCTTCAAGTACTCTACTGCATCCTTGATAGGCTCCCAGAACTTCTCGTTAGAGATGGTCCAAGCTGCAGCTGCTGATGGGAAGTAACCCCACTTCTTGTTGGTGAAACGGCTGGAACCATCCGCACGGAAGGTACCGGTCAACATATAACGGTCTGCGTAGTTGTACATAACGCGAGCTACACCTGAAAGCATGGTCCACTTGCTGTAGCCGTTGGTTGGTGTCTTGGATGCTGCATCTGCTACGTTCCAGTAGCCCAACTGCTCGTGAGCAATACCTGTACCAGACATACCCATGCGGCGAACCTCGTTAGAGGTAACTTCCCATACACCTGTTGCTGTCAAACCGTGATCACCCCACTTGTTGCTGTAAGTCAAGTTGTTGGTTGACTGCAAGGCGGTAACGGTAGCATCGTTGTTGCCCATATTGTTACCGGCAGCGTTCACCTTGGTAGATGTGAAGTGGTACCACTTGTAATCGTTGTAGTCGATACCGTTGGTTGTGGTGAATGTCAAGCCCTTGAGAAGGTTGAACTTCAAGTCAACGTGACCAGTTACCATGGTACGCTTGCGGTCGTTGTCACCACCATGAAGAATACCGTAAGGGTTGTTCTGGATGTTGTTGTATGGGTCCTTGTTGTAAATACCGTTTGCATCCATCATCTCCATGGTAGGAGAGTAGTTCAAACCTACCCAGATTGGGTTAGACTGGTTCTGAGCGAAACCTGCACCAGAGTTGTCTGTCTGAGCAAGGTTAAGGTCGGCAGTCAATTCCAACCAATCGAATACCTTATTGTGAATGTTTGCCTTGATGGCGTAACGTCTTGACTTGGTGTCAACGATAACACCCTTCTGGTCCATCAGGTTGGCAGAGAAGTAAGTCTGTGTCTTCTCGTTACCCTGTGACAAGGCAATCTTATAGTTCTGAGTAATACCTGTCTGGAGCAACTGATCCATCCAGTCGATACCTGGCTTGGTACCATTCAGATAATCCTGTACTGCACTCTGAGATACACCCTTATGGTCAACCAAAGCCTGTGCGTACTCCTTGGTACCCATTACCTCTGGTATATTGTAAGCATTAGAGAAACCGAAGCTGCCGTCGAAGGTAACCTGGGTTGCACCTGCCTTACCGCTCTTGGTCTGTACCATCACAACACCATTGGCACCACGGGCACCATAGATAGCGGTAGAAGAAGCATCCTTCAATACCTGGATGCTCTGGATATCCTCAGGGCTGATACCCTCAAGACCTGTCTCGCGAACGATACCATCTACTACATAGAGAGGGTCGTTGCTCTTGTTTACTGAGCTGGCACCACGGACACGAATCTTCATAGATCCACCAGGTACGCCGCTAGACATAACCTGTACACCAGACATACGACCGTTGAGGGCATCCTCAACACGTGCCACTGGCTGATCCTTGAAGCTCTTGCCTTCCATCACAGCAACAGAACCTGCCAAGTCAGCCTTCTTTACTGTACCGTAACCGATGACTACTGTCTCCTCAAGTACGTTGGCATCGTCTTGCAAAGTGATGTCTAATGGAGTTCCGTTCCAAGTGATTGTCTGGGCCTTGTAGCCTACGTAAGTAATAGTGAGCTTAGCGCCCTTAGTCAAATTGTTAAGGACGAAGTTACCGTCAAGGTCGGTCACGGTACCGCCGGTCTTGCCATCGATACGGATGGTAGCACCAATGATAGGCTCGCCAGAAGCGTCCTTTACAGTACCTTTACATGAGTTTTGCTGCTGGGTAGCGGTTGCAATAGTTGAATTGCTCTGAGCTGCCAATGCAGTGACAGTGCTGAGAGGTGACATGGCACCCAAGAGCGCTGCAAAATACAAATTTGCTCTTTTGTTCATAGGACTAATATATGTTTTTGGTTTATATCATTATCATTATCAGCAGCTTCATGGGCTGCTCGTATGATTGTTAGCTATTTATCTTTAGCTTTGTTGTTGTCTTAAGAAAGAGGGGGCGCCATTGGTTGGCGCACCCCTCGAAATTCATATCATTACCCCCTTACAAGGAAGTAACTTTGAACTCAGATTTGCTGCAAAATAACAATTTGCCCCTTTGTGTCATAGGTCATTTTTAATTGTTCTCATATAGGTGTAGTAATATTTGCATTTTTTGTCATCAAGCTAAAAGCTAGAATGCAGCGGATAATGTTGATATATGGGCACCTATTCTGCACCGCCTAAGACGATGCTGATGCCGCTAGTCGTGATAGGTTTTATATTGTAAGCAACTTCTGTCGAGCTATCAGACACGCTCCGATGACACCGGCCTGGTCTTTCAGCTCAGAAGTGACGATTTGTGAATCTTCGTTCATGACATTGAGCGAATACTTCTTGATTCCCATGTTCACTGGCAGGGTGAGATAATCGCCTGTGACAGACATTTCTCCGCCGATGACCAGCATCTCTGGGTTGAATATATTGATGATGCCTGCCAGTTGCTTGCCCAACTCATCTGCGATGTGTTGCAGGGTGGCGAGACTCAGTACATCTTCCTTGGCGATGGCATCCAGAATGTCTTCCAGCGTGAGCTCCTTTTTCTCCTTGAGTACCTTGTCCGAGAGAATGGATGGCTTGCCAGCCAGGATATTCTCCGTTAGTTTTCTCTTGAGTGCTCTGCCCGATACTTCTGTCTCCACGCAGCCGATCTTGCCGCAGTGGCAGATGATGTTGTTGTTGTAGGCGGTCATGTGACCGAACTCTCCAGAATATCCCGACTTGCCGTAGTACAGCTTGCCGTCGATGATGATTCCGATGCCCAAACCCCAGCATACGTTGACGAAGATGACATCTTTCTTACCTTTACAGCATCCTTTGATAAACTCTCCGTAGGTCATACTGCGGGAATCGTTCTCGATGCAGGTTGGAAGTTCCAACAGCTCTGTGAGCTTCTCAGCCAGAGGTTCTTCCAGGAAATTGAACATATTGTAAGCTCTTCCTTCCAGAGGTCTCACTCGTTCTGCCACGTTGACGCAAACTTCCAGGATTTCTTCTCTTTTAATAGGTAGATTGTCGATAAAGACATTAATAATCTTTCCCATCTCGGCAAGGCTCTCAGGCGTATTCTCATACACATAAGGAACTTTCTGCTTCTCTGTGATCAGATTGCCACAGAAGTCGCTCACTGCCAAAGCGAGGCAGTCCATTTCCGGGTTCACACCAACAAAGTAACCTGCGGTAGGTTCCAGGTCGTAAACCATCGGGATTCGGCCAGCGGAATCGGCTTTCTTTCCGATCTCCCTGACAAGTCCCTGTCCCATCAGTTCATTCAGAGCGTTCGTCGTTGTCGGGAGGCTCACCCCTATACCCTTTGATAATTCAGGTATGGTAGAAGCACCCTTCGCTATGAACTGCTCTAGTAGTCGTCTAGGAACAGAAGGTTTTCGGTTGACGTTCTTAATATATTTTATTATGTCTTTAGTCATAACTAAAATTTTTTTGTTGCAAAGATACTCTTTTTTAAGTTTGGTACAACGATTTGTGAGTTAATAAAACTTAATTGGGGCTATTTTTATGCAAATTTCCTCTTCGGAGCTTCGTGATTTAGTATTATACCTATTTATATATAGAGACATAAGAGTGATTTTATCTGCAACCCTTTCTTCAACTGATAAGCCATAAGTGGCCCTAACTGACTGATATAATGGTAAAAACGACACTTATTAACAACCTCTTCTTGTCAATAAACTAAAAAAATAAAAGCCTTTTAGATTTATTAACCTAAAAATGATGGAACTAATTAATAAAAGACGTATCTTTGCAAAATAAAATATTTTATTAAGTATTCAACTAAAAATAAAAGATATTATTATCGAGGTTTCTAACTAACATTAATATATATCTACTCTGCCTTCCAGCCCCAAGAAAGCTGGGAGGCAATCATTGCAACTAACACAATATTCAACTTTATATGAAGAAAATCAACAAATTCTTAGGTTCGTTAGCAGCTTGCGCAGCGATGTTGGGGGGAGTCTCAACTCAGGCAGTAGCTGCAGATATTAATATTATCCCTGTGCCTGTGAAAACACAGGTGCAGAAGGGTGAGTTTGTATTGCCTCAAAAGGTAGTGATCTCTTATCAGACTGCGGATGGCAAGAACATCGCACAGTATATGGCTGATAAGCTGAAGGCATCTACCGGCTATGATGTAACCGTAGGCGGAAAGAAGGGAAATATCTCTATCCAGATTTCTCCTTCCATGAAGATGGCTGAGGAAGGCTATCGCCTTACTGTTACCAACAAGGGCGTAGTAATCAAGGCGAAGACCGGCAAGGGTGCTTTCTATGGTATGCAGAGCTTCATGCAGCTGCTGCCTGCACAGGTGGAGAGCGCTACCAAGGTGAGCGGCGTGAAGTGGGTGGCTCAGTGCTGTGACATCCAGGATGCGCCTCGCTTCGGCTACCGTGGCTTCCATCTCGATCCATGCCGTCACTTCATCACTGTAGAGAACGTGAAGAAGCAGCTCGACATCATGTCTATGTTCAAGGTGAACACCATGCACTTCCACCTCACTGAGGACCAGGGCTGGCGTATCGAAATCAAGAAATATCCAGAGCTGACTTCCATCGGCGGCTATCGCCTCCAGGGTGACGGCTCTACCTATGGCGGTTTCTATACACAGGAGGAAATCAAGGACATCGTGGCTTATGCAGCCAAGCGCTACATCACCGTGATTCCTGAAATCGATCTTCCTGGTCACATGATGGCAGCAATCGCAGCTTATCCATCTCTCTCCTGCAAGGGCGAGCAGTGGACTCCTAGAATGGTTTGGGGTGTTGAGGATATCGTGATGTGTCCGGGTAAGGAAGATATGTTCAACTTCCTGGAGGATATCGTTCGCGAGGTGGTGCCTCTCTTCCCTGGCAAGTATTTCCACATCGGTGGCGACGAGTGCCCTAAGACCAGCTGGAAGAACTGTCCTACCTGCCAGAAGCGCATCCAGGCTGAAGGCTTGCAGGCTGACGGCAAGCACTCTGCTGAGGAAAGACTCCAGAGCTACGTGATCAAGCGCATGGAGAAGATGCTGGCTAAGTACGACAGAAAGATCATCGGTTGGGATGAGATTCTCGAAGGTGGTTTGAGTCCTGATGCTACCGTGATGTCTTGGCGTGGTACATCCGGAGGTATTTCGGCTGCTTTGCAGAAGCACGACGTGATCATGACTCCTGGTAGCGGCGGTTTGTATCTCGACCATTATCAGGGTGATTATAAGATTGAGCCGGTTACTATTGCTAGTTCTCCTGCTTATCTCTCAAAGACTTATAACTATGAGCCTGTGCCTGATACCATCAAGTCTCTGGGTCTGGAGAAGCATATTCTCGGTGTGCAGTGCAACAACTGGTCGGAGTATATGTACACCAATGCCAAGATGGAGTATCAGATGTATCCTCGCTCTCTCGCTCTTGCTGAGATTGCATGGTCACCAGCCAAGAAGAAGAACTTCACAGACTTCGCCCGCCGTGTAGATGCCAACAGCGTCCGCCTGGATGAGCGCCACGTACGTTATCATATCCCATTGCCTGAGCAGCCATACGGTTCCTGCGACAAGGTAGTGATTACCAAGGATACCGTAGTTACCTTCAAGACTTCACGTCCGGTGAAGATGGTTTATACCTTGGATGGTACTGCTCCAACTCCAGCTTCTGCAATCTATACCGAGCCTATCAAGGTGAGCGGCAATATGACCATCAAGATTGCTACCGTATTGCCTTCTGGCAAGATGAGCAAGGTGAGAACCATCGACGTAGAGAAGCAGAACTATGCTCCTGCTGTGAATGTAAGTGAGACCAAGGCTGGCTTGCAGCTGCGCCGTATCAAGGGTAATTACCTGAAGGTAAATCAGTTGGATTTGGCTGATGCTGAGTGGCAGGACTGCGGTACTGTTACCAACCTGAACAAGATGAAGGTGAGCCAGCCTGATGATGCTGCTACCCTGCGTGGTGCCAACAACTATGGTGCGATTGCTGAGGGATTCATCAATGTTCCTGAGGATGGTGTTTACTATCTCTCTTCACGTATGGAGCAGGTTTGGATCGACAACAAGCTCGTGATCAACAACGAGGGTGCCGTAAAGGCTGGTACCAACAGCGACAATGCTGTAGCTCTGGCTAAGGGTCTGCACCCAGTGAAGTTCGTTTATCTCTGCAATATCGTTGGTGGATGGCCATCTTGGTGGAGCAACCTCAACCTCGAAATGCGCAAGGATAATCAGAAGAAGTTCACATCTGTAGAGGGAACTCAGTATTTCCACAAATAATTGATTCCATCATTAACTGATTACAAGTAATATCAATAACTGATTAGGAATATGAATATCAGAACCATCGCAAATGTATCACTTTGCCTTGCCATGCTTTCGATGAGCAGTGGGGCGTTGGCTCAGAGTGAGTCTCGCTGGCAGAATGTGAACATCAATCAGCAGAACCGAGAGCCTCGACGCGCCAATTTCTTCGCATTCGAGAATTTGGAGAAGGCGCAGAGTTTTGATAAGAAGAAGTCGGCCAACTACCTTTCCATGGAAGGTATGTGGAAGTTTAATTTCGTGAAGGACCACAACAAGCGTCCTGCCAACTTCTTCGCTCTGAAGTATGATGACTCACAGTGGAAGGATTTCCCTGTGCCTGGTTTGTTTGAGTTGAACGGATATGGTGATGCTACCTATAAGAACATCGGATATGCCTGGGCTACTCAGTTTGACCCGAACCCTCCTTACATCAGCGAGCTCAACAACTATACGGGTTCTTATCGCCGTACGTTCGAGCTTCCTAAGGACTGGAAGGGAAAGGATGTGTATTTCCACGTAGGTTCTGCCACCAGTAACCTGACTCTCTGGGTGAACGGCAAGTACGTGGGATACAGCGAGGACAGCAAGGTGGCTGCCGAGTTCAACATCTCTAAATATCTCAAGCCGGGCAAGAACCTCATTGCCATGCAGGTGATGCGATGGTGCGATGGTTCTTATTTCGAGGACCAGGACTTCTGGCGCTTCACGGGTATCGCCCGTGAGGTGTATCTCTATGCCCGTCCGAAACTGCATGCTGCTGACATCCGTCTGAACGCTGCTTTGGAAAACAACTACCAGGATGGTGTGTTGAACTACAAGGTTTCCTTGAAGGGAGGAAAGACAGACGTTGCCATCACCCTGTGTGATAAGGATGGCAAGCAGATTGCACAGGCTACCGGTGCGCAGGGCGTTATCAAGGTGCCAAAGGTAAATGCCTGGACGGCTGAGACACCTTATTTATATAAGGCTTACATCACCCTGAAGAACAAGCAGGGCGCCGCTGAGGTGATTCCGCAGAAGGTGGGATTCCGCAACGTGGAGATCAAGAACGCACAGCTGCTCGTTAACGGACAGCCTGTACTGGTGAAGGGTGCCGACCGCCACGAGATGGATCCGGACGGTGGATACGTGGTGAGCCTGGAGCGTATGATTCAGGACATCAAAATCATGAAGCAGTTGAACATCAACGCCGTTCGCACCAGTCACTATCCTTGCGATCCTCGCTGGTATGACCTTTGCGATGAATACGGTATCTACATCACCGCTGAGGCAAACCTCGAGTCTCATGGTATGGGATATGAGGAGAAGTCGCTCGCCAAGTTCCCTGAGTACATCGTGCCTCACATCGAGCGCAACGAGGGCAATGTGAAGCCGCTCATCAATCATCCTTCCGTCATCGTATGGAGTCTGGGTAACGAGTGCGGCTACGGCGTCAACTTCGAGAAGGCTTACGACTGGGTGAAGGCGTGCGATACGACCCGCCCTGCACAGTATGAACGTGGCGGATACGACAGCAAGACTGATATCTACTGTCCGATGTACATCGGTTACGAGGAAAGCGAGAGCTATTGCAAGAGCAACGGTACCAAGCCATATATCCAGTGTGAGTATGCCCACGCCATGGGTAACTCTGAGGGTGGTTTCAAGGAGTACTGGGACCTGATCCGCAAGTATCCTAAGTACCAGGGTGGTTACATCTGGGATTTCGTTGACCAGGGCCTGCGCGACAAGAGTCCTATCACCGGTAAGGAAATCTTTACCTATGGTGGTGACTATGGACGCTATCCAGGCAGTGACTACAACTTCAACTGCAATGGTATCATCGCTCCTAACCGCCGTCTGAATCCTCATGCGTACGAGATTCAGTACGTTCTCCAGAACGTCTGGATCAAGGACTTTGATGCAGAGAACGGTTCTTTCAATGTCTATAACGAGAACTTCTTCAAGAAAATCGATGACTTGAACCTGACTGCTACCCTCTTTGCCAACGGCGTGAAGCTGACTACCGTAGCGATTCCTGATACCAAGGGCATTGCTCCACAGGCAACCAAGCTGGTGAAGAGCGAGGCGCTGAAGAGTGCCATCGAAAAGGCTGAGGCTGAGCACGCTACAGAGGAAATCACCATCAACTTTGCCTTTGCAAGCGATGGAAGCCAGCCGCTGGTTGACAAGGGTCAGGTGATGGCTCGCCAGCAGATTGTACTCAACGGATATGAGTTCGACAAGGTGGATGCTCCTGCCAACACTGGCAGCAAGATTGAGGTTGAGGAGACCAACAGCTATGTGAAGGTTTCAGTAGAGAGAATGTCGGTTACCATCGGCAAGAAGACCGGTATGATTGATTACCTCGATGTGGATGGCGAACCAATGTTGAAGTTCCGTGAGAGCATGACTCCTGAGTTCTGGCGTGCTCCTACCGACAACGACTACGGTGCTTCTCTCCAGAAGAAGATGAGAGTCTGGAAGAACCCTCAGATGAATCTGAAGTCATTCGACAAGAGTGAGAGCAAGGACAGCGTAGTGCTGACTGCCAACTTCGAGATGCCTGAGGTGAAGGCAGAACTGATGCTCCGCTACCGTATCAATGCGGCTGGTGAAGTGGCTGTTACCGAGAAGATGACAACAGACAAGGAGGCAAAGGTAGCAGATCTGTTCCGCTATGGTATGCAGTTGCAGATGCCTGCTTCTTTCTCAAAGTTGGAGTACTATGGTAGAGGTCCGGAGGAGAACTACATCGACCGTCACTCTTCTGCTTTCATCGGAAAGTATGAGGCTAATGTGAAGGATGAGTATTATCCATACGTCCGTCCACAGGAGAGCGGCAACCATACAGACATCCGCTACTTCTCTATCTTCAACCCAACCACCGGCAAGGGAATCACTTTCGAGGGCTATGCTCCTATGGAGTGCAGCGCCATCCCTTATCTGGTAGAGGATCTGGATGCAGGTATCGAGAAGGAGCATGCCTGGGGACAGCACAGCGGCGACCTGGTAGAAAAGGGTCTCGTACAGTTGCACATCCAGCAGCGCCAGTTCGGTCTGGGTTGTATTGACAGTTGGGGTGCTTCACCAATGGAGAAGTACCGCATGCACTATCAGGACCGCTGCTTCAGCTTCGTAATTAAAGCTAAGAAATAAGATATTTACACACTTGTGTATTCATGTAATTCATCGGATAAGTGCTCTACTTGCAGGGATGCAAGGGAGCACTTTTTCTGTTTTATGGGGGAAAAGTTTAAAAATAGATTAAATCCTTTGTTGATTCCCCCTTTTTTTCTTATTTTTGCAATTCTAACAAAATATAAAGCAAACATAAGATAATTAAGATAATGGCAAACGATAACAAAGGTCTTACGCCGATGATGCGACAATTCTTCGAGATGAAATCCAAGCATCCCGAGGCTTTGCTGCTTTTCCGTTGTGGCGACTTCTACGAAACTTACTGCGAAGATGCGGTGGAGGCTTCCCGTATTCTCGGCATCACCCTGACCCGAAGAAACAATGGCGGTGCTACGGGCAGCATCGAGATGGCGGGATTCCCTCATCATGCACTCGATACTTACCTGCCTAAACTCATCAGGGCAGGAAAGCGAGTTGCCGTATGCGACCAGTTGGAAGATCCGAAGAAGAAACGTCTGGAAATCAAGGGTAAGAAGGGATTGAGCCAGATGGACAAGATGGTGAAGCGCGGCATCACCGAACTCGTTACACCGGGTGTGGCGATGGGCGACAACGTGCTCAACTACAAGGAGAACAACTTCCTGGCAGCCATCCACTTCGGTAAGACTTCCTGCGGTGTAAGCTTCCTCGATATTTCAACCGGTGAATTCCTCACCGGCGAGGGAACCTACGATTATGTAGAGAAACTGATGGGTAACTTCATGCCGAAAGAGGTGCTCTACGACCGTGCCCGAAAGAATGATTTCGAAAAATACTTCGGTACCAAATACTGCACCTTCGAACTCGACGACTGGGTTTTCACCGAGCAGACGGCGATGCAGAAACTCCTGGGACATTTCAAGACCAAGTCGTTGAAAGGCTTCGGTGTGGAACATCTCAAGAATGGCGTCATCGCCAGCGGTGCCATCATGCAGTATCTGGAGATTACCCAGCATACGCAGATCAACCATATCACGGCGCTTTCACGCATTGAAGAAGATAAGTTCGTGCGCATGGACCGATTCACCATCCGAAGTCTGGAGCTGGTGGCTCCGATGCAGGACGACGGTCTGTCTCTGCTCAACGTCATCGACAAGACGGTAACGGCAATGGGCGGCCGAATGCTCCGCCGTTGGCTGGTATTCCCACTGAAGGATGTGCGCCCTATCAACGAGCGCCTCGACATCGTGGAGTATTTCTTCAAGGAGCCGGAGTTCCGCCAGCTTCTCGACGACCAGCTTCATCGCATCGGCGATCTGGAGCGTATCATCTCCAAGGTAGCCGTGGGCAGAGTATCGCCTCGCGAGGTGGTGCAGCTGAAGAATGCACTGGAAGCCATCCAGCCTATCAAGGTGGCTTGCCAACATGCCAAGAACGATGCCCTGAAGCGAGTGGGAGAGCAGCTCAACGTATGCGAAACCCTGAAGGACCGTATCGCCAGGGAGATTCAGCCTGATCCGCCTCAGCTTGTCAACAAGGGTGATGTGATAGCCGATGGCTATAATGCAGAACTCGACGATCTGCGTTCCATCAGCCGTCATGGCAAGGATTATCTTCTGAAGATTCAGAAGCGGGAAATAGAGAAGACGGGCATCAGCAGTCTGAAGGTGGGATATAATAATGTATTCGGTTATTATCTGGAAGTGCGCAACACCTTCAAGGACAAGGTGCCTGAGGAGTGGATCCGCAAGCAGACGCTGGCGCAAGCCGAGCGATATATTACCCAGGAACTCAAGGAATACGAGGAGAAGATTCTCGGTGCCGATGAGAAGATCCTGATTCTGGAGGCACGACTCTTCAATGAGTTGATTGCTGCCATGCAGGAGTATATCCCGCAGATTCAGATCAATGCCAACCTCATCGCCCGTATGGACTGTCTCCTGTCTTTTGCCAAGGCTTCGGATGAGAACCGCTATGTGCGCCCGGTTATTGATGATTCGCAGATACTGGATATCAAGCAGGGACGCCATCCTGTGATAGAAACCCAATTGCCGCTGGGCGAGCGATACGTGCCAAACGATGTGTTGCTTGATACCGAGAAGCAGCAGGTGATGATGATTACCGGTCCTAACATGGCTGGTAAATCTGCCTTGCTCCGCCAGACGGCACTCATCGTGCTGCTGGCTCAGGTGGGTTGCTTTGTTCCTGCCGAGAGTGCAAGGGTGGGTCTGGTGGACAAGATCTTCACCCGTGTGGGAGCCAGCGACAATATTTCGCTGGGTGAATCTACCTTCATGGTAGAGATGACGGAGGCTGCCAACATCCTGAACAATGTGTCGCCCCGCTCCCTGGTACTCTTCGATGAGTTGGGTCGTGGAACTTCTACCTACGATGGTATTTCCATAGCCTGGGCGATTGTGGAGTATCTGCATGAGCACAAGAAGGCGCAGGCCCGTACGCTTTTTGCCACTCATTATCACGAGTTGAACGAGATGGAGAAGAATTTCCCTCGCATCAAGAACTTCAACGTGAGTGTGAAGGAGGTGGATGGCAAGGTTATCTTCCTGCGCAAGCTGGAGCCGGGTGGCAGCGAGCATTCCTTCGGTATTCATGTGGCTGAGATTGCCGGAATGCCGCGCAGCATCGTAAACCGTGCCAACGATATCCTGAAGCAGTTGGAGCAGGACAATGCCGGTGTAGGCGGTGCCGGCAAGCCGAACGTGCAGCATCTGGATGAACATAAAGAGGGAGTTCAGCTGAGTTTCTTCCAGTTGGACGACCCTGTATTGAGCCAGATTCGTGATGAAATCCTGGGTCTGGATGTCAACAACCTCACCCCGGTAGAGGCATTGAACAAGCTCAACGACATCAAGAAGATCCTGCTGGGTAGATAAAATGCTCTTTAGAACGGATAAAAAAGGTTAAATATCCCCATTACAGAGGGGATATTTTCCTTTTATTGCGTTTCCTTGGTAGAAGTATAACTATATAAAAGGGAAGATTATGAAAGTGAAGTTTTTGCATTGGTACAATGCTTTGGCAGCCACACTCTTGTCGCTGCTGGGATTCTCTTCTTGCGGTAGTGAGTTTGGAAAAGATGAACCTTGTTTGTATGGCTCTCCAACTAGTTCTTTTCATGCTAAAGGTAATGTTACTGCCGAAGATGGCACCCCTATCAAGGGCATCAAGGCGGTAGTGGTGGAGGACTATGGTAATGCAGGGAGTTATCGAATGGACTCAGCTTATACCGACAGCAAGGGTGATTATGTTACCAAGGAAAAGAGCATGGATGGCACCATCGACTGGGTTCATAAAGAGAAACGACTGAAAGTGATTCTCGAAGATGTAGATGGTGGAGCCAATGGTGGTGAATTTGCCACGGATACCATCAAGTCGGAAAATATCACTGTAGAGCCAGTGGGAAAAGGTGAAGGAACTTGGGATTGGGGCTCTTTTGAGGTTACTGCCAATGGCAAGATGAAGAAAAAGAAGTAGTCGTATGACAAATCCAGAATCTTTATCCCTTCGCCGTCGCTTGGCATTGGAGATAGCTCGAAGTCTTTATCTGCAGAAGGTGAAGGAGCATCCTTTACGCCAACTCTTCTGGGAGTGTACCCTGCGCTGCAACCTGCATTGCCGCCATTGCGGAAGCGACTGCAAGGTGAAGGCTGGGCTGCAAGACATGCCTCTGGCAGACTTCTTGCGAGTACTAGACAACATCAGGCAGCATACCGATTCTCATCAAGTATTTGTCATCGTAACGGGTGGCGAACCCTTGATGCGTGAAGACATTGCCCAGTGTGGCGCAGCCATCTATCAGAAAGGTTTCCCTTGGGGTATGGTGACCAATGCCCTATATCTTACTCCTCAGAAATTCAATGATTTGCTCCGTGCTGGTCTCCATGCCATGACCATCAGTATGGATGGCTTGGGCGAGGAGCACAACTGGATGCGAGGCAACAAGTATAGCTTTGATATGGTTTCGCAGGCGATAGATATGCTGGTGGCTCATCCAGAGATTAAGTTTGACATCCTCACCTGTGTGAATCGTCGCAATTATCCCCACCTCTCTGCCATCAAGCAATTCCTGATAGATAAAGGTGTCAAGCACTGGCGAGTCGTAGCCGTATTCCCAGTGGGTAGGGCAGCAACCGACCCCGATATGCACCTCACTCCCGAAGAATATCGGGGCATCTTAGACTTCATCAAGCTTACTCGTAAGGAGGGCTTGATAGATTGCAGCTACGGCTGTGAGGGCTTCATGGGCAATTACGAGGGCGATATCCGCAATCATTTCTATTCATGCCAAGCTGGCGTAACAGTTGGTTCCGTTTTGGTGGATGGCTCCATCTCTGCCTGTGCCAGCATCCGTTCCAATTATCATCAAGGCAACATCTATCAAGATGATTTTATGGAAGTGTGGCAGCATCGTTTTGCCCCTTATCGCAACCGAGAGTGGATGCGCAAGGATGAGTGCGCCCAGTGCCGCCACTTCCGCTATTGCCTAGGCAGTGGTATGCACTTGCGTGATGATGAGGGAAGGCTCATCATGTGCCCGCTGCATAGGTTGAAATAAGTTTTTTATTAGATAAATTGATTCAACCGTACATCGAAATTGTTTTTAAGACTAGAAGAAAGTTCCGTTCAGCGACGTTGAATGTAGATTCAGCGTCGCTGAATCTACATTCAACGTCGGCGAACGGAGATTCAACGTCGCTGAACGAAACTTTCTACTAACTCTAGAAACATTTTCCTTTAAAGGTAGATAGTAATTCCTTTAAGGGAAGAATTATTTCGGCAATGCGCAGCGCTACTTAACTTTGTTCAGATGAAAGTTCTGCGTTTTTCTAATTTTATAGAGACATTATGTTGTAGTTTCTTTATTTTTTCGTACTTTTGCAAAAAAAAAGAGGAATGAAAGAAAAGGTCTTATATTTGTTGTTAATCATCATGCTTCTTGCATCTTGTGCAGGAAACAGAAAGTATGATGATTTGATGCAGCGGGCAGATAGCATCATGAATGTTAATGACGACTCAGCGAAGGTTGCCATCCGGATGCTTGATGGGGTCAAATCCCAGCTGCCAGAGTTTTCCCAAGCGCAAAAAATGCGTTATGAGTTGTTGCGTCATAAGGCGATGAACAAGGCTTGCATCACGTTTACATCTGATAGCGTGATGAAGGAGGTCGTGGATTATTATGATAATCATGGCTCAGCTAACGATCGGATGCTTGCCAACTATGTGTTGGGCTGCGTTTATAGGGATATGAATGAGGCACCACTGGCATTGGAATATTATAATAAAGCAACTGAGCAAGCCGATACCACAGCCGCAGATTGTAATTATGGTACACTTTATAGGGTGTATAGCCAGATGGGATTTCTCTTTAGTAAGCAATACTTACCTTACCAATTGCTGGATGCTTTTGGTAAGGCGGAGAAGTACGCTTATTTGGCAAAGGATACATTGAATGCGATTATTAATTATCAAAACAGAGAAAGTGCATATTATTATTTGGGAAATAAAGATTCTGTTATTGCGATAAATTTGCGTGCTTCAAATATGTTTAAACAGATTGGTGACAACAATAATGCAGCTATCGCTTTGGGATGCAACTATAACTATTATATAGAAAAGCAGGATACGGTAAATGCCAAGAAATCTTTTGAAGCATACTTTTCTACAAGGTATGAGGGAAATTTGGAATATGAAGATGCTAAGGCTTATGTACTATGCCAAAAAGGAACATACTATATGTTTACAGGTCAGTTAGATTCTGCTTGTTATGTTTTACAGCAGAGTCTTAAGTTTTGTAAGTCATTTAGCAATAAAGCTGTAACAACAAAAGCTATGGCTCATTATTATGCAAAAATTAACCAACCATCCTTGGCTATGAAGTATGCTTTGCTAAGTTCTGAATATAATGACTCGGATTTGATAGAAGCAAGAAAGAGTCAATTACAGCAAGTGCAAGCAATGTATGATTATGGCAGAAATCGAGAAATAGCAAGAATAGCTGAGCAGAAAGCAAAGCGAAGTATGCAAATAAACTATATAATCGTTTTATCTTGTATCATATTGTTCTTGTTACTTTCTTATATATATAGGAAGCAACTAGCTTTCAAGAAAAAGAAAATAGCAGTCTCAAAACTAATGTATGAAGACAGTTTGCTAAAACTTAAAAGACTACAAGACGAAAAAAACAAACTTGTCGCAGAAAACGACAAACAACTAGCTCAAGTTATTACGGAAAAGGAAAATACAATCAATAAATTAAAATCTGAAATCAGCGATATACAAGAAAAATACTCATTATCTTCAATGTCTGATGCGGAGTTAACATTGATGGATTCGTCTATTTATAAGAAAATTAAGTTTATAGAGGTGCATCCTAAAAAGGACATGAGTGAGGAGGATTGGAAAGATTTGGCAGATACGATAGAGAGTGCAATACCAAATTTCATTCCGAGATTAAAAAATAAGCTCCGTAATAAAGATTATCAAATTTGTCTATTGATTAGGTTAGGATTCTCCACATCTTTGATAGCAAGGCTGTTGGAGGTATCGGATGCGGCAATCTCAAAAAGTAGGAAAACTATGTTGAAAAAGCTCTGTGGAAAAGATGGTAAACCAAAAGAATTTGATGAGTATGTTTTACAAATCCAATAATATTCGACGAGGTAAAATAATAGTAAATTATTCTATAAGGAATTAAAATAGAGGTAGTTGCGGGCAAATAGTAAAAAATAGGTAAATTTTAAATAGGAGATTTTCTTGTCTGTTTTGCTTTAAAATGGTACTTTTGTGGCGAATTTTAAAACAAACAATAATTAAAGTGCAGAGACATGAAACATTTACTATTTATTATTATTTGTGGGGGGGGCATTACTTTTATGTCCTATCCATACTAGAGCCGAGCCTTATACGTTATCATATAGCTTGGTTCATCCAGATCAAGTACGCTCAAAAGGAAGCAGAAGTATTAAGCGTCCTTTAGTTGTTGATTTGGTGGGTCACACATTGACCTTGCCTAGCCAAGTGATTGGTAATACACTTACGCTCGAAAGCGAGGAGGGTAAAGTCTATACCTATTATATAATAGATGAGACTTTCCAAATTCCAGAAGAACTGAGTGGTGAGTATAAGATTACTATTTCTGATGGGAATAGTATGTATTGTGGTACAATAGAATTATAAAGATATAATTGACGTCAATATAATATTAACATTATTAATTTTAAAAAGAAAGGTTTAAGCAATGAAGAAGAAATTTTTGATGAGTGCAGCTTTGATGCTGTTGTTGGGTGGTATGTCTGCAAGCGCAAAAGCTGTAGACTTTGACATAAACACTTCTTGTGGCGCATCACATCATGTCAGCGAAATTGGTGATAATGTAACTCCTAAGCAGCTCGAAGAATTCACTATGTATATAGATTGGGTATATTGTGGTTAAAAAATAACTATTAGCTTATTTTTGTCTTCCAACTTTTATGTTGGAAGACAAATTTAGTATTTGAATTATGGGTAAGTTCTTATTGGTGCTCTTAATATCATCTTTCTTGTGTCTTAGGGCTGATGCTCAGGATACAGCATCGGCAAAGATGGAAATAAAATATTTAGTGAGCTATGTAACTGACACTGTTAAAAACATAGTGTTGGAGGACACTTTCTGCCTTCGATTTAATGAAGAAAAGTCTTTATTTTATGAATCTAGTACTTTTATGAAAGATTCTTTGAGGTACAATGATATTGCTAAGTGGAGTGATATGATGAGTAAAATATTGACAACTTCAAGTCCTATAAATAAGGGGGAAGCAAATTACTATGTGCTTTCTGATTATGTGCAGGGGACATATATCTATCAAGATAGAATTGCTGGAGGTACATATCGTTATTCTGATAGCCTTCCTTCTTTTGATTGGCAAATTCTTCCAGAATACAAGGATATAAATGGAACAAAATGCCAAAAAGCCGTTGGAAGATATATGGGGAGAAAATATGAAGCGTGGTATGCTACGAATTTACCTGTAAAGGCTTGTCCTTGGAAATTTTATGGGCTGCCAGGACTAATTGTGGAAGTATATGACTCCAAACATTTATATTCTTTTAAGATGGTAGATATGCAACCATGTTTTGGAAAAATAGCATTGTTTCCAAGTCGGCATTTTAAAACAACAAAGGATAAGTTTTTAACGGAGTTATCACTTTATCTTAAAGATCCTATCTATTATCAAGAAAATAATGCTTTAATCAAAGTACGTTTTGGTAATTCCAGCGATGATTGGATAGAAAAAATTAGAAACAGATGTAGGCATCAGCCAATGGAACTTTTAAAATAAAATTCGTATGAAAAAAATATTAAGTATATTTCTTTTTACAGCTTATACCTTGTTAAGTATGGCATCAGGTAATAAGGCAAAACTCGAATGTGTATATCGCCTTACTTATCAAACAGATACTGTCAATAAACGCAATGTAGATGCCTTGATGGCACTAAGAATCGGTGATTCACAGTCATTGTTTTATCCTCAGGCAAAATTTGAAAGTGACTCTCTGTCTCAAAATGCTAGCAGTATAAGTGAATTGCGTGCTATCAAAGATTCTATTCGTTCAAAATATGGTAGAATTACTGCAACCTTTTATGTGTTGAAGAATTTTGATAAGAATCAAATAGATTTTGTAGACAATGCTATGCAAACCTACAAATATACAGAGCCATTGTCTGTCTTTGATTGGAAATACACAGATGAAAGAAAAATGATAGGAGAACATGAATGCCAAAAGGCAACTTGTAACTTTGGTGGTAGAAGTTATGAGGTCTGGTTTGCTCCTGATATTCCGATAAGTGATGGTCCATGGAAATTCTATGGTTTGCCTGGTCTTATCTTGGAGGCATACGACATTCAGCATCATTATGAATTTACGTTTCTTGGAATGCGTGAGTGTGCTGGAGAAGTAGCTATACCAATAGATGATTATGTAAAGACTACGAAGTATGATTTTCTGAAAACAAAACAGCTATCAATAGATGACCCAAATGCATTTCTTGCAGGTATTGCAGTAACGATGGGAATCAAAGGAGATAAAGTACCGAAACGACACTTTTATAAGACTATGGAACTTGTAGAGAGTGTTAAGAAAAAGTAACGTAATTGCTTGCAGAATGAGAAGATTATATTGTTTGATATTTTTTATGCTTATCATATTTATGCCTTCTTTTGCCCAAAAGGTGGCAGTGGATGGCTATGTTTACGAGCAAGGAACTGGGAATCCTGTGAATAAAGCGATAGTCACTATATGCAATCAAAAGAGCAATATTCTGTATAGCGGTATTACTTCAAAGGAAGGAAAATTCCAATTATTGACGAAAGGTGAAGATTTGTCTTTATACACCATAAAGGTATCTTGCATGGGATATAAACCTGCTTCTTGTGCCATAGGGAATCAAAAAAACTTTCAAATAGAGCTCGAGCCAAAGGCTTTTGCATTGAAGGATGTTTATGTAAAAGCAGAAAAGATTTCTCACCATAATGATACCACTAGTTATCTCGTTTCTGGTTTTTCTTCAGCAAAAGACCGAACTATCGGTGATGTGTTAAGGAAAATGCCAGGAATAGAGGTGGCCAAAAATGGCAGTGTGTCATATAATGGAAAGGCCATCAATGAGTTCTTGGTAGAAGGCGTGGATCTCTTTGACGGACAATACAATATTGCTACTCGTAACATTTCGCATGATTTAATATCGAAAGTTGATATCATAGAGAATTATCAGTCGGCAAAGGTAATGAAGGATAGCAAGAGTGAGGGGGGAACGGTCTTGAACCTAAACTTGAAAGACAAGGCAAAAGGCCGTTGGAGTGGTAACGCCAAGATAGGTGGAGGAGTGCCCAACCTCTGGGAAGAAGAGCTCTTTGCCGCTAAGCTTTCTTCTACTAATCAAACTGCTATTACTCTGAAGACGAACAATAGCGGAAAAGATATATTGAGTGAGAACAAAACTCTGACATTGGACGACTTGCTCAGTCAAGAGGCAATGGATGAGCCTAAGAACATCATGGAAATTTCGCAAGAAAAGCCAGCTTCATTGGATGATAAGCGCACCCGCAATGCTAGGACGCATCTGGTTAATATCAGCAATGTGCAAAAAGTATCTGATACGGCTATCTTGCATTCCAAGATATACTATACCGACGATAGAAATATTTCTGATATAGAAAAAGGAGTCTCATATTTTCTTGCTGACAGCACATTAACCAAGAATACCAAAGAATATAGTATATTGGGAGCCAAGGAATTGGCTGCATCTCTTCTGTTCAAAAATGATAGAAAGACAAGTTTCTTTTCTGATGAATTGAAGTACTCTTCGTTGTGGCAAAGGAATCAAATGAGGATTTCGGGCGATTACTCCAATCTGGCAACCATACATTCTGATGTGCATAGCCTGAGCAATAAGTTGAGATGGATTCTGCCTATGGGTAGGCATTATTTGACTATTGAGTCTATGAATAAGTATCAGTCTTTGCCAGAGAAACTGAGAATTCAGGCTGATGGCCAGAGCTTGCAGAATGTTAGGAGAAGCCGTTTTTTCTCTATGACCAAATTTGATTATACATGGAGTCTGAAACGTTGGGCTTTGTCTCTGAAGGCTGAGGAGATGGTGTCTCTTGCCAGCATAAATAGTCATTTCGTCTCAGATTATATAGATACGACCTTCAATGAAAGGTCTTGTATCAATTATCTAGCTACGATAGCTCGACCTACCCTGACTTACAAGTTCAAGAGTGTTCGCTCGGAACTTGAAGTGCCGCTAGCCATATACCATTATTGGGGATTGGAGACTTCTGATAGGATGTTCTTTTTCCCAAAATGGACATTGAGTTGGCAAGTGAATAGCCGTTGGAAGTTGAGGACGAATGTCTCGTTGGGAGATACCCCTTCTTCTGTCAATAACAGCTATGAGGTTCCTATTATGACTGATAGCAAGACTTTTCGCTCTTCTCCTGTCATATGCCTTTGGCAAAATACGAAAAGTTGTGCTTTTGTATTTAATTATACTGACTATGCCCATATGTTCTTTGGCAATGCAAGTATAGGATTTGATTGGGGAAAGGATGAGGTTGGTACGACCAAATGGGTTGACCGTGATTTGGTGTTCTATTCTAAGATGAAGGAGAATAATTCTTCCAGAGGAACCATGGTGTTGGGGAGTCTTAGCAAGAGAATAGAGGGGATAAAGGGAATGGTCAATGCCAAATGTCTAGGCTTTCTCAATCGGGCAACTATCTTGCAGAATGGTGAATCTGTTGATTATAAAACGAATATGTGGCAAACCTCCGTAGGGCTTAATTCTAATGTGCATGATTGGTTGGAGATTGACTATCAGTTGGGATATAACATCAATTCGTTAAGCTTTTCGAAGGCTAAGACATCAACAAAGCTGCTTACTCAAGCGCTGAACATCAGTTTTCTCCCCATTGAGGATTTGACCTTGACTGTAATGGCAGAGCATTATGCTAACTATTTTAGTTCGCTCCCGTCTAAGCAGACGATATTTAGTGATATAAGATGTGTCTATAAATACCATAAGGTAGATTTCGTTGGAAGTCTGACTAATGTCTTTAATCAGAAATATTATAATAATACATCATATACAGACTTGAGTAGTTCTTATCGTAAGTTTTCGCTTCGTGGTCGTACATTTCTGCTGAGTGTTGTTACTTATTTCTGATACCTTTTTCCTTCACCAGCAATTCTGGTAATTGGAGAATCGCCATCTTATTTCTTTTTTATTGAAACTATCAAGAAAAGGTATTCGCAAATTCTAGTTTAGGTATTCTTTTTCTTATTTTATAGGGTGATAGTAATTTTATGGGATATTGATATCAGCTCAGATTGGCTAATAATTACTAAAAGTTACCCTAAGGTAAGTTACCTTTGGGTAACTTTTTGTATATTTGCAGGTGATACGAATGTTGTAAAACAGATAAAACGAATTTAATAAGAAGAATATGGCAGTATTTCAATCTCCTTTTCAGTTTGGTACTTTGGCTACCGAAGAGAATTTTATCGATCGAACGGAAGACAGGGCTT
>URYG01000004.1 GCA_900551985.1 uncultured Prevotella sp. | reverse complement strand
TTACGGCAAAGACTGGCAAACAGGCTGTGGTGCTCATCGATGAATATGATGCGCCCCTGCTGGATGTGGCGCATGAGAAGGAAAAGCTCGATGTTTTGCGCAATACGATGCGCAATTTCTACAGTCCTTTGAAAGATTGCGAGCCATTGCTCCGCTTCGTCTTCCTTACTGGCATCACGAAGTTCTCGCAGCTCAGCATCTTCAGCGAGCTTAACAACATCACCAACGTGAGCATGGATGAGCCTTACGCCGGCATCTGCGGCATCACCAAGGAGGAACTGTTGACCCAGATGAGCGATGACATCGACGAGCTTGCAGCGAAATTAGGAATTACCTTTGAGCAGACTGTGGATAAATTGAAGGATAATTATGATGGCTATCATTTCACTTGGCCATCGCCTGATGTCTTCAATCCTTTTAGCTTGCTCAATTGTTTTGCCAAGCAAAAACTGGACTCTTACTGGTTTGGATCGGGTACGCCTACTTATCTCATCAATATGATGCGAAGCTTTGACTGCTTGCCTTCTGATATTGGTACGCAGATGGAGGCGGGCAAGGATGATTTCGATGCTCCTACCGAGACGATGACCAATATCATGCCGCTTCTCTATCAGAGTGGGTATGTCACGATAAAAGATTATGAAGAGGAAACGGAATTATATACCCTGGATATTCCGAACAAGGAAATCAGGGTGGGACTGTTCCGAGCGTTGCTTCCTCATTATCTGACGGACAAGTCGGTGAAGGCTAATACGACTATCGCCAAGATGTCGGTCTTGGTGAAGAAGGGGGATATGGATGCAGCCTTCTGCCTGCTGAACGACTTCCTGGAGACGGTGCCTTACTGCGACAACACCAACTACGAGGGACATTGGCAGCAGACTCTTTATATCCTCTTTGCCCTGCTCACCAACTATCGCATCTGCGTGGAGCAGCATACTGTGAAGGGCAGAATCGATATTACGATGGAGACTGCAGATACCATCTATGTGATGGAACTGAAATTCAACAAAAGTGCCGAGGAGGCCCTCGCCCAGATAGAGGCAAAACACTATGCCGACGCCTTCAAGATGAGTGGCAAGAAGGTGGTGAAGATAGGCTTGAACTTCTCGGTGAAAGACGAGGTGAATTGCCTGGAATGGAAAATAGTATCTTAGACTGGATAGTATCTTAAGACAAGACAAACTGAAATAGATTTCATTAGATAGCGTTTGATTATGGCAAGAAAATTATATCCTATAGGAATTCAGACATTTGAGGAAATCCGCAAGTTGGACAACCTCTATATCGACAAGACGGAATACATCTATCGTATGACACATACCGATGGAAAGTATTTCTTCTTGAGTCGCCCACGCCGTTTCGGCAAGTCGCTGCTGGTTTCTACCTTCCAAAGTTATTTCGAGGGGAAGAAGGAACTCTTCGAGGGTCTTGCCATCGAGAAACTGGAGAAGGAGTGGAACGAATATCCTGTGCTGCACTTCAGTTTGGCTGGAGGCAAACATATGGAGAAGGAACAGTTGGATCGATTCCTTTTATATATATTGAAGGAAAATGAGGATAGGTTTGGAGTGGATTGTGATTCTCCAGACCCAAACGTCCGTTTGCTCAACTTGATAAAAACTGTTACGGCAAAGACTGGCAAACAGGCTGTGGTGCTCATCGATGAATATGATGCGCCGCTTCTGGATGTGGCTCATGAGAAGGAAAAACTCGATGTTTTGCGCAATACGATGCGCAATTTCTACAGTCCCTTGAAAGATTGCGAGCCATTGCTGCGCTTCGTCTTCCTGACGGGCATCACGAAGTTCTCGCAGCTCAGCATCTTCAGCGAGCTGAACAATATCACCAACGTGAGCATGGACGAGCCTTACGCCGGTATCTGCGGCATCACCAAGGAGGAATTGTTGACGCAGATGAGCGATGACATCGACGAGCTTGCCGGGCATCTGGAACTGAGCAGGGAGGAGACCATCCTGGAGCTGAAAGACCATTATGACGGTTATCACTTCTGCTGGCCATCTCCTGATGTGTTCAATCCTTATAGCCTGCTGAATTGCTTTGCCAAGCAGGAAATGGATGATTACTGGTTCGGATCGGGCACACCTACTTATCTCATTAATATGATGAGAAAGTATGATTTCCTGCCAGCTGACCTTGGCGAGGCCATAGAGGTGGGCAAGAAGGACTTTGATGCCCCTACAGAAACGATGACCACCATCGTTCCTTTGCTCTATCAGAGTGGATACGTCACCATCAAGGGATATGACAAACCTACAAAATTATATCAGTTGGCATTGCCTAACCAGGAGATAAGGGTGGGGCTGTATGGAAGCCTCTTGCCTCATTATCTGACGGACAAGTCGGCGAAGGCTAACACGACCATCGCCAAGATGTCGGTATTGGTGAAGAAGGGGGATATGGATGCTGCCTTCTGCCTGCTGAACGACTTCCTGGAGACGGTGCCTTACTGCGACAAGACCAACTACGAGGGGCATTGGCAGCAGACGCTTTACATCATGTTTGCCCTGCTCACCAACTATCGCATCTGCGTGGAGCAGCATACGGTGAAGGGCAGAATCGATATCACGCTGGAGACGGCTGATACCATCTACGTGATGGAACTGAAATTCAACAAGAGTGCCGAGGAGGCTCTCGCCCAGATAGAGGCAAAACACTATGCCGACGCTTTCAAGATGAGCGGCAAGAAGGTGATGAAGATTGGCTTGAACTTCTCGGTGAAAGACGAGGTGAACTGCCTGGATTGGATAATTGGATGAATTGTTGATAAACAGAAAAATCTTGCTTCACGGATTATGCAGATGAACATCCCCCATTCTTACATTGATGTAAGGGTGGGGGATGCTTTTTTGTTCAAAAGCGGCTGCTTTTCGTTCATTTTTCGTTTTTTCTTCCGGAAATGTGAGGGAGATTCGAGGTTTATTCGTACTTTTGTAGGCGAATACATAAAACAACATCAAAATATAAAAGTATGAAACTGAACGACATTCTTTCTGAAAACTTTCAGGCTGCAGAATGGGAAGCTAAAGGTTATCAGCTTCCTCAATATGATATTGCAGCAGTTGCCAAGAAGACTCACGAGGAGCCTACTTGGGTTCACTTCGGCGCAGGTAACATCTTCCGTGCGTTCCCTGCCGCTATCCTCAACGATGCGCTCAACACCGGTAAGTACGACCGTGGCGTTATCGTGGCGGAAAGCTTCGACTACGAAATCATTGATAAGGCGTATCGCCCTTACCATAACCTCTCGCTCCTGGTGAGCCTCCAGAGCAACGGCACCATCGAGAAGAAGGTCATCGCTTCTATCACGGAGAGTCTGAAGGCCGACAAGCAGTTTGGTGAGGACTGGGCACGACTGGTGGAAATCTTCCAGGCACCTAGTCTGCAGATGGTAACCTTTACCATCACCGAGAAGGGCTATTCCTTCAACGAGGCTGACCTCGCCCGCGGTCTTGACGCTGTCTTTGCCATGGGTAAGCTCACTGCGCTCCTCTACGAGAGATTCAAGGCGGGCAAGCTGCCGGTTACCCTGCAATCTACTGATAACTGCTCGCACAACGGTGACCACGTGAAGGTGGGCGTGAAGGCGTATGCAGAGCGCTGGGTGAAGGATGGCATCGTGGAGGCAGACTTCCTGGATTACATCAACGACAGCAGCAAGGTAACTTATCCTTGGTCTATGATTGATAAGATTACCCCTCGTCCTCACGAGAAGGTACAGGCGATGCTGGCTGAGGATGGTTTCGAGGACAATGATACCATCATCACCGAGAAGCATACCTTCACCGCTCCTTTCGTGAATGCGGAGGAGGTGCAGTATCTCGTTTGCGAGGATACCTATACCAACGGTCGCCCGCCATTGGAGTTGGGCGGTGCGCTCTATACTACCCGCAAGACTGTGGATGAGGTGGAGACGATGAAGGTGACTACCTGTCTGAACCCATTGCATACAGCGATGTCTATCTATGGCTGCATGCTCGACTATACCCTGATTTCTGCCGAAATGGCGGATGAGGACCTGCGTGCCTTTATCCAGAAGATCGGTTACATCGAGGCTATGCCGGTGGTTACGGACCCGGGGGTATTGAACCCATACGAGTTTATCGGCACCGTGATCAACAAGCGTCTGCCTAACCCTTTCATGCCGGATGCTCCTCAGCGTATCGCTACTGATACCAGTCAGAAGCTCTCTATCCGCTTCGGTGAGACCATCAAGAAGTATATCGACCGCGGTCTCGACAAGAGCAACCTGGTTTTGATTCCATTGGTATTGGCTGGCTATGCCCGTTATCTGAAGGCGCTGGATGACAACCTGAAGCCTTTCGAGCCTTCTTCTGACCCATTGCTGGAGGAACTGCAGGCTATCGTGGCTCCGCTGGAGGTGGGCAAGGCTGATCAGGACTATTCCTGCCTGAAGAAGCTCTATACCCGCAAGGATGTGTTCGGTCTGGATCTCTACGAGGCTGGATTCGGTGAGCAGATTGAGGGTATGGTGAAGGAGCTCTTCGCCGGTAAGGGTGCTGTAAGACAGACATTGCATAAGTATGTTTCTGCAAGATAATTCATTTTTAAACTTATACATTATATAATATATATGGAAAGAACATGGCGCTGGTTTGGCAAGAAGGATAAGATTACTCTTGCACAGTTGAAGCAGATTGGTGTTGAGGGCATCGTTACCGCATTGCACGATGTTCCTCTGGGCGAGGTTTGGACACGCGAGAAGATTCATGAGCTCAAGGAGTACATCGAGTCTTACGGTATGAAATGGAGCGTAGTAGAGTCTTTGCCTGTGGTTGAAACCTTGAAATACGGCGGTCCTGACCGTGACCATCAGATCGAGGTCTATAAGGAGAGTCTGAGAAACCTGGGAGAGGAAGGCATCAAGTGCATCTGCTACAACTTCATGCCGGTACTGGACTGGGCACGTACGGACCTGACCCACGAGAATCCTAACGGGGCTACCAACCTGTATATGAACTGGGGTGAGTTTGCCTACTTCGATATCTATATCCTGCAGCGTGAAGGCGCACGTGAGGATTGGGCTGCTTTCTCTAAGGAGCACAAATGGGGTAGAGACCTCGTGGCTGAGGCTGATGAAATCAAGAAGACTTCAACACCAGAGCAGGATCATGCCTTGGTAGAGAACATCATCATCAAGACTCAGGGCTTTGTTTCCGGTAACTTCAGCGAGGGTGACTCGGCTCCTGTACAGAAGTTCCGCGACCTGCTGAAGCTGTATGAGGGCATCGACAAGAAGAAGCTGCAGGAGAACATGAAGTACTGGCTGGAGGCAATCATGCCTGTATGCGATGAGTACGATATCAACATGTGTGTTCACCCAGACGATCCTCCTTATCCTGTTTTCGGACTGCCTAGAATCATCGGCCGTGCTGAGGATATCCAGTGGATGCTGGATGCCGTGCCTAACAAGCACAACGGTCTGACCTTCTGTGCAGGTTCCTTCTCTGCCGGTGAGCACAACGACTGTGTGGCAATGGCGAAGCAGTTTGCCGACCGCACCCACTTCGTTCACCTGCGTTCCTGCTACATCTTCCCTAACGGTAACTTTACCGAGGCTTCTCACCTGGGTGGCCGTGGTCATCTGATAGATCTTTGCCGCATCTTCGAGAAGGCGGAGCATGAGGGTAAGTGCAACTCGGGTCGCAGACTGCCGATGCGTGTGGATCACGGTATGACCTTTACCGATGAGCCAGGTGGTGTATTTGATGAGAGCAACCACGGACACAATGCGGGTTATACCCTGCTGGGCCGCATGTTTGCCATGGGCCAGATTCAGGGTGTGATTGCTACCGTGGATGATGAACTCGGCATCGAGTACAAGCAGCCGGGATTCTATGATGAATAGAGAGTAATTATCTGTGATTAGTTATTAATTATTAGTGATTGATGATTATCAATTAATCATGAGTGCATATAAAAAAGGGCTAGCGTTTCTGGTGAACGCTAGCCTTTTTTTATGCACTCATTTTTTGTTATGGGAATGCTTCCTATTGTTTTCCCTTCAGGATATCGGATGGAGAGATGCCGTATTCCTTCTTGAAGCACTTGCGGAAGTATCCGATGTTGTTGAAACCGGTAAGCATGGCTACTTCCGTGACATTTGATTCTCCCTCCTGCAGGAGCACCATGCTGCGCTGCAGCTTCATCTTGCGGATATACTCGTTGGCACTCAAGCCGGTGAGGGCTTTTACCTTGCGATAGAACGATGAGTGGCTCATCGCCATCTTATCGGTCATGAAGGCGATGTCGATATCCACCGTGGTCATATTCTCTTCTATCAGGCGGTTGAGCTTCTCCATGAACTTCTTGTCGAGCGGACTGAGGGCAGGGATGGAGGCTGCCAATTCTGCCTCTTCCTGACTCTGCTGTCCGTTGCCAGCCATACCTGCTTCAGTTCCCGTTCCCGAGATAGCAGCCAATCCGGCATTTCCACTTAACGGCATATTGTGCTGGAGAATGTATTCTGCCAGACGGCGTCTGCCGGAGAGGATGTTGCGGATGCGGCTCTGCAGGAGCTTGGCACTGAACGGCTTCATCAGATAGGAATCAGCACCGCTGTCGTAACCCTCTTCCTGATCCAGTGGACTGGTCTTAGCCGTGAGCAGGATGATAGGGATATGGGAGGTGCGGATATCATTCTTCAGTATCTTCATCATCGAGGATGCCGTAGAGCGCAACAACTATGGTACGGGTGTAACCCGCAGCATGGTAGAGAGCTTCCTGATGAAGGACGGTAAGCCTATCTATGCCCAGCACGATGGCTTTGCATACGATGACAATACCGTGGGCAAGGTTGCTGAGAACCGCGACCCTCGTCTCTACATCTTCCTCAAGACTCCAGGACAGATCAACTGCTACAAGAATATGAGCTATTCTCAGGGCGACCGTTACATTGAGAAGGAGAACGATTATCCTGATATCACCAATGGTGATGCTACCAACTTCATGTATGTCACCGGTTACTGTCTGCGCAAGGGTGGTACCTTCGACCGCAAGCAGTGTGAAAAGAACAAATCGGCGAATGCAGCCTGCAGTTTCCGTGCCCGTGAGGCGTTGCTCAACTACATGGAGGCAGAGTATATGCTCACCCATAGCTTGAGCGGCAAGGTATTGGAGTACTGGAAGATTATCCGTGAGA
This sequence comes from uncultured Prevotella sp., assembly GCA_900551985.1. GTDB lineage: Bacteria > Bacteroidota > Bacteroidia > Bacteroidales > Bacteroidaceae > Prevotella. The sequence continues at coordinate 31,335 of URYG01000004.1, read as the reverse complement.
AGGCAGGCTTTACAGGTGCAGCCATCGATCCGATGACTACCATCAATGCTACCGATATGAGCAAGGAGATTTTGGATTGGGGTGCATATAGTGCTGGTAAGTTGCTCGACGACCCTGTACTCTTCAATATCCGTCGTGAGCGTCGTGATGAGTTGATGGGAGAGGCATTGCGCTGGATGGACTTGCAGCGCTGGAGAGCTCTCGACCAGATGATGACTACCCGTTATCACGTAGAGGGAATGAAGCTCTGGAATTCAGAGATGACTGCACATTACGATTTCAAGGAGGCTGATTACAATGGTGATGCCAAGGCTAAGGTCTCTGCTCCAGGATTGAGCGATTATCTCCGTATCTACGAGAAGAACATGACTGCCAACAACCTCTTCCGAGATGGTTATACCTGGCACATGGCTCACTACCTGCAGCCAATGCCTATCAAGGAGATGATGCTTACAGCACCAGACTATACCACCGTGAGCGAGTCTTCTCTCTACCAGTATCCATACTGGCCTACAGAGACAGACAAGCCAGCCGAGAAGTAAGAGTTGTTACCCTAGGATAAAATCTCCGTTCAACGTCGTTGAACCTGCGTTCAGTGACGTTGAACGGACATTCAAAGTCATTGAATGTGCGTTCAATGACTTTGAACGGAGTTTTTGTCTAAGGGTAATAACTCTTTTTATTAGGTGCATTCCTTATTTCCTCTAGTTGTTATTAGAATTCTTTCTTTGTCTGTTGATGATAGAAGAACTATCTGTGATAGGATATCCAATTATCGTTCAAACAGGAGAACAAATAGTGCAAGGAATGTACAATTGACGAATTTTGCTGTTTTTTTGATGAATTTTACGTGTTCTAATTCATTGATTCGTAGTATCTTTGCAGCAGAATTCAAAAAGCATAATTCTTAAAGTGTAGATTCATTATATGGTATATAAATATAAAAGGATATTGTTTGCTGTTCTGGCTGCATCGATGAGCCTTTCAGCATTCGCTTTCAATCTCAAGACCGGAAGCCCGGTTGTAGTACAGGGAGACACCCTGCAGATGGCACCTGTGGCAAAGACTGCCTTGAAGATGTTGCAGGGCGACATCAGGAAGGTTCTGGGAGCTGAGATGAAATTGCAGTCTGCAGGCGGTGGTGATCAGAATACCATCGTGCTCTCTAAGGATGCTGCTGCCTTCGCTTACAAGAAGGAAGCATTCCAACTGAAGGCTGAGAATGGCAACCTATATATAAAAGGTAGCGATGACCATGGACTGGCATACGGAATCCTCGAGGTTTCCCGATTGCTGGGCGTTTCGCCTTGGGAATGGTGGGCTGATGCCAAGCCAAAGCATCTTGATATGTTCAGCCTCAAGGATGGCTACCATAATGAGCAGGCGCCATCGGTGGAGTTTCGCGGCATCTTCATCAACGATGAGGATTGGGGATTGATGCCATGGTCGGGCAAGACCTATGAACCATCGGATATCAAGGGACATATCGGTCCGAAGACCAATGCCCGCATCTTCGAGCTTCTGCTTCGTCTTCGTGCCAATACCTACTGGCCGGCGATGCACGAATGCACCCGTCCTTTCTTCCTCACAGAGGGAAATAGAGAGGTGGCTCTGCAGTATGGTATCTACATCGGCGGTTCTCATTGTGAGCCGATGGCTTCGAGCACGGCTGGTGAATGGCCTGCCAGAGGTAAGGGAGAGTATGATTTCCTGAACAACAAGGAGAATGTGCTCCAGTTCTGGGAAGACAGAGTAAAGGAGGTGGCTAAACAGCCTATCCTCTATACCATAGGTATGCGTGGCGTACATGATGGAGCTATGCAGGGAGCCAAAGGTGTACAAGAGCAAAAAACAGTACTAGATAGCGTTTTGGTAGCGCAGAGAGAGTTGTTGGCACAGTATGTCAATAAGGATGTTACGCAGGTGCCACAGTTGTTTATCCCTTACAAGGAGATATTGGAAGTGTATAATGCTGGCTTGCATGTGCCGGATGATGTATGTCTGGTATGGTGTGATGACAACTATGGTATGGTCCGTCACTTCCCGACAGCTGCAGAACGTGCACGCAAGGGAGGTAACGGCATCTACTATCATGTGAGCTATTGGGGTCGTCCTCACGACTATCTCTGGCTCGGTACCTTCTCGCCATCGCTCCTGTATCAGCAGATGTCGATGGCATGGCACAAGGGCATCCAGAAGTTTTGGATTCTGAATGTGGGCGATATCAAGCCTGCGGAATATCAGATTGAACTCTTCCTGGATATGGCTTGGAATATGAACAATATCTATCCAGGAGACAACGCAGAGAAAGAACTGCAGCCCAATAATCAGTGGCTGGCAGAGCATGAGAAGAACTTCTGGACCCGCGAGTTCGGCAAGGAACTGGCTGAAAAGATGCTGCCGGTGATGCTGGAAAGCTATCGTCTGGCTTACATCCGCAAGCCGGAATTCCTGGCAAACACAAGATGCGAGGAAAGGGATAAGAAATATCAGATTATCTCTGACCTGCCTTGGAGTGAGGCATATATCCAGACCCGATTGGCAGACTATAAAAAGTTGGCTGATCAGGCTGAGAAGATAGAGAAGATGCTCGACAAGGCTATTGCCAAGGGCGATTTGCCAAAGGAGCGCAAGGATGAGTTTTGCCAACTTTTCACATACCCCGTGCAAGCTGCTGCCCAGATGAACGATAAGTTGCTGTATGGGCAGCTGGCTCGCCACGGTAAGGAAACTTCCAAGGATGGAGGTGCAGGATACTGGGCGAAGAGTGATGCGGCTTTTGACAGCATTGCCCGGTTGACCCAGATTTACAACCAGGGGTATTACAACCATGGAAAGTGGAACAGAATGATGGATTTCCAGCCAAGAAAGCAGCCGGTGTTCAACCGGGTACCTCATACCGAGGCTACTGCAGCTATGGTGAAGGATCCTCAGTATATAGCAAAATGGAACGCCACAGATGCCAACGTGGGCCATCCTATCGCATGGTACGGATTGGGATACGAAGGCAAGGCGGCTAGCATAGTCAGAAATCAGGAGATAGGTTTTGATTTCGGAGGTAAGAAGGTGAAGGGTGATTCGGTGACCATCGAAGTTCGCTGGGTTCCGACTCATCCTGTGGATAACAAACTTCGCTTTGCCCTTTCGCTCGATGGCGGTAAGCCTGTAGAGAAGGAATATCAGACGGAGGGAAGAAGTGAGCAGTGGAAGGTGAACACCCTGCAATGTCAGGCTCGTGTGCGCATCCAGCTGCCGATTGCCAAGATGAAGAAGCATCGTATTCTCATCAAGGCGCTGGATGAAGGTCTGGTCTTGGACCAGGTCTGCATCTACTAGATTCGTATTTGTTTTAAGTTAAGTTTTTATAGGTTTAGTTGATTTAGGTTTTAAGATTTCAGATTCAAATTTAGGGTTTTAAGTTTAGGTTTTTAGTTTTTTTTAGGTTTATAGGTTAGTATTTTAGAAATTCCCATAGCCCGCTGTTGAAGCTCGCTATGGGATTTTATTATTTCTTGGTGTTGAAATCCACTTCCTCTACATATTTCACAAGAGAATCCTTGCCGTTGAGGAGATAGTAATCTACACGTACCACGTGGTTGATATCGGCATTACCCTTCACCTTGACGTGGCGGGTCTTGCTGTATATCATCGTATCACGGCGAGAAGGGTAGGAGACGAGCTGGATCATGTCCTTGGTGGAACCACTGCCGATGTAGTAGATGCCCACACTATCCTTGCCCGCCTTGACAGCCGCCATCTTCGCCATCTTCTTGGCGTGGACAGCTGATGTATCTATCGGATAAAACTCACTGGCGGCTACGGTATCGCCGTCATGCTGATCGGGTGCAAACTTGCAGCTTGTACTGGTTGTTGTGATGAAAGTTGTGGCTGCCACAAAACATAAAATTTTCTTCATTATTATTTTGAATTAATCAGTTACATTTCTACAATCACCTCGTGCTTGCCTGCTGAGCAAGGGATGATGGTACCGTCGATTGCCTTTCCATCTACGGTAATCTGCTTCACGCCTTTCTCCCTGCCTTCAGGATTCTTCACGGTGATATGGTATTCGCCACCACGGAACTTGCGGGTTACCTCGTATTCACGGGCGGTGCTTGGCAGACATGGGTCGATGAGCAGACCCTCGTAATCCGGTTTGATACCGAGGATGAATTCTGATACGGTGTACCACATCCAGGCGGCTGTACCTGTTAACCAGGAGTTCTTGCCCTCGCCTGGCTTGGCGGCATCCTTGCCGGCTACCATCTGGCAGTTGACGTATGGTTCCACCTTGTGCAGGGTCTGGTATTTCTCCTCTACATAGCTTGGCAGAATCTTGGTATAATGGTTCCAGGCATCATTGCCACGTCCGGCAACGGTTTCGCCGATGATGACCCAAGGGTTGTTGTGGCAGAAGATGCCGGCATTCTCCTTGTAGCCTTCCGGATAAGATGAAATCTCGCCCATCTCTACATGGTAGGTGGTGTAGGCTGGATTGTTCAGAACCATACCGTGCTCGCACTCCAGACGCTCCTTGGCGCTATCCAGTGCCTTGTCGCAAAGTCCCTCTTCCTGTCCGATGCCAGCCATGGTACACCAGCCCTGACTCTCGATGAATATCTTACCTTCCTCGTTCTCGTTGCTGCCTATCTTGTTGCCGAAGAAATCGTAGGCACGGAGGAACCATTCGCCATCCCAACCATGCTGCTTCACGGCATCGCTCATCGCATCCACCGCCTGCTGCATACGCTCGGCTTCTACGAGATAATCTTCCTCGGCAAGTCCGGCAATCTCTCCTTCACGACTGTTGGCTGTCTCCTTGGCGAGCTGCTTGCAGAGGGCGATGTAATCCTTGCCGGTTACTACGAACAGACCGGCTATCATCAGGCTCTCTGCCTTGCTGCCTTCGCCCTTGTTCTCGGTGGTCTGGAAACTCTCGTTCGGATCCCAGGAGAAGCAGTTCAGGTTCAGACAGTCATTCCAGTCGGCTCTGCCGATGAGTGGGAGCTTATGTGGACCCAGGTTGTTGATGACATGGTTCATCGAAATCTTCAGATGTTCGAAGAGACTCACCTCGCTGCCCGGCTGGTTATCGAATGGTACCTGTTCGGAGAGTATGGAGAAATCTCCTGTCTCCTTGATATAAGCTACGGTTCCGAAGATGAGCCAGCAAGGGTCGTCGTTGAAACCGCCACCGATATCATTGTTGCCACGCTTGGTGAGTGGCTGATACTGATGATAGCAACCGCCGTCTGGGAACTGGGTGCTGGCGATGTCGATGATGCGCTGACGGGCACGGGTAGGTATCTGATGAACGAAACCTACGAGGTCCTGGTTGGAATCACGGAAGCCCATACCTCTGCCGATACCGCTCTCGAAGAAACTTGCTGAGCGCGACATGCAGAAGGTAATCATACACTGATACTGGTTCCAGATGTTCACCATGCGGTCGAGCTTGTCGTTTCCACTCTTTACGGTGAAGATATTCAGCAGATCATCCCAGTATCGGTTGAGTTCGGCAAAGGCAGCATCCACCTTTTCGGTGGTATCGAACTTGTTGATGAGCTGATGTGCCTTCTCCTTGTTGATCACCTTCTTGGCAGAGAACTTCTTGTCCTGTTCGTTTTCTACGTATCCCAGAAGGAAGATGAGGTCGCGGCTCTCGCCCGGCTGCAGGGTTACCTCTATATAATGTGATGCGATAGGGCTCCAGCCATGGGCAAAGCTGTTGCGTGGCTTGCCTTCCATCACGGCTTCCGGTTCGGCAAACTCGTTGTAGAGTCCGATGAAGCTCTCGCGGTCGGTATCGTAGCCCTGAATCTCGGTATTCACTGTGTAGAAAGCATAGTGGTTGCGGCGCTCACGATATTCGGTCTTGTGATAGAGGGTAGAGCCTTCTACCTCTACTTCGCCCGTAGAGAAGTTGCGCTGGAAGTTCTCCATATCGGTGGCTGCGTTCCAGAGGCACCATTCGGCAAAGGAGAATATCTTGAGGGTCTTTACTTCCTTAGTCTGATTCTTGAGCGTCATCTTCTGGACTTCAGCCCAGGTGTGGAGTGGAACGAAGAAGAGGACGCTTGCCTCTACGCCGTTCTTGCTGCCCGTGATGCGGGTATAGTTCATGCCGTGGCGGCACTCATAGCTGTCGAGTGGCGTCTTGCATGGTTTCCAGCCTGGATTCCAGACGGTATCGCCATCCTTGATGTAGAAGTAGCGACCACCGTTGTCCATAGGTACCCCGTTGTAGCGATAGCGGGTGAGACGACGGAACTTGGCATCCTTATAGAAAGAATACCCACCTGCTGTGTTGGAGATAAGCGAGAAGAAATCCTCGTTACCCAAATAGTTGATCCAAGGCCATGGAGTCTTGGGATCGGTAATCACGTACTCGCGATTGTCGTCATCGAAATGACCATACTTTTTCTCTACCATTGTTTTTTTAATGTTTATTTTTAGAATTTTTGCATGAATTTGGTGCAAAGATAATAAAAAGTTTCAGTTTATAGGTTAGAAAACAGATATTTTTTGTATTTTTGCATTGAAAAGTTAGATGTTTAACAATTAGCGATTAACATAATATACAGTTGGCTTATGAAAAGAAACATTATAACACTCCTCATAACCGTGTTTGCCATGCTGCAAGCAACGGCTCAAACCTACGACAACTTGTGGAAGCAAGCTGATATCATCGCTCAGAAGGATCAGCCCAAGAGCGAGATTGGGGTGATGAAGAAGATCATCTCCAAGGCTACGGCGGCGAAAGACTACGGCCAGCTGCTGGCGGCAGAGATGAGGCAGATGATTCTCTGGAAAGAGATTTCGGCAGACTCGCTGACACCGAACGTGAAGCGGATGAAGGCGGAAGCTCTGAATGCAAAAGACCCCGTGCTGAAGGCTGTTAGATATGCCGTGCTCGGCAAGGTGTATCGGGATCATCCTTACGGGATAGAGGTGGAGGATGCTTCCTCTTATCAGAATCGGCTGGAGGTGAACGGGAAGAAGAGCGAGGCTTTCTTCAAGAAAGCCCTGGAGCAGCCTGAGCTTCTTGCCAGGAATGCTTCTACTGGGTATGTGCCGCTGACGCTGAAGGGGGTGGACGGCAGTTCGTTCAACAACGATCTGCTGCATCTCATCGGTTTCGAGGCTGACAGCAAGGAGGCGTATCTGCTGATGTACACCTATTATAATAAGGTGGGAAATCGGGGGGCGGCTTGTCTCTGTGCCTACAAGCTCATTGAGAAATACCGTCAGGATGATGTAAGAGAGGTCAGAAAGTCGAAGTATCTGAATACCATCGACTCGCTCATCCACGTCTATCAGGATATTCCGGAGGCTGGCGAACTTGCCGTGGAGCACTTCCGTTTCATGGAGGAGGCTACGGATACCAAACCGCTGGATAAGCTCAACTATATCAACTATGCGCTGAGCCGTTGGGGCGGATGGTCAAGAATGAATGTGCTGAGAAATGCGCAGAAGCGACTCACCGAACCGATGTTCCAGGTGCAGGATATGCCATTGGTGCTTCGCCCTGCAGAAAAGAAGTGGGTGCATCTGAACGTGCGCAATCTCCAGAATCTAAAGGTGATCATTTCCCGTCTCAACATCACGGCGGATAATGAATATGATGTCCAGAATGAGGCTACCTATAAGATGCTCCTGAAGAAGACCACGAAGCTGCACCAGAAGGATTTCAGCAAAAGCTATTATGGTCGTCCGAATTACGAAGAGGTGAAGGATTCCATCGAAATCGGTGGCAATCTGCCATTGGGCGCCTATCTGATGGAGGTGACTTCGGACAATACGGGCATCGCTCCGCAGCGTCTGCTCTTCTATGTCAGTGATCTGGCGGTGATGATCCAGCAGTTGCCTGATGACAGGCATCGCTATGTGGTGGTGAATGCTACCGACGGTCAACCTGTTCCGGGTGCGAAGATTGTGCTCTATGACAGAAGCTATGACGACAAGACGGGCAAGTTCAAGAGACTCATTCATGCCCGAATGACGACAGATGCCCAGGGCGAGGCTTACTTCAAAAATGTGGATGGGAAGGTATTGATCTACACATCTACTGATAAGTTTGCGCCTGCCAAGGATATCTACCTCTCCCGTGCCCGCTATTATGAGAAGAAGGATGATGAGGTGAAATATCAGTTGTTTACCGACCGTGCCATCTATCGTCCGGGACAGAAGGTGCGTACCACTGCCGTTTCCTACATCGTGAAGAAAGGTCTGGATGCCAGCGTGCCTGGAAAGAGCATGGAACTGAAGTTTATCCTGAGGGATGTCAACTGGAAGCAGGTGGCTGAGCAGAAGGCTACGACCGATGAATACGGTACGGCATCTGTGGATTTCGAATTGCCGAAGGAGGGACAGACAGGACAGTATTCCATCTCTGTGAACGGTACGGCTACAGAATATGTCAGAGTAGAGGAGTATAAGCGTCCAACCTTCGAGATTACCTTCCCGAAGGTGAATGAGCGATATACCTGGGGCGATACCGTGGTGGTGAAGGCGAATGCCAAGACCTATGCCGGTGTGCCTGTACAGGGAGCCAAGGTAGAGTACAAGGTGACCCGTAGAAACCAAATGTGGTGGTGGGGTGCCCGCTCTGCAGATGTATTGGTAAAGAGTGATACTACCGTGACCCGAGAGGATGGAACCTTTGAGGTGGAAATCCCATTGGAGGCATCTCAGTCAGAAAGCAAGGCGGATATGAATGATTTCATGCGCATCGCCCGCTTCTTCAATTTCGATGTTTCTGCCGTGGTAACGGATATCAGTGGCGAGAGTCATGCTGGCGAGATGAGTCTGCCTCTGGGCACCAAGCCTACTGCTTTCTCGGTGGATATGCCGAAGCGCATCGAGGCTGATAGCCTGAAGACGGTGACCTTCAATTATTGCAATGCCAGCGGTATGGAGATAGCCAGCCACCTGAAGTACCGCATCGACAAGGGCGAATGGAAGGATGCCGAAGCGAATGCACCGGTTCCTATGGCTGTCTTGCCATCAGGTGTGCATGAGATGGAAGCGATCTGCGGAACGGATACCCTTCAGCAGAAGTTCACCCTCTTCAGCATCAAGGATACCCATCCGATGGAGCCAACTACCGAATGGTATTATCAGACTTCCAAGACCTTCCCTCGTGATGGCAAGCCGGTATATGTGCAGGTGGGTTCTTCTGAAAACGGAGCGCATATCGTTTATTCCATCATAGCCGGTAACAAACTGCTGGAGAAGGGTGCCTGGGAACTGGGCGACAGCATCGTTACCCTGCCTTTCACCTACAGGGAGGAATATGCTTCGGGTGTGGTGATCAACTATTGTTTCGTGAAGAACGGCGAATGCTATACCCGAAAAATCAGCATCGCCCGTCCTATGCCGGAGAAGAAGTTGAATATCACCTGGAAGACTTTCCGCGACCGTCTCACTCCAGGACAGAAGGAGAAGTGGACCTTGCATATTACGACTCCTGACGGCAAGCCAGCCAAGGCACAGCTGATGAGTGTGCTCTATGACAAGTCGCTCGACCAGTTGGCTGAACATACCTGGAAAATGTCGCTGGGATTCAGCCAGTGGTTGCCAGACTGCTATTGGAAGAGCAATCTGAAGTATTATAAGTTGGGATTGTCTGGTACTTATCCTACCAAATATTACGATGAAAAGGAATTGGAGGTGGATAAGTTTGATGATAAATACTTTAGCTTTAATGCTTATATGCAAGCGGTGGAATTGAGCAAGTTGGAACGTTCTTCTGGCGGAACCGTTGAGGCTGTTCTTATAGATAAGCATTCTTTGGTGAAAGACGAACTGGTTCGAGAGGAAGCGAAAGTCATGAGAGCTCGTGGAAATCTGATGGTCCGTGCCGGAGCTGCTGCTCCATCTGCCAACAAGGCTTTTGATGTAGTAGAGGAGATGCCGCAGTTTGCTGGCGGTTCAGGCTCAGACGCAGAACAGTTCCTCGATAAGGTGCAGGTGCGTGAAAACTTGAACGAGACCGCCTTCTTCTATCCTGCCTTGGAGAGCGACAATCAGGGCAATGTGGCTATCAATTTCACCCTGCCGGAAAGCGTGACTACCTGGAAGTTCATGGGCTTGGCGCACGACAAGGAGATGAGAAACGGCTGTCTGGTAGATGAGGCTGTGGCTCAGAAAACCGTGATGGTGCAGCCTAACATGCCTCGATTCCTGCGTGAAGGTGACAAGAGTTCCATCGTGGTGAAACTCTTCAATACTTCCGTCAAGAAGGTGAGCGGCAACGCCCGTATGCAGATTCTCGATCCGGAGACCAACAAGATGGTTTGGCAGAAAACGCAGAACTATCAGATAGATGCCGAGGGCTCTGCTACCATCTCCTTCGATGTCCAAGGTCTGAAAGAGGGCGTATATATTAATAAGGTGGTGGCTGCCGGCAATGGCTATAGCGATGGCGAACAGCACTATCTGCTTGTCTTGAGCAATCGTGAACTTGTGGTGAATACCCTGCCTATCACCCTGCATCAGCCGGGCGAGCAGAGTTTCAACCTGAACAAGCTCTTCCTGAACAAGGAGGGCAAGCAGGCGAAGGGAGCAGAAGATGCAAAGGTGACCGTGGAATATACCAACAATCCAAGTTGGCTGATGATCAAGGCGCTGCCGTCTATCAGCAATCCGGATGAGGAGGATGCCATCTCACTGATGTCTGCCATCTACGCCAATACCATCACCACCCATATCCAGAAGCATCTCGACCTGGAAAATCAGTCAGCGAAGAATCTCTCTTTAGAGACCATCCGCTTGCAGAATCAGGTGGAGAAACTGAAGAAGTTGCAGAACGCGGACGGTTCCTTCTCCTGGTGGAAAGGTATGAAGGGCAGCCGATATATGACAACGTCGGTAGCCGAGATGATGGTTCGTCTGAATGCCATTGCAGGTACCCAGAAGTCAACTGCCAAGATGCTGACTTCCGCTCTGAACTATCTCTCCTGGCAGACAGCCCAGGAAGTAAGAGAAATGAAGAAGATGGAGGAGAAGAAGCATAAGGTGAGTCCTAGCGAACAGGCGCTGCATTATCTCTACATCCTCTCGATGGATGGCAGAAAGATGAAGCAGAACCAGGAAGCAGATAAGGCTTATCTTCTGGAAAAGATGTTGAAGATGACCAGCGATTTCACCATCTATGGCAAGGCGCGTGCCGCCGTGGTGCTCGCCAAGAACAGCCAGCAGAATGCAGCCTACCGCGAGAAGGCAGGCGAATATCTGCAGAGCGTGAACGAATATGCCGTTTATCGCGAGGAGATGGGCCGCTACTACGATACCCGCAAGGCATTGTATAGCTGGAGAAACTACAAGATTCCTACCCAGGTATCCGTGATAGAGGCGTTGCAGATGCTGAAGCCGAACGACAGGCAGACCATCGAGGAACTGCAGCGCTGGCTCCTGATGTCGAAGCGTACCCAGTCTTGGGATACTCCGGTGAACACCGTGGATGCCGTCTATGCCTTTATGAAGGGTAATGAGAGCAACTGGAACCGAAAGGCTGAGAATGCCGTTCTGAAACTGGATGGCAAACAGCTCCCAATGCCGCAGGATTCTACTGCGCTGGGTTATGTCAAGACCGAAAAGGTGGGTAAGGCATCTACCCTGAGCATCAACAAGAAGAGCGATTATACCAGTTGGGGTGCCGTGTATGCAGAGTTCAAGCTGCCTGTCAGCGAAATCGCTTCTCTGGAATCGGGCATCAAGGTTAGCCGTAAGGTTGAAAACCAGAAGAAGGCAAAGGTGGGTGATAAGATCAAGGTCATCATCACCATTACTGCCGACCGTGACTACGATTTCGTGAAGATTGTGGACAAGCGGGCTGCCTGTCTGGAGCCTGTCAATCAGCTGAGCGGTTACCAGTGGGGTATGGATTGCTATGTTTCTCCTAAGGATAATACAACAAATTTCTATTTTGATCGTTTATCTAAAGGTAAGCACGTCGTAGAAATGGAATATTATATCGACCGAAAGGGCGACTACCAGTCGGGCTCCTGCACGGCAGAGTGTACTTACAGTCCGGAGTTTGGAGGTCGCACGGAGGCATATAAGATGACAGTTAATAATTAAAATAAGGATTGATAATTACGAATAGAATAGTATGAAACGGATGAATATATTGATGCTTTCATCGCTGTTGGCGGTGTCTGCGTCGGCACAGAAAATAAGTACTCAGCACGAGGTTGTGGATTGTGGACAGGTAGTATTCCGTAAGCCGGTGACCGCTGAGTTCCTGATGAAGAATGAGGGCAGCAAACCGCTGATCATCCATCAGGTGTATAAGAGTTGCGGATGTACAGAGGTGGTGTATCCGAAGAACAGTGTGGCTCCTGGCGACAGTTTCGTGGTCAAGACGGTGTATGATGCCAAGCAGATGGGTACCTTCCACAAGCAGATATGCCTCTACAGCAATGCATCGGAGGAACCTTTCATCCTCTCTATGCGTGGTAGGGTAGTGAGCAATGTGGTAGATTTCGCGGGTCCGTATAATGAACTGTTGGGCGAACTCAAGTCGGATGTCCAGGAGGTGGAGTTTGATGACGTGAACCGTGGCGACCGTCCGGTACAGCGCATCCATATCTTCAATCCTACAGAGGAGATGATGGAACCTGTGGTCATGCATCTTCCTAACTATCTCCAGGCGGCGGTTTCTCCATCCAGGGTGGCTCCTCACCGTTCTGCAGAGATTACCTTCGTGCTGGATTCGAAGAAACTGCGTGATTTCGGCTTGAATCAGACTTCAGTTTATCTGGGTGAGCGTCCTGGCGACAAGATTGCTCCAGAGAAGGAAATCGTGGTTTCTGCCGTTCTCCTGCCAAGTTTCGATAAGTTGACTGCTGAGCAGAAGGAACAGGCTCCGAAGGTGGAACTCTCTACCACCGATCTGGATCTGGGAAGCTTCAACGGAAAGAAGAAGCGCAAGGGTGAAATCCTGGTTACCAACAAGGGTAAGTCGGTTTTGGATATCCGAAGCATGCAGATGTTTACCATGGGCTTGCAGGTACAGTTGAAGAAGAGCAAGATCCAGCCGGGAGAGACCGTGAAGATGAAGGTAACAGCCGTGGCTGCCGATCTGAAGAAGTCGCGTGCCAAGCATCCTCGTATTCTCATGATTACCAATGATCCGGAGAATGCCAAAGTAGTTATTAGAATAAATGTAAAGTAATGCAGATAGAAATAGATAATGGTAGTGGTTTCTGCTTCGGCGTAACCACTGCCATCAAGAAAGCTGAAGAAGAGTTGGAAAAGGGCAGTACACTCTACTGCCTGGGTGATATTGTGCATAATGGCATGGAGGTGGAGCGCCTGCATGAGGCGGGACTCATCACCATCGACCATGAGGAGATGAAGGAGCTTCACGGTGTGAAGGTGCTGCTTCGTGCCCATGGTGAACCGCCTGAGACTTATGCGCTGGCAGAGCAGAACAATATCGAGATCATTGATGCTACCTGTCCGGTTGTTCTCCAGTTGCAGCGCCGCATCAAGAAGCAGTATGTGAGCAATCCGGAGGCGCAGATCGTTATCTTCGGCAAGAAGGGACATGCTGAGGTTTTGGGTCTGGTAGGACAGACCGAGAGCCATGCCCTCGTGGTAGAGAAGCTTGAGGATGTAGAGCATCTGAAGGAAGTAGGTAAGTTGGATTTCAACCGCGATATCTATCTCTATTCCCAGACCACCAAGAGTCTGGATGAGTTCCATCGCATCATCGAGTATTGCCAGGCGCATATCGTAGAGGGGGCAACCTTCAAGAGCTTTGATACCATCTGCCGCCAGGTGGCTAACAGAATGCCAAACATCGCCTCCTTTGCCAGCAAGCATGATGTCATCCTCTTTGTCAGTGGCAGAAAGAGCAGCAATGGAAAGGTGCTCTTCAAGGAGTGCAAGAGTGTGAATCCTAACAGCTATCAGATAGAGAGTGCCGAGGAAATCAATATGGATTGGTTGAAGGGCGTGAATACCGTAGGCATCTGCGGTGCTACCAGTACTCCTAAATGGCTGATGGAAGAATGCAAGGAGAAAATCATCAAGGATACCTTGTCATAAATATAAAACAGGTGATCTGATGATTCATCTCATCAAAATAAAAACAGGTGATAAATCTTCTCACGAGGACTTATCACCTTCAAAAAACAGTAATTAACTCAAAATTTATAATCTATATCATTACTACCTTGTCATTATGTCTGCAAAGATAAATAAAACAACGTTTTTTTGCAAAGCCAATTCTTTAAAATGGCAGTATTTTTATATAAAACTGAAATTTTAATATATTTTTGCAATCTTCTGCAGGCTTTCTACGACAAAGTAGCTTTTTGTTACTTTTCTGTGGCTTTTTGATACTGTTTCATCAACCATTCCTTCTGTTCCGGAATTGTCATCTCACTGTTGTCGAGTGTGATGGCATCATCAGCCTTGCGCAAAGGAGAAGTCTCACGATGGGTGTCGATGTAGTCACGCTCCTCTACGTTCTTCAGGATTGCCTCGAAGTCGGCAGGCATTCCCTTCTCCTTGAGTTCATCGAAACGGCGCTGTGCTCTTACCTGAGAGCTGGCGGTAACGAAGATCTTCAGTTCTGCGTTAGGGAAAACGGTGGTACCGATGTCACGGCCATCCATCACGATGCCCTTGTCTTCGCCCATCTTCTGCTGCTGGGCTACCAATGCCTCTCTTACGAATGGGATGGCTGCCACTGGACTTACGTGATTAGAAACCTCCAGTGAGCGGATCTCTTTTTCTACCAACTCACCGTTGAGGTAGCAGTCTGGGCGACCTGTTCCGGCGTTGAACTTGAAAGAGATGTGGATGTTTGGCATCTCAGCCTCTAACTCTGCTACCTTTACCTTGCCATCCTCATCGAAGAGCTGGTGGTGCAAGGCATAGAGCGTAACTGAGCGATACATCGCACCTGTATCTACATACACATATCCGATTTCCTTGGCAAGATCCTTTGCCATGGTACTCTTTCCACAAGAAGAGTAACCGTCAATTGCTATTGTAATCTTCTTCATATCTTTAAATCTGAAAAGTTTATCTGTTCTATAAATCTGTATTCTATAAATCTGTATTCTATAATTAGTATTCAATAATCAGTATTCTATAATCTGTAGTCGATATTCAGCAGCAGACTGTTGCTGCTGACATGGTATTTGCCGTAGGCGATGTTGAGATGGAAGCGCTCCAGATTGATACCGCCACCCAATGACCATCCGGCTCCATGGCTGCTGCTCTCATCTTCTCCGTTTACGATTTTCATCTCATCGTGGCGTCGGAAGTTGTAGCCAGCTCCCACCCAGAGGCTTTCGCCCAAAAGCAGATCGGCACCTAATACCGCATGGTTTCTGAGTCCCTTATCCCAATGGTTCAGATTCACCAAGGTGGCTGAAACGCGGAAGGGTGTATTGATGAAGTGTTTGCTGACACCCACCTGTAGGTCGATCGGCATCTTCTCGTATTCTTCATTATAAGCCTTGAGCTGTCCACCTAGGTTTCTGGCTACTGCGGAAACCGACCATTCTTCTTCCGAATCGTAGTAGTTGAGTCCCAGATCCACCCCCATGGCGATGGAGTTGTAGTCACCGATATACGAGGTGATGAATTTGGCGGTGATACCACCCACGAGGCGTTCGCTGAGCAGGTAGGAGAAAGTACCCGCCAGACAGATATCCTTAGCCGAGAATTCACCCATCTGGATGTTGTTCTCGTCGGTCTGCTTCATCTTGCCGTAATCCACATATTGCGCCGATACCGCCCACGAAGCCTTCTCTCCGGCGATGCGGTTGAATGAAGCTGATGCCATATTCACCCCCTTCATATAGTTCATGTAGTTGAAGTTGAGGGTACGGTCGTTCACCGAAGCCAGCAGGGCTGGGTTATGGAAAGCAAGTGCCGCATCATCTTCTATCAAGGTGATGTTATCGCCTCCCAAGGCGGCAGCATGGGCACTGACGGGGAGTCGGAGGAAGTTATACCCCGTCTGACTCTCTTGAGCCCCCATTTTTGTCGCGAAAAGCGTCAATATAATGGAAAAAACAACTTTTTTCATTTAAAATATCTAATTCTTTGGCAAAGATACGGCTTTTTTGAGAAATAAGACGTAAATTTGCAATGTTTTCGTAGAAAATAACGAAAGAGAATGTAAAATATTGCAGTTTGGACCCCAAAAACGGGTGAACAAGTCTGCAAATAGTAGATAATAGATATTGTGGAAATAAAGAAATCAGATCGTGCACAGTTGGAGGACAAGCGGGTAACCTTTTTCCTGCTGGGACTCCTTATTGCCTTTACGCTTCTTTTTGTAGGATTGCAATATTCCAGAAATCCGCAGGGAGATGACGACTGGGCAGAGAACTTTGAGGATCTTTCGCAAGATATGGAAATGTCAACTCCGCCCGATCAGAAAGATATGGTGAGTGCGGAGGCTATGGCGAAGGCACCTGCCTCGCAGGCGATCACCCAGGAGGTGAAACCTACCGAGCAGCAAATGGTCAAGAAGACACCGGAAAAGATCAGCACTACTACCAGCGAACTGGTAATCGGTGATGGTTCGGGTGTGGTAGAAGGGGCTGACGTGAAGGAGGCGGCTCCTGAGACGGCGGTGGATCCGGCAGATACACAGGCTGAGGCTCCTATCAAGTTTACCGTGGTGCAGAAGATTCCGGAGTTTCCGGGAGGCTGGTCGGCATTTATGCAATGGCTCACCAAGAACCTGAAGTATCCGCAGGTGGCGCAGAACAACAAGGTGCAGGGCACGGTGGTGGTTACCTTCATCGTGAACAAGGATGGAAGCATCGCCAATACCAAGGTTAGTACCTCGGTGGATGCTGCCCTTGATGCAGAAGCGCTCCGCGTGATGAAGATGATGCCCAAATGGAAACCGGGTATGGACAAGAACAAGGTGTGCCGTACCATGATTGCCGTTCCGGTGGTATTCAAGTTATAAAAGACAAGTTATAAATCAGAAATTATAAATTAGAAATATGATAGATATGAAGACATCAGAAGAATTATTGGTAATGGTGAATGATTTCCTGGCAAATCTCCCATACGATCGTAAACCATCGTCGCTTTACGAACCGGTGAAGTACGTACTCTCTTTAGGTGGAAAGCGTATTCGCCCTGTTTTAATGCTCTTGGGATACAATCTCTTCAAGAATGACCCTGAGAAGATTCTGATGAATGCGATAGCTCTTGAGACCTATCACAACTATACACTCTTGCACGACGACTTGATGGATAATGCTGATCTCCGTCGTGGTCATGAGACTGTACACAAAAAGTGGGATGCCAATACGGCTATCCTCTCTGGTGACAGTATGTTGGTGTTGGCTTACGAGAGAATGGCACAGTGTGACGATCAGCATCTTGCCAAGGTGATGAAGCTCTTTACTACTACAGCCCTTGAGATTGGAGAGGGACAGCAGTATGATATGGAGTTTGAGAACCGCAATGATGTGAAGGAAGAGGAATATATCGAGATGATTCGCCTCAAGACCAGTGTACTTCTGGCTTGTGCCCTGAAGATTGGTGCCATCCTGGCTGATGCTTCTGCTGAGGATGCTGACAATCTCTATAAGTTTGGCGAGCAGATTGGCTTGGCTTTCCAGCTGCAGGATGATTTCCTCGATGTATATGGTGATTCCAAGGTGTTCGGTAAGGCTATCGGTGGTGATATCACTTCCAACAAGAAGACTTTCATGCTCATCAATGCCTTCAACCATGCCAACGATGCCCAGCGTGCTGAACTCCAGAAATGGGTGGATGCCAAGGATTTCGACCGCAATGAGAAGGTAGCTGCCGTTACCCGTCTCTACAACGAGATCGGTATCGACAAGATGGCACAGGATAAGATTGCCTATTACTTCGAGCAGAGCAAGAAGTATCTGGATGCAGTAAATGTGCCTGCTGAGCGCAAGGAGGAACTCCAGAAGTATGCTCAGAAAATGATGAAGCGCCAGTACTAATCATCAAGTTCAAAGTTCAATGTTCAAAGTAATAGATACGCATACTCATCTCGATGCAGAAGAGTTTGATGAGGATAGGGCGGAAGCTTTCGCCCGAGCCCAGGAAGCGGGGGTAGGCAAGGTGTTCTTGCCTGCCATCGACGTGAAGACCACGCACGCTGTCCTGGCATTGAGTCGGGAATATCCGGGTTACGCCTATCCGATGATTGGTTTGCATCCTGAAGAGGTGAAGGCTGACTGGAAGGAGCAGCTGGCTGAACTCAGGAAGATGCAGATTTCCGATTTCATCGCCATTGGCGAAATCGGACTGGATTACTACTGGAGTCGTGAGTTCGAGCACGAGCAGCTGGAAGCATTCGAAGAGCAGGTGAAGTGGTCGATAGAAACCCGTCTCCCCCTGATGATTCATTGCCGCAAGGCACAGAACGAGATGGTTCACTTGCTTCGTCAATATCAGAAAGACCTGCCTGGCGGCGTGTTCCACTGCTTCACCGGCAATCAGAAGGAGGCAGAAGAGCTTCTCTCGTTCGATAACTTCGTATTGGGTATCGGTGGTGTTTCCACCTTCAAGAGCAGTCATCTCAGAGAAGATCTCCCTGCCGCGGTTCCAATGAATCGCATTATCCTGGAGACCGACTCTCCATATATGGCTCCCGTTCCTTATCGTGGCAAGCGCAACGAAAGCGCTTTTGTGGTAGAAGTGCTCAAGACCCTGGCGAAGGCATACGGAGTAAGTGAGGAGGAATTCGCAGAACAGACGAATAAGAATGTAGAAAGCGTCTTTCACCTATGAAATAATTAAAATTATAAGCTTAATATTAAAACCAAACTATTCATTATGACTAGAAAAATGTTGATGGCAGCCCTCCTGATGGCTGCATTTGCACAAGGCACTCAGGCTCAAGACCTGAGTGGCCAGCGTTCTGAAAAGCAGGACGTACACATGATTCCTGGTAAGAAACTGGATCATCACGGACTCATCGTGAGTCCTACACCACATCTCCTGAATGTGGATGCTGCTAACCGACTCGACCTGCAGAAGGGTGTCAAGGTGATTGACAAGAAAGGTAAGTTTGCTGATGATGTGAAGTTCCTGACCGCTAACGCCAAGGGCATTCGCCTGACCATCGATTTCGGTGAGAAGCTTGCTGCCAAGGCTGGCGTAAAGCCTGTATCGGGTGCTTACAGCCTGAAGGCTGATGCCAAGGGTATCCAGATTGTGGGATACGATGAGCGTGGTGCTTTCTATGGCTTGCAGACCTTGCGCCAGATTGTAAACAGCGAGATGGCAAAGGGTCAGATGCCTTATACCACCTGTAACGATTACCCTGATCTTCCAAACCGTGGTGTGGTAGAGGGCTTCTATGGTGAGCCTTGGTCTCATCAGGTGCGTCTTTCCCTCATCGATTATTATGGAAAGAACAAGATGAACACCTATCTCTATGGTCCAAAGGATGATCCTTATCACAGCTGCCCTAACTGGCGCTTGCCTTATCCGGAGAAAGAGGCTAAGAACATCAGCGAACTCGTACAGGCTTGCCGCCGCAACCGTGTAGATTTCGTATGGGCTATCCATCCAGGACAGGATATCAAGTGGAACGAGGAAGACTATCAGAACCTGGTTCACAAGCTCGACTTGATGTACGATCTCGGTGTGCGTTCTTTCGCTATCTTCTTTGATGATATTTCCGGCGAGGGTGCCAACCCAGTGAAGCAGTCTGAACTCTTGAACCGTCTGGCTAAGGAGTTTGTGAAGGCTAAGGGTGATGTTACACCGCTCGTGATGTGTCCTACCGATTATACCCGTCTCTGGGCGAATCCAAAACCAACCGGTTCTCTGGCTATCTTCGGTAATACCCTCGATCCATCTATCAATGTATTCTGGACGGGTGATGTGGTATGTAGCGACTTGACCCGCGAGACGCTCGACTGGGTGAACTCCCGCATCAAGCGTCCTGCTTATTACTGGTGGAACTTCCCTGTAACCGATTATGCACGCCATATCATCATGCAGGGTCCTACCTATGGTTTGCAGACCGACCTGACCAATAAGGATCTCTGTGGTTTCGTGAGCAACCCAATGGAGCATGGAGAGGCTTCCAAGCTGGCTCTCTACGGTGTAGCTGACTATACCTGGAATATCGCCAACTATAATCCGCTCGACAACTGGGAGCGTGGTCTGGTAGATCTCACTCCAGAGGCACACGATGCTTATCGCACCTTCGCTATGCACTCTTGCGATACAGAGACCGGTTATCGCCGTATCGAATCCTGGGAAACCAAGAGCTTCCGCATCGACAACTTTACAGATGCAGAGTTCAATGCCCTTCAGAGCGAGTTTGTAAGAGTGAAGAATGCTCCTGCTCAGATGGAGGCAAACTGCAAGAACGCCTTGTTGATGAAGGAACTCCGTCCATGGCTCACAGAGTTTGGCAAGTTGGGCGACCGTGGTCTGAAGACCATGCAGCTCATCAAGGAGTACAAGGCTGGTAATGACCAGGCATTCTGGGATGGCTATGTCAACAACCGTATGAGCAAGGAAGATGTAGCTGCTTACGAGAAGCACAAGTCTGGAACCATGGTATTGCAGCCATTCTATGAGCAGTCTATGGATGATATGGCTTCTGGCTTCTTCAAGAAGTTGACTGGCAAGGTGCCTGCCTTCTATAAGGGTATCGGTACTTACGCCACCTTGAGAACTACCCAGAGCAAGGCGATGTTCGACAATGATTCTACTACCTATTATACATCAGGTAATGGTCAGAATACCGGCGACTGGATTGGTGCAGACTTAGGTTGTGTTCGTTCTGTTTCTGAGGTAAGAATCCTCCAGGGCCGTAACTCTGTAGATGATGTGGATTACTTCGACAACACCGTTTTGGAGTATTCTCTTGACAAGAAGGAGTGGAAGGCGCTTACAGGTGAGTTGAAGAAGCAGTATATCATCAACTGGAAGACCGATTCTCCTGTTGAGGCTCGTTATATCCGCATCAAGAAGTTGAAGTCAGACAAGCGCAACTGGGCTGCAGTCCGTACCTTCGAGGTGAACCCAACTACTCCTGAGCGTTTGAGCTTTACTGTTGAGGCTGGCAATCTGCAGGCAGCGATGTATGGTTTCGATGAGAACCCTTGCACATCATTCACCAACGAGGGCACCCTTACCATGGGTGTAGAAAAGGATGTAAAGGGTTACACCCTGCTGTTGAAGTTGGCTCCAGGCAAATCATTGGTATGTCGCCAGCTGAATGCCAAGGGCAAGGTTTTGGCAACCACCAACATCGACCAGTCCTTCTGCAAGATAGAATTGGTGAAGAAAGCAGCGAAGCTTCAGCTGGAAGGTTCAGCCGAAATCTTCGAGATTATTCCTGAGAAGTAAAGGGCAGAACTTTCGCAAGTGTGGAAGTAGGATTTACACAGATACCGCTAGGCGTCTACCGCTAGACGCCTAGCGGGTTTACGCTCTTATATTTTCGTTAAAGAAATGTAAAAAGCAGACGAATATGTGGCTTTTCGAATAAAAAGTGATAATTTTGTACTTCGAAACTGGAAAGGTGCTCGAGTGGCTGAAGAGGCACGCCTGGAAAGCGTGTATTCCCCTAAAGGGAATCGGGGGTTCGAATCCCCCTCTTTCCGCTTTTTTATATATATAATAAGGTATATATGATTATGAAGAAAAATACAGCTATTGCGCGTTTCGCAATATTCATTTTCACAGTTATGTGTTCTCTGCCTGTCATGGCACAAGACGAGAATATCGGATTTCATCAAGCTCTTAAGACGAAGTTCATAGAGGGTAATGCCGGCTTTATGTCGCTCGTTGCCATCGCTCTCATCGTGGGTCTGGCTTTCTGTATTGAACGCATCATCTATCTCAGCCTTTCTGAAATCAATGCCAAGAAACTGATGCAGGATATCGACCAGAAGGTAGAGGCTGGCGATGTGGAAGGTGCCAAGGAACTTTGCCGCAATACCCGTGGACCTGTAGCTTCTATCTGCTATCAGGGATTGATGCATATCGATGAGCATCTCGATGATATCGAGCGCTCGGTAAGTGGATATGGTACCGTGCAGGCTGCCAACCTGGAAAAAGGATGTTCCTGGATCAAGCTCTTCATCGCCATGGCTCCTTCCCTCGGATTCCTGGGTACGGTGATTGGTATGGTGATGGCTTTCGACCAGATTCAGCAGGCGGGAGATATCAGTCCTACCATCGTGGCTTCGGGTATGAAGGTGGCGCTGATTACTACCATCTTCGGTATCATTGTTGCCTTGATTCTGATGGTGTTCTATAACTATATCCTTTCCAAGGTAGAACATCTCACCAGTCAGATGGAAGAATCGGCTGTTACATTGATGGATATCATTGCCAAGAGAAAATAGCTTTATCTTTGAATCTATGGTTAAATTTCAATTTTCAAAATCCAATTCAAAGGCGAAAAACAAGTCTGCCGAACAGATATCGCAGAAGGTTTTCCGTATGATGATAGGTTTGGCTGTGCTGGTTTTCGGTCTGTTCTATCTGATAGGCTATGATTTGCCTTTCGATGAGAACCCCGACTTCAATGCCCCTCTTTTTACCGATGTGCTCATCTTCCTGATGTGGCTTTTCCTGATAGGAGGAGTAGGCTTGGCAGTCTATTCGATGGTGAAGGATTACCGGAGCAGCAAGTCGGAGGCTGTGGTCAATGGTGTGCCGGTGCGTCGTATCTTCCGTATCACCTGGCTTACCCTGCTGGCAGTTCTGGTCTTGACTTTCCTCTTGGGAGGTTCCGCCCCGATGCTCATCAATGGCGAGAACTACGCCGACTGGTTGTGGCTGAAACTTTCAGATATGTTTGTCATCACTTCGCTGCTGATGTTGCTGGCAGGCATTGGAGCCGTTTGCTTCGGTGCCACCCGATATATCCGAAAGAAGCAGTAACTGCCTGTAATTATCAATCAAAAAAAAATAGTTAGTATCATATCATAACGCAATGCTGATAAGAAGGAATCGTAACGAAACCCCGGGATTGAATACCACCTCAACAGCCGACATCTCGTTTATGCTGCTGATATTCTTCCTTGTAACCACATCCATGGATGTGGATAAGGGATTGTTGCGCCAGCTTCCTTCGCCTGAACCTCAGAAGAAGGAGCAGCAGGAATCGGTGGTGGATAAGAACAATCTGATGGCGATTCATCTTACGGCTGGAGATACGCTGATGGTGAACAACCAGCCGATGAAGCTGGAAGACCTGAAGCAGGAAACCGTCCGCTTTGTTCATCGTTTGGGTAAGAAGCATCTGATTTCCATCGAGAGCGACCGTGATGCCAACTACAACCTTTATTTCCAGATGCAGAATGAGTTGATGGAAGCCTATGCGCAACTTCGCAATGAGGCAGCCCAGAAGAAATATCATAGAGACTATGCGCTTTTGAACAATGACCAGAAGGATCAGGTGCGTAAGCTCTGTCCTCAGCGCATTACGGAGTCGTATGCCAATGCGATGACTCATGAAGACAAGAGTGTAGATGCTGATGCTGAAGAGAAACAGGAAAACCAGTCAACCCCGGAGAAAGGAGGCGCCAAATGATGAATTTTCGTAAAAAATCGCATTCGGTTCCGGAATTGAATACGTCATCCTTGCCGGATTTGATTTTCTCGGTACTCTTTTTCTTTATGATTGTTACCCACATGCGACAGGTTACCTTAAAGGTGGAATGCCGTATGCCGGAAGGAAAGAATCTCACACGTCTGACCAAGAAGTCGGCGGTAAGCCATATTTATATAGGAAAGCCAACCAAGGATCTGCAGGGCAAATACGGTTCAGGTACCCAGATACAGATGAACGACAAGTTTGCCAGTGCTTCCGATGTGCAGGATTATATCTCTGCCGAGAAGAAGCGGATGTCGCCTGAAGACCAGAAACTGATGACCGTTTCCATCAAGGCAGACCAGAATACCAAGATGGGAGTGATTACCGATGTGAAGCAGGCGCTGCGCCAGGCAAAAGCACTGAAAATAAGCTATTCTGCTGTAGAAAACAGGAAATAATATGCTCTAAAAGGAAAAATAATATTAATTTATTATTTTTTTTATTTGAAAAGTTGCTTTTTCTAAAGAAAAGTGCTACCTTTGCAGGCAAATAATAATAAATTATGGCAAAACAAGTTTTAGATTCATTAGATAGGCATATTCTGAAGCTGATTTCTCAGGATGCCCGAATTCCATTTCTGGAAGTAGCACGTGCTTGTAATGTAAGCGGTGCTGCCATTCATCAGCGTGTTGCTAAACTCACTAACCTTGGCATTATTAAAGGCTCTCAATTTGTTATCGATCCAGAGAAGATTGGTTACGAAACCTGTGCATATATGGGATTGTTCCTCAAGGAACCTGAAAAGTTTGATCAGGTGGTAGAGGAACTCAAGAAGATTCCTGAGGTAGTAGAGTGTCATTATACTACTGGCGGTTTTGATATGTTCATCAAGATTTATGCTGTCAACAACCACCACCTCCTGGAGATTATCCACGATAAGTTGCAGCCATTGGGCCTTTCCAGAAGCGAGACCATCATCTCCTTCAATGCTGCCATCGACCGTCAGCTTTCTCTGAAGGATATCCAGCAGGTACCTGATGAGGAAGAGGAGACAACAGAAGAATAAGAATTTATTTTCTAATATAGGTGAGGAATGAGAACGACAACCCGTTTTCATTCCTCATTTCTTTTTCCGTCACTTCCCAATCCGAACAGTCGATGGCAGGGAAGAAGGTATCTGCCTGTTCCGGCTCCTGATCTACAATGGTGAGATAGAGTTTCCGGGCAGCAGGAAGAGCCTGGCGATAGATGCTTTCTCCGCCAATGATGAAGATTTCTTCCGGGCTGGTGATTCCTGTATCTTCCTTAGGGGCAGACAAGATTTCATCTTGTGCAGCCCTGAGTGCTTCTTCCAGGGTAGGATATACTTCGCCCCCATCTATCTCTTTCAGACTTTTAGAGACAACGATGTTGCGTCGATGTGGAAGAGCACCGTTTGGGAGAGATTCAAATGTCTTTCTGCCCATCACGATGGTATGACCCGTGGTAAGTTCGCGAAAGCGGGTCATATCTGATGGTAAATGATAGAGCAACCGGTTCTCATAGCCGATTGCTCTATTTGTTTTGGATATACAGGCGATGATGCTGAGCATAATCTATAAACTATTAATTATTAATTGCTTTTCCGGCACATGGCTGCTCTTGATTTTCCACTCCTGTGGGTAGAGATTGTTGGCACGGTTGCCGATGTTCTTCTCCCAGCCCAGAGGCATCTGCTGATAGGTAACGAGCACGTAGCCTTTTGGGGTGTCTGCTGGAAGATTCACAGCCTCTTTGCGCAGATAGCGGATGGCATCCTCGTAGGAGAGTTCTGCCTGTGGGAAGACCTCTGTGTTGAGTTCGGTGGAGAGTGCCAGACTCTGGTCGGGGATGATGTCTTTACCCTTGCTTGTTCCCAGTTTGATGCCGGCATGTATCACCTTCAGGTTTTTGGCAGCATCCTCATAGATGGCTTTCCAACGGCTTGGGATGGCATAGAAGTTGTCGTCTTCGGCTATCGTTTCATAGTCGGAAGACTTCAGCCAGTCTGTTGGAACCTGCGGATTCTTTCCCTTGTTCCCTCTGTTCTTTCCTTTCTCCTTATTCTTGTCTTTCTTCTTCTTTTTATCTTCCTTCTCCATTTCCGGTTCTCCCTCTTTTCTGAGTACAGCGAGGAAGATACCTTCTCCGCGGGTCTTGCCTGGAAGGAAACGATAGACGGGAATATCTGACCCGATGAGATTGCCCGTGATATTCCATGCTTCATCGATATCGTTGAGTGCGATGGGCTCAGCCCCCAGCTCCTCACAGATCCAGGCGATATTCTCTTCGTCTTCGTGGGCATTGAAGGTGCAGGTAGAGTAGATGAGGAGACCGCCGGGTTTCAGGCAGTTCCAGATATCGCTTACGATTTCGCGCTGCAGATGCCAGCAGTTATCCACATTCTGCAAGCTCCATTCGCTGATGGCACCATCATCCTTGCGGAACATACCTTCGCCGGAGCAGGGAACATCGGTGAGGATGACATCAAACTGGAGCTTCGACTTCTTGTAGTCGCGAGGATAGTTGTTGGTGACGATCATATCGGGATGACCGAACTTCTGGATATTCTCTGCAAGAATCTGCGAGCGGGTGCGCATCGGTTCGTTGCTGAAAAGAAGACTACCTTCCGGCAGGGCAGCACGTACAGCGGTAGATTTTCCACCTGGAGCCGCACAGAGGTCGAGCATCATCACGGGTTCGTGAACGAGTTGTCTGATTACCAGATCCACGAACATGGAAGAAGCCTCCTGCACGTAATACTTTCCGGCATGGAGCCATGGATCGAAGGTGAAGTTAGGACGGGTGGAGAGATAGCGACCGGTGGAAGGGCACCATGGAATCGGTTCCCCCGCAGCATCTTCTCCCTCCTTGCATTTGAAAGGATTGAGGCGGATGCTGGTAGGTGCTTCTCCCTCGGTGATGCCCTGTTTCAGTTGCAGGAACAGTTCATCGCCCATCAACTCTTGGGTATATTGAATGAAATCTTCTGGTAATGTCTTCATATTATGCCTTTATTCTTGATTTTGTTTGCAAAAATAAGAAAAATTTCGTTTCTTTGCAACTAATTTCCCAAGAGATGCGTCTAAGACATAGAAAAAATAATAAATAACAAGGTAAAACTATAAAAATATTGTTAGATATGAAGAAAGCGATATTAACATTGGCGCTCATCATGAGCATCGGAGCTACCCAGGTGTCTCTGGCTTCTTCGGCTCCCAAACATCGTTATCATCCCACTACCCAACAGGTGGATAAGCAGGCTACAGCTGCCGCAGAAAAGCAGGAAGATAAGCAGGCTGCTGCCGATCAGGCATCCGCAGCTCAGGATGATGAGGCGATTGCTGCCTATTCTGATACAACCACAACGGATACTTCCGACTATGCTGATGTAGATGACAATGACAACCGTGCTTATCATTCCAAGTACAGTCTGGGCAACTATGATGATCCTTTCGATTTCATCGGTTCGGTATTTGGTGGCGGTGCGCTGTCTGTCATCATCATCTTCTGTATCATCTTCGGTCTGCTGTTTGTCTTCGCTCCGCTCATCATCGTGTTCCTGGTTGTCAGATATCTGATTCGCCGCCACAACGACAGGATGAAGTTGGCGGAGATGGCGATGGAGAAGGGCATCAATGTTCCGGAAAGCGACCGTCCGATTGACAAGCAGAGCGATGAATATCTGGTGAAGCGAGGATTGAGAAATGCCTTCCTGGGAGCTGGCTTGTGCGCCATGTTCGCTTGGTGGGAAGCTGACTTCCTGGCGGGTATCGGAGCCCTGGTCTTCTTCTATGGATTGGGACAGACCCTCATAGGTTCGCTTCCAGCCATCAAGGATTGGTGGAAGAATCGCCATGGCAATCAGGGCACAGGCTATAATGGTACTCCGGTGTAAAAATCAAACAACAATTATTAGTTAATATATATAGTGGAAAAGTTATCCGATATTTCTCTCGTCACGAAGGTGGTGATGCTTCACGACCGCAAGTCGTTCGACTTGCTGGTCAAGAAGTATCAATCACCTATTCGTGGGTTCTTCCTACGGCAGACGCTGGAGGATGCGCAGCTGAGTGACGACTTGGCGCAGGATACCTTTGTGAAGGCTTATACCCATCTGTCAAGTTTCAGGGGTACAGCCAGCTTCTCCACTTGGCTTTATCGTATCGCCTATAATGTTTGGTATGATTATACCCGCAGTCATAAGGAAACACAGGACATCGATACGCCGGCTGTTGCCCGACAGAATGCGCAGGGAGTGAATACCGGACTGAAGATGGATTTGCTCAAAGCCCTGAAGATATTGAGCGATAACGAACGGACGTGCATCACGCTGCAGCTGATGGATGGACTCTCTATAGATAAGATTGCAGAAGTGACGGGAATGGCGCAAGGCACCATCAAGTCGCATCTCTCTCGTGGAAAACAGAAACTTGCAAGTTACTTAAAGCATAATGGTTATGACCGATAAAATGATTGATAATAGAAAGGGTATGGATCTTGAACCGCTGAGCGCCCCAGACGATCAGCTCCTTCAGGCTTTCTTTGCTGATAACAGGATGGAGGAGATTCCGGATGATGGATTCTCTGATAGGGTAATGCAGGCATTGCCGGGTCTTGGGCAGGAGCAGGCATTGCTGTCTCTTGATCAGGAAAAGACCGTGCTGGTTCTTGATCAGGAGAAGGCATTGGCTAAGCGTCGCCGTTTGGAGCATCTGTGGACGGCAGCCTGTGTGGCAGTCGGCGTAGTGGCAGCTGTGGTTTGTCAGGGATGGGAGCAGATACAGGGTTGGCTCTTCTCCATGAAGATAGATTTCCTCCTTACCGGTTCCCGTGCCCTTACCCATGTGGCAGATGCCATCACGCCAACGCAGAATCTCCTGATGATGCTAGCCGGCCTTTTCGTTCTCATCATGGTTTGGGGCTACAACGAGCTGGCGGATGCCAGATGATAGCAAACTATAGCAAGATAATAGCAAGTTATACCCAGGCGGTCCCATCCCGCAAACCTGGCGAAGACCTTTGATGGTCCGCCAACCTTAGAGCGTAGCGGTTCTGAGCACCGGAGGGCGGTTACATCCCCGCTTCCTGAGGTTTCTGTCCCCCGCAAACGGGGGAACCGAAGGGGGTGTAAAGACTATTGAAGAGGGGCTTGGGGAGAAAGTGGAGCCCTCTTTGGCTAAAGAGGGACGGGGTGATTTTCGAAAAAACAACCAAATTAACCCCAAATCTGCCATTGTGAGAGTTCTTTCGAGGCAGAATTGCTAAACTTTGTGTTAAATTTGGGTAGTGTCAAACAGAAAATGATAAAATCTGACACGTAATCCAACTATTTTTCGTACTTTTGCAAAAGTTATATCTATACGATTAAGATTATGCACATCAAGAACCTATCGACTTGGCTTCCACAACCATCATGTATGGTTGTAGCTGAGGACATAAAGTAGAATAGGATTTATGAAACCGGATGGTACGAGTTCTTTTTCTGCAGCCGACGAGAAACTTGTTTCTCCAGAGGGCAACCACGTTTCAGAGCCAGACGTAAAGACTGGTCCTGCGATAAAGAAGTATCGTCACTCGGATGGAACAACCTGGTCTTACATCTTCGTTCACAACAGTAAAGTGAAGAAGTTGGAAATGCTGTTGGAGGAGGACGGAAGAACCTATTTCGTGCATAAGACAGTCCGCTATTTCAGAAAACAAGGCAAACAGAAGGTGCAGCACCAGGAAGTGCCGACCGTCAGCGGTCTGGTCTTCTTCCAGGGCTATCCCAAAGAGATACAATCCTATCTCGACCAGTACTTCCCCAACGCTCGCCTATGTAAAAACTGTAGCACGGGCAAGGTGGCAGAGATCCCCGATGCGCAGATGCAACCCTTCATGCGTGTCGCAGAGACATCACCTGATCGCATCCGTTTCCTGTTACATCCATACCATTATTATGCTCGCAACCGCATCCTCCTCCGTATCACCACAGGTGATCTGGCAGGACTGGAAGGTTACATCATCCGTATCGACCGAGACCGCCGCCTGGTGATGGACGTCGGTGGACTGAGCGTAGCCATCAGCGGAGTACATGCCGAACATTTTGAGGACGTGGAGCCAGACAAGACACGACTAGCCAACGAGGAAATCTTCTACCAGCGCAACCTGCAGGAACGGCAAGTGCTGATAGACCGCTATTTCCATCCCGTGAAAGATGACAAGGAAGTGGTGTTGCAGGCAGAAAACATCGACTATCTGAGAAAGTACGCCTTGGATGAGTTGTCACACACCCGAATCACCCACAATGACGCATGGAACATCTATTCCTTCATCATAGAGGAGATAGGCTACTATTATTCCCCATTCGTAGACCAGTTCAAGGAACACCTAGCCCCCATCATGCGTGAAGGGAGCAAGGTACTCCAGGAAATGGAACAGATCATGGCAAGTCCACATATCCCTCCAACCAGCAAGCCCAGGTATGAGAGTGATTATCAAAGACTCCTGTCGCAATATGAATATCTGTTCTAATCGAAAAAACACCCCTAAAATTTGGTAGTTTCACAGAAAACTCTTATATTTGCAGGCAAAAAGGAGATACAATTATGAATACAATAGCAATTGATAGCAATATATATAAAGGAGCGGAAAGTTATGCTAAATTGCATAATATTAGTGTAACAGCTGCAATAGAAAAGGCGATTTCAATGTTTTTACAAAAGGTGCAACCTAAGCAAAAACTATTAGAAACCGCTGAGTTTAAAGATGCTTTGTCTTATGTGAAGACATTAAAGGCAAAAGGTGGCAAGCCGATACCGGCAGATGAAAATAGCTTAGATGCGTTGGTTGATAAAAAATATGCATTATGAGAGTTTTTATAGATACGAATGTCTTAATAGATTTCGTTGCAAATCGGGAGGGCTTTTCGGATGATGCCGATAAACTATTTGCCCTTGGAATAACAGGAGACATAAAGTTGATGACGTCAGCTTTGTCTTATGTTACTGCCATGTATGTAGCACATAAGTATGAGTATCAAAATGTAAAAGAAGCTCTTCTGGCGGTGTCGAATTTTGTAGATGTTTTAGACTTACAAGGCAATACGGTAATTGAAATGCTCTCTTCTGATTGGAAGGATTATGAAGATGCAACTCAGAATGCTACTGCTTTGCGAGCTGAGGGAGATTGTATTGTAAGTCGTAATAAGAAGGATTTTTCGAATTCTTCTTTATCGGTTTATACTCCTGCAGAGTTGTTGGATATTTTGAACCAATAAAGATGGTGTAGCCACTAATTTGGTAAAGGACGTAAGCGCTGATTCCTGCGGTCATCCCATAGCCCCATGCGGTCCCATCCCGCACAATCTGGCGCAGGGCTTTGATGCCCCGCCAACCTTATAGCGCAGCGGTTCCGAGCACCGGAGGGCGGTTACATCCCTAATCCCTATGGTAGGGATTTAGGGCTTGGGTATAGGGTAAGGACCCCCTCTTCGCAAGAGGGGGACAGGGGAGTCGAAACAATACAATAATTAATAAGGAGATTTATTATGAACATAGAAGAAAAAAAAGAAGATTTTATGCGTCGCTTCAAGGCTTCTAGGGGTATATCACCATTACAGCGTAAGGTTTTAACACATTACCTCAGTTCGGGATAATAAGCTCTGTCTAAAGGCTTTATAATGTATTTATATAAGGGACACAGGGGCTTGGCAACCATCTATATATCATGGATGGTTGCTGAGACAAAATCCTCATGTAAAAAATGCAATGTTAGAAAAGACT
>URYG01000003.1 GCA_900551985.1 uncultured Prevotella sp. | reverse complement strand
ACTGCATACCGATGGCTCTTCTCGGGGCGTGCCATTTTCCCATGGCTGAGTGTGAGCGGAAAGGTGGTGGCTTTCGGCGGACGCGTGCTGGATACCCGTACCAAGGGTGTGAGCCAGAAATACGTGAACTCGCCCGACAGTATGATCTACCACAAGGAGCGGGAACTCTACGGACTGTATCAGGCTAAGAAGGCCATCGCCAAGGAAGACTGCGTGTATATGGTGGAGGGATATACGGATGTAATCTCCATGCACCAGTGCGGCATCGAAAACGTGGTGGCCAACTCGGGTACGGCGCTGAGCATCCATCAGATCAGACTGCTCCACCGATTCACCAGCAACATCGTATTGCTCTACGACGGCGATGCTGCGGGTGTGCATGCGGCGCTGCGAGGTACCGACATGCTGCTGGAGGAGGAGATGAACGTAAAGGTGCTCTTCCTGCCGGATGGAAACGACCCGGACAGCTTTGCCCGAAACCATACCGCTGCCGACTTCAGAAAATACATAGAGGAAAACCAGAAGGACTTCATACAGTTTAAGACCGACCTCTCGCTGAACGGCGTGACCGATCCGGTGAAGAGAAGCCAGGCAATCAACAGCATCGTGGAGAGCATCTCGAAGATCAAGAACCAGATTACCCGAGCCTCTTATATCACCGACTGCGCCCACCGACTGGGTGTGAACGAGGCGATTATCGTGAATGCGCTGAACAACTTCGTGAGAAACGGCATGAGCGAGCAGGTGAAGGCAGAACGGCGCGCGGCTGGACTGAGAGACCCGAAGGCTACTGCCCCACAGCAGGGAATGCAGGCTGCCATGAGGGGCGTAACGCCGCTGGACAAGCTGCTGGAGGTAGAAGACCTGCTGGTGAAGCTGATCATTCACCATGGAGAAAAGCATATCGTGGTGAAGGATGTGGAGGGCAACGATATCGAACTGCCGATAGCACAATATATCTATCTGGATATGTCGGGCGATGAATTCAGATTCCATAACGAACTCTATAACCAGATATTGCAGGAGACGCTGGAGCATCTGGAGGATGAGAACTTCGTGGCGGAAACCTATTTTGCCAACCATCCGAATCCGGAGGTGAGCAGGATTGCCGGTCTGCCTACGGGCGACCAGGAGGTTTCCACGGCGAGTCTGCAGCTGAAGCTGAACGCTGAGAAGCTGCGCCAGTTTGTCTTCAAGGATCTGCTGAGCTTCCGCACGCATTATATCGCACAGCGACTGATAGAGGTGCAGCAGGAGTTTGCCAGAAACCCTACGAACAGGGAGCTGGTGGAGGAGTTTATGAAACTGAAGAAGATGAACTCGCTGCTTGCCAGCCAGACCAACTCGGTATTCAACTAGATAAAAAAGAAAGGTATGATATATTTTCATTGGATTTATCTCTTGCTTTATATGGCGATCATGATTCCCGCTATCATCACCGTCTTGATGGACAACCGACAGCCCGCCAAGACGATGGCGTGGATTCTTGTGCTTGCCTTCATGCCTTTCGTGGGAATCATCTTCTACATCTTCTTCGGGCAGAACACGAGAAAGGAACGGCTGATCAGCGATAGAAGCATGGACCAGTTGACCAAGCGCTCGATGCTGGAGTTTGCCGAGCAGGAGAATCTGCATATCCCAGCCAACAACAAGCCGCTGATGAATCTCTTTACCAATCAGAACTGGGCATTCCCGTTTAAGGACAACGAGGTGGATATCTTTACCGACGGTTATGAATTCATCTTCTCCTTATTATATGAGATAGGTCAGGCGAAGCATCATATCCATCTGGATACCTATATCTTCGAGGATGATGCCCTGGGCTATCTGGTGGCTGATGCCCTGATAGACAAGGCGGAGCAGGGAGTGGAAGTCAGACTGATATACGATGATGTGGGCTGCTGGAAGGTGAAGGATGCCTTCTTTGAGCGTATGAGAGAAGCGGGCATAGATGTGCATTCCTTCATGCCGGTAAGGTTCCCGGCGTTTACCAGCAAGGTGAACTACCGCAATCACCGCAAGATATGCGTGATAGACGGCAGGGTAGGATTCATCGGTGGCATGAACATCGCCAAGCGCTATGTGAAGGGCACCGGGAAACAGAAGTGGCGCGATACGCATCTGAGGATTGAGGGCGGAGGTGTGTATGCCCTGCAGCGTGCTTTCCTGATTGACTGGTATTTTGTGGATCGCACCTTGGTGTCAAACCGAAAGTATTATCCGCCGGTGGATTCGAAGATTAGGAATAACTGTCTGGTGCAGGTAGTGACGAGCAGTCCGATTGCGCCATGGCCTGATATCATGCAGGGATATGTTCGCATTCTGCTCCAGGCGCAGAAGTATGTGTATATGGAGACGCCTTATTTCCTGCCTACTGAGCCTGTGCTCTTTGCGATGCGTACGGCGGCGCTGGCGGGAGTGGATATCCGCTTGCTGATGCCTAGACATTCAGATGCCAGGATGGTGGAGTGGGCTTCCCGCTCTTATCTGATGGAGGCGATAGAGGCTGGCGTGAAGGTTTATCTCTATACGGGTGGATTCAATCACAGCAAGTTGCTGGTGAGCGATGACAATCTCTGTACCGTGGGCAGCACGAATGTGGATTTCCGGAGTTTCGAGAATAATTTCGAGGCGAATGCCTTCTTCTATGATGAGGAAATGGCGCAGAGAATCAAGCGGATTTATCTGAAGGATGAATCCAGGAGTATTCTGGTGGATGATGTGGCGTATTTCGTGAAGCGCCCGTTCCTGAAAAGATTGTTCGAGAGTATCGTAAGATTGCTTTCGCCGCTGCTGTAAAAAAAAGTGTCAAAAGTCCAAGACACACCCTCTTTTTCGTTTTTTTTTCATCGATTTTCTTCATCGGATTACGCTGAGTTAACGGAACATTCTTGCTGTACGGATTACGCACGGAATTTAAACGGATTTTGGCCTTGCGGCCATAGGCTAGTGCCGTAGAGTTTCTGTTTTAGGGGGGATCGCTACGACCGTCAGGTCGGTTTCCGTTTAAAATCCGTGCGTAATCCGAGAAAGGCGGTTAAGGTTCTGATTCATCCGCGTAATCCGATGAATAAAGACACACCCTCTCTAATTCATCTGAATATCGAGAAGTTTACGCTTCCGTAACTTCTGTGTTCCAGGAATCTTGGATGGTCGGAGAAATCGTAGTTCTTGCCATGCTCGAAAACGAAGATGCCCTCTTCGTTGAGAAGGTCACCATTCAGTACGAGGTCTGGAATCTCTGGAAGCTTCTCCAGTGCGTATGGCGGATCGGCAAAGATGAAATCGAACTTCTGCTTGCAGGTTCTCAGAAAGCGGAATACATCGCCACGAATCAGAAGATCCCTGTCTTCGCCCAGTTTCTTGAAACACTCGCGGATGAAGTTGGCATGGTCGCGGTCGGCCTCTACGCTGATTACTCGGCTGCATCCACGGGATACCAGTTCCAGCGAGATGCTGCCAGTGCCGGCAAAGAGGTCGAGGGCTGTGGCATCCTCGAAATCGATGTAATTCTGCAAAACATTAAAGATGTTCTCCTTTGCGAAATCTGTAGTTGGTCGCGCCTTGAACGAACGTGGTATGTCGAAGTGGCGACCCTTATATTGTCCTGTTATGATTCTCATAATTAACTTTGAACTTATTTACTTTGAACTTTGAACATTGAGCTTTGAACTTTATGATTAGCTAAGCTATTGAATTTTTCACTCTTCACTCTTCGTTCTTCACTTACTCAAGTAGAGCGTCAGCAGATCGAACGGCATTCCCTTGATTTCCGTGATGGGCGCACGATTGAACTCGGCGCTCGGATTCAGGAGGAAGGTCTTCTTGACATAGAGCTTGGCATTGTAGAGGAACCAGTCCTTATCCGGAATATCGCCCGCAACATGCAGCTCATCCTGCATCTGCTGCAGTCCCAGCTGCTTCCATACGAAGAGGATGAAGTAGAGTGCATCCTTGGCATGATCAGCCTGGAAGGAATTGTAGAACTTGAATCTGTTTTTCTCGAAACAGAAGATATCCACTTTCTTGTCGTGGAAATACGCATAGAGCTTGTGGTAGATACCCGTGAAGCTGCGCTTGTGCAGGTAGTTCCACATCGGCTGCATGATAGGGGTGAAGCGCACATCCTGGAAGTTGTCTTCTATCACCATCTTCAGATCCTTGTTGATCGGGAAAACGGCTACCACATTCAGATTCGGCTGCACCCTGTAGAGGATGGCATCGCTGTGACTGCCCGTGAAGGCATGCTGATAGAGCACGGTGAGGTCTTCCTCGTGGAATTCCTCGATAGGAACCAGCAGGATAGGTGTATCGATATAGACACGCACCTTCTGATAGCCGCGCTGCAGGAGTTCGCTTTCGCCGAAAGCCTGACGCAGGTTGGCAGCTATCGATACACCGCTTTTCACGGTGTAAGGTTCGTATATCAACTGGTGCTCGGCTTCTCGATCTACTACCGAGAAGCTGAGTGTATTCTTGCTCACACGGATGGTGAGTCGTGCTTGCTGTGTTTTTTTCTTACCAATTACTTGCATTGTCGTTGTCTTTGGTGATGTCTCCGATCTTTAATCCAGGGAAGTTACCGGCATCGGAAGCTTTTTCTGTTACCTGTTGAATCGCCTCCTCGTTGAGACCATCGAGATAGTCTTCGTAGGTGGCTCCGCATTCCATCAGCGGAATCTGCTTTCCGCTTTTATGGATGATGGTGGTGGCGGCGAGCGAGAATTTCCTGCCATCGGAATAAGGGATGAGGGTATCCTCAGCCTTGAGATACTTCGCCTTGATGAGGACATCGAAATCGCCAGTATAGACTCCGTACTTCGCCCTGTATCTTTCTTCGGCAGAACGGATGAGTATCAGTTTCTCCTTCACCTCAGCTTCGCGGCTCGCCATCTGTTTCTCGAAGATGAGAGGCTGGCTGATACTGAGAGCGCAAAGCAGCATCATGATAATGACGCAGGCGCCCAGAATGGCATTATTGTTTATTTTTCTTAATTTCATTCTCATTTCAAAAAGTATTAGTACTTTTGCATTGCAAAGATAATGCAAACGAGCGCAATGAAAGCTTGCTTTCAAATTGCCGAGTGCAGCTTATCTTCTGCAAAGATAATGCAAAACGGAGACAACGCAAAATATTTGGCGTTGAAATTATTAATTATTAAAGGATAAATAACAAATTGATGATAATAGACGAGCTAAAATATAAGATATTGCAGCAATTTGGCTTTCCGCCAACCCAGGAACAGGCACATGCCCTGGAGGTGTTTGCTGAGTTTCTTACCGATAGAGATCCGCATGCCGTGATGATTCTGCGAGGTAGTGCGGGTACGGGTAAGACAACGCTCTCGGGTGCCATCGTCAGGACCCTGAAGGAGATTCGCCAGAAGGTGATGCTCCTGGCACCTACGGGTAGGGCTGCGAAGGTGTTCTCGCTGAACAGCGGTTCGCCTGCCTATACCATCCATCGCCGTATCTATCGTGAAAAATCGTTTTCGGGAGTAGAGGGACAGTTTAATCTGAATGATAATCTCTATACCGATACGCTTTTCATGGTAGATGAAGCGTCGATGATTGCCAATATGGGATTGGGAGGGATGAGCTTTGGAAGCGGATGCCTGTTGGATGACCTGGTGCATTTCGTGTATCAGGGACGTAACGACCGCTTGCTGCTGATAGGTGACAAGGCGCAGTTGCCTCCTGTAGGCAAGGAGGAATCGCCAGCCCTGCATGCGGCGATGCTGGAGGGATATGGTCTGAAGGTGTATGAATGTGATCTGAACGAGGTACTCCGACAGAGCGAGGAATCGGGTATTCTCTATAATGCCACGATGATCAGACAGATGATTACGCACGATGACATCACCCAACTCCCGAAGATTCATTTTGCTGGCTATTCGGACATCAAACCGATGCCTGGAGCCGAACTGATAGAGGCGCTAGCCGACAGCTACCACCATGTAGGTTTGGATGATACCATCGTGGTGACCCGCAGCAATAAGCGTGCAAACATCTTCAACCAGGGCATCCGCAATATGGTGCTGGATAGGGAAGAGGAGCTTTCGCAGGGCGACATCCTCATGATTGTGAAGAACAATTATTACTGGATGGAGGAAGAAAGAAAGAAGATTCTGAAGTCTGGAATCAAAACAGAGGCTTCAGGAGCAGATGCAGCTAATCATACAGTTCAAAGTTCCAACTTCAAAGTTCAAAGTAACGAGATTCCTGCATTCCTGGCGAATGGCGATCGGGCGAAAGTACTGAAGGTGCGCCGCCGCATCGACCTCTATGGCTTCCGTTTTGCCACGCTGCTGCTCCAGTTTCCCGATTACGACAACTATGAGCTGGAAGCTACGGTGCTGCTGGATACATTGACGAGCGAGGCGCCTGCCCTGACCCATGAACAGCAGGAGCAGCTCTTCCATCAGATAGAAGAGGATTATCAGGATATTCCGCTCAAGGCAGATAGGATGAAGGCGATCCGACAGGATCAGTTCTTCAATGCCCTGCAGGTGAAATTTGCATACGCCGTAACCTGCCACAAGGCGCAGGGCGGACAGTGGGCACATGTGTATGTAGATCAGGGCTACATGACGGATGATATGCTCAATCCCGATTATATCCATTGGCTTTATACCGCCTTTACGCGAGCTACGGAAATGCTGTATCTGGTGAACTGGCCGGAGACGCAGACGGCTCAAGAGTAGAATCTCATCCCTCTCTGACTTAGATTCAGATGGGGATAGCTTCGTTTCAAAAAGTTTCAATCTTAGGTTCAAACCGGTTCAATGTTAGAGAAAAAGGCAAATAAATGACAGAAAGTTTGATAGTCTGAGAAAAAAATCGTACTTTTGCAACGAATTTATTAATTTATCATATATAAAGAAGTAAATGGAAAAAAGAAAAGTAGCTTTAATTACAGGTATCACAGGTCAGGATGGCTCTTACTTAGCCGAATTGTTGTTGAGTAAGGGGTATGATGTTCACGGAACAATCCGTCGCTCATCTACCGATTATCGCGAGCGCATCGCACATTTGGAGGGTACCCCAAACTTTCACCTTCATTATGCCGACCTCGGTGACTCTATGAGCATCATCCAGGTGATGAACAAGGTGAAACCAACCGAAGTTTATAACCTCGCAGCTCAGAGCCACGTACAGGTGAGCTTCGACTCTCCTGAGTTCACTGCCGACGTAGATGCAACAGGTGTGCTCCGTATCCTGGAGGCAATCCGCCAATGCGGTTTGACCGAGACCTGCCGTATGTATCAGGCTTCCACATCTGAGCTTTATGGTAAGGTAGAGGAGGTTCCTCAGAATGAGAACACTCCATTCCACCCTTATTCTCCATACGCAGTAGCCAAGCAGTATGGTTTCTGGATTGTCAAGGAGTATCGTGAGGCATACAATATGTTCTGCTGTTCTGGTATTCTCTTCAATCACGAGAGTGAGCGCCGTGGTGAGACTTTCGTTACCCGCAAGATTACATTGGCTGCGGCACGCATCAAGCAGGGCAAGCAGAGCAAGCTCTATCTCGGTAACCTGGATTCACTCCGCGACTGGGGTTATGCCAAGGACTACGTAGAGTGCATGTGGTTGATTCTCCAGGCAGAGAAGCCAGAGGATTTCGTGATTGCAACAGGTAAGCAGCACTCAGTTCGTGAGTTCGCTCAGCTGGCTTTCCACCACGTAGGTATCGAACTGAAGTGGGAAGGCAAGAACGAGAACGAGAAGGGTATCTGCGTTGAGGGTCCTGAGGAACTTATCGGCAAGACTCTCGTTGAGGTTTCTCCTGATTTCTATCGTCCTACCGACGTGGTTAACCTCTGGGGTGACCCAACAAAGGCAAAGGCTAAGCTCGGCTGGAATCCGAACACCACCTCTTTCGAGGATCTCGTCAAGATCATGGTAGAGAGCGATATGGCCAAGGTGGCTGCCGAGGCTGCCGGTGAGAAGGTTCGTTGCAACCTCGTAGAATACTTGGAAAAAGGTATTGTTAAGTAATTATGTTAGATAAAAGCGCTAAGATTTATATAGCAGGACACCACGGACTCGTGGGTTCTGCTATCTGGAATAACCTCGAGAAGAGAGGCTATCACAATCTGGTGGGTCGTTCTCACAAAGAACTCGACTTGACCGACCAGTATGCAGTAGAGAAGTTCTTTGATGAGGAGAAGCCGGATGCTGTGGTATTGGCTGCAGCCTTCGTGGGCGGAATCATGGCGAATTCGCTCTATCGTGCCGACTTCATCATGCAGAACATGAAGATGCAATGCAACGTCATCAGCAATGCCTATTCTCATGGTGTGAAGAAGCTCCTCTTCCTGGGCTCTACCTGCATCTATCCGAAGGATGCTCCGCAGCCAATGAAGGAGGATGTGCTCCTCACCTCTCCGCTGGAATATACCAACGAGGAATATGCCATCGCCAAGATTGCCGGACTGAAGATGTGCGAGAGCTATAATCTTCAGTATGGTACCAACTATATCGCTGTGATGCCAACCAACCTCTATGGTCCGAACGATAACTTCCACTTGGAGAACAGCCACGTGATGCCTGCGATGATGCGCAAGATCTATCTTGCCAAGCTCATCCACGATGGCGACTGGCACAGCATCGAGGTGGATATGAACAAGCGTCCTATCAATCCTACTGATAAGCTTCGCGAAATCATCGGCGAGGGTAATGTGGATGGAAACAACTCTCATGAGCGCATTCTGAAGGCACTGGAGTTCTATGGCATCTACGACAACAAGGTGGTGCTTTGGGGAACAGGTAAGCCATTGCGCGAGTTCCTCTGGAGCGAGGATATGGCTGATGCCAGTGTTCACGTACTCCTGAATGTTGATTTCAAGGATATCATCGGTATCGAGAAATACAGTTCTGTATTCTATGGTGCTAAGGTAGATGGTGCAGTGGATAGAAACAACTCTGAGGGCCGTGGTGGTGCTATCCCATCTCTCGGTGAGATTCGCAACTGCCACATCAATGTGGGAACCGGTAAGGAACTCACCATCCGTGAACTTTCTGAGCTTGTAGTGAAGGCAGTAGGTTTCGAGGGTGAGGTTGAGTTTGACGCCAGCAAGCCTGATGGAACCCCAAGAAAGCTCATCTCAGTAGATAAGCTTCATAGCCTCGGCTGGACTCATAAGGTTGAGATCGAGGATGGTGTGAAGAAGCTCTTCGACTGGTATCAGGAGAGTTTGAAAGACTAATCTGTTTTATTGCCACACGCCCTGAAAGGGCAGAAGCTCCTAGCCCAGGGCAACGCCCTGGGTAATATGGAATAATAAACATGCGCCCTGTAAGGGCAAAAGCTTTAAAATATCTTGCAATATACAAAGCTTTTGCCCTTACAGGTAGGGTGTTCAAAATCCGTTTAAAATATGGCACGTTTTTAGTCGAATAATCGGTTCAACTAACTGATATTCAATAATTATTCTACACGAATATTGCGCAGAACTATAAAACGTCACATTTTTAAATTTATAACACGTTGATTTCGTGTGACTTGACTTGTATTTTAACACAAAAAACGTGTCGAAAAATTATATAGATTTTGAACACCCTACCTTACAGGGCGTTTTGTTTGGGGCTGTATTTAAACCCAGGGTGTTGCCCTGGGCTAGGAGCTTCTGCCCTTTCAGGGCGTGTGTATATAATGCAAATCTTTCAGGGTCCATGGATATATATAAAAACAAAAAATCCGATTCTCATAATGAAAACCGGACCTTTATGTCTTTGAGTTATTTTTGGGAAAAGTGGGTAGTGATGGATTCGAACCACCGAAGGCATAGCCAGCAGATTTACAGTCTGCCCCATTTGGCCACTCTGGTAACTACCCAAAAGCTTTTGATTTGCGAACATTCTTTATTTGGTAAAAGCTTTGTTCTTAAAAGCGAGTGCAAAGGTAGTGCTTTTTTTTCATTCCACCAAATTTTTCTGCAACTATTTTCACTTTTTTCTCAAAAAACTTCATTTTCCCCCTAAAATTAGAGGCTTTTGCCCTTACAGGGCGTCTTGTTGACTGCTATTATACCCAGGGTGTTGCCCTGGGCTAAGAGCTTCTGCCCTTTCAGGGCGTGTGGGGTATGAGCTTTTACCTTTTTACTTTTTTACCCTTTAACTTTTATAACGTGGTGTCTGCGATGCTTTCTCGACAATCTTCTGTGCTTGTAGTGCTCGATTTTCTTGATAGAAACGAAGACGGTTAAGCCCAAGACTACTGCAAGAAGGAAAATCACGATGCCGCCACCCAGGTTGTCACCCTTCACTTTCGACCACATATCCAGAACTTCCGGAGTATGGTCGCCGGCATCATGAATCATCGCACATCTTGCCACCACTGTGCTGTCTGGATACATAATCGGGTTGAGATGCGCCTTTCTGCCTTCCTCTCCGAAGAAATAAGCCAGATTCACCGTCTCAGGATAAGCTTCTTTGTCGCTCATCGCTTCGAAGACCTTCTTGCCCGCTACACTGCTCACATATCCCGTGGTTTCCATATTGGCGAGAGCCACGTCCTCACGGCAGAGATAGTTGATGAAGTAAGAAGCTGCCTTCGGATTGCGGGAATACTTCGGAATCACCCATCCGTCGAACCATACGTTGCTTCCCTCCTTAGGTACTTCGTATCCCAGATCTACGCCTACCTTTCCGGCTTCTTCTATCGCCCAGACCGCATCACCGCTCCAGGTCATATTCAGATAAGCCTTGCCTTTGGTCATCGTCTCCTTGCCGAAATCAGCCTCCCATCCCTCGATGTTCGGTTTCAGCGCTTTCAGCTGTTTCTCTACGATGGCAACGGCTTTTGGCGAATAATCGTTCATCAGTTCCGGAACGGTCACCTTGCCGGCAGCCAGTTCCTTGCGGTGCTCCCAGATCAGGGCGGTGCCGTAAGAATCGCGGTAGGAATCCTTCATCAGAAGCTTGCCACGGTATTTGGGACTCCACAGCGTGCCCCAGGTTTGCGCATCCTTTATAGGTACGTGTACCTTATTATATAGGATACCGCAGGTTCCCCACATGTATGGCACGGCATAATTGTGGGCGATTCTGCCATGATTCGAGGTGGCATCAATCTGCTTCACGATGTAAGGCGACACGTTCTTGAGATAATTCGGTGTCTTGCCGAAAGCGGTGTCGATAGACAGCAGAAGGTCTTTGCGAAGCATTCGCTCGATGATGTATTCTGATGGGCACACCACGTCGTAATCTTCGTGACCACGCTCAATCTTGGTGAGCATCACCTCATTGATGTCGAAGGTCTGGTAGATGACGCGGATCTTCTTGCCCGTCTGCTCCTCATACCATTTCGGGAATTCTGCTAGAATATCCTCATCGATGTAGTCTCCCCAGTTGTAAACCTTCAGAATCTCCTCCCTGTTCTCCTTGTTGTAGCAGGAAGAGAGCGGCAGAATCATCAGCAGGGTCAGGAAGAGAAAAGCAATTGTCTTAACTCCTTTAACTCCTTTAACTCCTTTAACTCCTTTAACTCCTTTAACTCCTAAAAACATGTTGTTCTTCATTTTTGTTTCTTCTTGTTTTTATCCGAACGACGATTGATGATAATCAGCATCACGAGCACCAATACGAAGATGATCGTACTCAGCGGACGAAGTTCCGGCGTCAGGCCTCCCTTTCTGGCATCGGCATAGATGAAGGTGGAGAGTGTCTCCAGTCCCTCGTTTCCGATGGTGAAGATGGTGACGGCGAAATCGTCGATACTCATTGTGATGGCGAGCATGAAGCCCGAAATCATACCGGGCAGAATCTCCGGAATAATCACCTTGCGCAATGCCTGCATCGGCGAAGCACCCAAGTCGAGTGCCGCCTCATAGAGGTTCGGGTTCATCTGCTTCAGTCTTGGCATCACACTCAGGATGACGTAGGGCAGACAGAAGGTGATGTGAGAGAGAACCACCGTGGTGTAGCCCTGCGGAATGCCCAGCGTGATGAAGA
Source organism: uncultured Prevotella sp. (assembly GCA_900551985.1). Classification (GTDB taxonomy): domain Bacteria; phylum Bacteroidota; class Bacteroidia; order Bacteroidales; family Bacteroidaceae; genus Prevotella. Next base: position 28,354 of record URYG01000003.1, on the reverse strand, counting down.
GCAGGAAGAGCGAGATACCGATGATGATGTCGCCGTTCAGAATCGGGATATTGTTGACGAACTGGATGGCGTTTCTCGCATACCGGTTTCTCAGATTGTAGATTCCGATGGCGGTGATGGTTCCGAAAATCGTAGATACGGTGGCGGTGATCAGTGCGATGGTAATCGTATTGATGAGTGCCGCCGTGAGCGAGTGGTGGGTACCTTCTACGAAGAGATTCTTGTAGAGTTGCAGCGAGAAGCCCGTCCAGTTGCCCATGACCCTGGCCTCGGTAAACGAGAAGATCACGATGATGAGGATGGGGGAGTAGAGTAGCAGCAGGAGCAGCCACAGATAACCCTGACAGAATATTTTCTTCATCATATCCTTGGTAAACAGTGAATTCATCATCTGATACCTCCTTCCTGTTTACTGCCGTCGCCTGCAATGAGGGTAGAGGCACCGATGAGGAAGAGCATGATGAGCGAGAGGGCTGCACCATAGTTCCACATCGAATTGTTGATGTTCTCCTGGATGGTGGTACCGAAGAGCTTGATGTTGTTCATCGTGAGCAGCTCTGAGATGGCGAAGGTAGAGATGGTTGGCATGAACACCATCAGGATTCCGCTTGCCACGCCCGGCATCGACAGGGGCAGTATCACCTTGTAGAACTGTTGCCAAGGCGATGCGCCCAGGTCTTCGGCTGCCTCGATATAACTGCGGTCCATCTTCTGGAGGGTGTTGTAGATAGGATAGATCATGAAGGGGATGAAGTTATATACCATACCAAACAGCAGTGTTCCCTCGCCCAGTGGCAGGTCGGCGAAATCGAAGAGTGCCACGGTGGCGAGTGTTCTCACCAGGATGTTCACCCACATAGGCAGGATGAAGAGCATCACGATGGTGTTGGCATACTTCATCTTGGTCTGTGTGAGGATATACGCTGCCGGATAGCCCAGCAGGATACAGAGCAGGGTGTTGAGAAAGGCAATTCCGATGGAATACACAAAGGTATTGATGGCTTCGGGATGCGCCAGGAATTTCTGGAAATTATAGAGCGTGATGTGACCGTACTCATCGGTGAACGCGAAGAACACGATGAGCAGCAAGGGCAGCACCACGAAAATCGCCGCGAAGATGGCGTACGGAATCGACCAACTCTGTCGCGAAGAGATAAACTTAATGAGTTTCAATTTCTGATCTACAATTTTATAATTTAATAAGTAATCACTAATTTCTTTCTTCTTTTTCGAATGATAGGAAAACTTCTTTTCGAATTTACTGGAATCTGATATTCTCTCGAGGAATGGTGATTGCTACGTGGTCGCCCAGATCCCATACATCCTGTGTATCCACATAGAGTTTCTCGCCCCAGTCGGTGTCGATGGTCAGGTGATAGTGGTCGCCCTTGTAGAGGATGAAGCTGATGTCGCCGGTAAAGGTTCCTTCGCTCTCGTTGTCGAAGAGCTCAATCTTTCCGAAATCCACGTTGACATTGATCACTTCCTTGCCGTCTTCATCGGTATGAATCAGATTCTTCTTCTTCTCCGGAATCTCTATCTGGTATTCGCAGCCCAGGAACTCGATGGTGCCGTCGCCATTCACCTTTGCTTCGAAGGTGTTGGTGGTGCGTTCCTTCTTCATGATGTGGATGTTGTCGGGAATCACGCTCATGCCGATGGTCTGTCCCACCTCGAAATGCTTGTAGTTCTGAATCAGGAATTCGCAACCCTTGTCGCTCTCGGCAAGCATCTCGTAGTGTACGCCCTTGAAGATGGATGAGGTAATCTTGCCGACAAACTGGGCATGCTCTGTGTCGGTGCTCACCTCGATGTCTTCCGGTCTAATTACTACATCTACCTCCTGGTTGCATCCGAATCCCTTATCCACACAAGGAATTTCCGATCCGGCAACCTTTACCAGACAGTCGTGGATCATCGTTCCGCAGAGGATGTTGCTCTCGCCGATGAAATCAGCCACAAACGAATTGGCAGGTTCGTTGTAGATATCGGTAGGCGTTCCAATCTGCTGGATTTCTCCCTCGCTCATCACCACGATGGTGTCGCTCAGGGTCAATGCTTCTTCCTGGTCGTGGGTAACATATACGAAGGTGATTCCCAGACGGTCGTGCATCTCCTTCAACTCCAGCTGCATGTCTTTTCTCATCTTGAGGTCGAGTGCAGCCAGCGGTTCATCGAGCAGGAGCACTTCCGGCTCGTTGACGATGGCACGGGCGATGGCGATGCGCTGCTGCTGTCCACCCGAAAGCGAGTTCACGTCGCGGTATTCGTAATCGCTCATGTTTACCATTTTCAGGGCACGTTTTACCTTAGGCATGATCTGGTCTTTCGGCGTGTTCTTGAGTTTCAAGCCGAAAGCGATGTTGTCAAATACATTGAGGTGAGGGAACAGGGCGTATTTCTGGAACACCGTGTTCACGTTTCGTTTGTAGGGTGGCAGGTTGGTAATGTCGTTGCCGCTGATGGTAATCACGCCTTCTGTGGCTGTTTCGAATCCTGCCAAGAGTCTCAGAAGAGTAGTTTTTCCGCATCCCGAAGGACCGAGAATGGTCATGAATTCACCCTTTCTCACAAAGAGATTGATATTGTTGAGGGCTGTTTTCTCGCCGAATCTTTTCGACATATTTTGTATGTCAATGATGTGCTGTGCAGTCTTGTTCATTTTATCGTTTAAATTTGTCTGCAAAGTTACTCATTTTCGACAAGAAAATGCTATAAAAATACAAAAAAATAGCCTCTGCAAGTTACAATCCTGTTGCAGAGGCTAAAAAAGTTTGATATGGAGATACAGAAGCCTAAGCTTCTGCATATTTATTCGTAATATATGCAAGATGGGCAGCGTTGTTATGCAGGGAATGTGTCTCGCCCATCTTCTTGAGGAGTATGGCAAGCTGTTCTATGCTTCTGTCGAAGTCATAGGTCTTCCATCTTGTCTTGAAGAAGAAACTCTTTGGAATGGCTAGATAGCTTTCATCGCTCTTCCAGAAGAGTACTGAGTCTGTATTTGTGTTAATCTGCTGGCAGTCTGCATAGTTTATCACGTAGATATTCTTGTTGCTGCCAATGCATTTTGGGATATAGACGATGCGTCTGTTGGTGATAACCAGTCCCTCTGTCCGGTTGTTCCAGATAGAAGTATCTCGAGCCAGCAGAATGTTCTCGTCCTGTCTCAACTTGAAGTTCTCTCTAAACATCTCCTCCGCCTTGGCAGGGATGTCTAGGATGAAGCAATCTGCATCATTACTCTGATGAATGATCGAAACATCGCCATAGCGATGAGCGCGTACGCCTTCTTCGAAAAGCTTCGTACAATGAAAATCGTAATCGTATCGTTCCATAAGTTCTTTGTTAAAGATTATAAGTCATTTTATCATATTACTAATAGTAGTATTTGCAATAACATCTGTCTTTTGCTAAGCATCAATCATTTATTCTTTCTCGTATCTCATATAGCTTCTTTTTCAAAAGTGCCGAGTGTTACGTATCTCCGGCTGCAAATTTAAGGAAAAAAACGATAGGTTGCAAATTTTTGAGGGATTATTTTCTAAAAAGGAGGAAAATGAAACAATTTGAACCAATTTGAACCGGTTTGAACCAGTTTTTCGTGATTTGTTTTTGTTTTATGAACAAAATGCTGTACCTTTGCCGCCATGATTGTAACAGTAGAATGGATGGAAGAGTGGTTTCGGCGTTTCGACCACGACTACTTCGGCGGCAAACTGCCCGTTCCGGAGTTGGGGCTGACCCGTGCCAAGACCCGTCTGGGACAGCTTGCCTACAAGCGTGCCACCCGATGGGGGCGCACCAAACTCTATGACTTTAAGCTTTCCATGAGTACGTATTACGATATGACCGACCGGCAGGCAAAGAGCGTCCTGCTCCACGAGATGATTCACTACATCATCGGCTTTACCGGCTTGAAGGATACGGCTCCTCACGGCATCGTGTTCAGGGGGATGATGGATAATCTGAACAGAAAATACGGTTGGGATATTCGGGTGATGACTTCTACCAAGGGCTGGAAGGTGAGTGAGCGGGTAGAGGAGAGGCAGAAGGCGAAGGGACCGCAAACCTATCTGATGCTTGCCATCGAAATGCAGGATGGCAAGCATTATCTTTCGCGTGTGAATCCCAGCTTTGCCCGCCGCATAGAATCGAAACTGGCTCTGGTTCGCGAGCTCCGTTCCCATCGCTGGTACACCACCCAGGAGTCTTACTTTGAGGATTATCCGCAGGTAAGAAGTCTCCGGGGTAGACGAATCTCGAAATCCGATTTCGAAAAGCTTCGGAATGTGTTGACTCCGTTCGAGATGGGTTGATTCCTTCCTTGGACGTGCCCCTTAAAGAGATAAAACGAAAGAATAATTTAGAAACAATAATAAGAATTTCGCATGAGAAGAATCGTAACTCTTGCCTTCATGATGACCATGGTTGTTATGATGGCGCATGCTCAGGGAGCATTGAAGAAAGTGTATAATGAGAGCATTGATCCGATGGCTCAGATTGATGAGGCGCTGGTCAAGGCGAAAGCTGACGGCAAGTTTGTGATTTGTCAGCTGGGTGGTAACTGGTGTCCTTGGTGCTTGAAGTTTGCCGATTTCGTAGAGAAGGATACGGCGGTGAACAAGGTGGTGAATGATAACTTCGAGTACATCCACGTGAATTACAACCCTCGCAAAGCAGCAGGTGCTGAGGCTGTCAAGAAAGCAGAGTCATTGTTGAAGCGCCTGAACAATCCTGCCCGTTTCGGCTTCCCTGTCTTCGTGGTTCTGGACGAGAATGGCAATGTACTCCATATCCAGGATTCCAGCTTCCTGGAGCAGGGCAAGGGTTACGATGAGCAGAAGACCCTCCGCTTCCTGAAGAACTGGACACCTAAAGCGGTGAAGCAGTAAGGTTTGCATGTAACCTTCACACGCCCAGTTTGCCGCAAAACGCCCTGAAAGGGCAGAAGCTCCTAGCCCAGGGTAACACCCTGGGTTTTGTAGATGCAAGCCTGTCGCCCTGTAAGGGCAAAAGCTTTATAAAAGAAAAAAAGCGTCCTCCTGTTTTCTTTTGGGGGACGCTTTTTTTTCTTATATGATTTTCTTTTCTTTTTTACAATCCTCTTGCCTTCAGGAAACCAGAGGCATCTGGTTCCTTCATTCCTGTGAAATCGGTGAACATTTCCATCTGATCCTTGGTGTTGCCACGGCTCAGAACCTTGTCACGGAAAGCCTGACCGATAGCTGGATCCAAGGCACCATGCTTGGCAAAGTAATCAGCTACGTTCACGGCGAGCACCTCTGTCCAGAGATAGCTGTAGTAGCCGGCTGCATAACCGCCACCCCATACGTGATTGAAATAGGTGGTAGAGTAGCGAGGAGGAATCTGAGAATTGAGCAGACCTACATTGTTGAGGGCTTCCTTCTCGAACGCACCTGCCATATATGGAGATGGAATCTCATCTGGTGTCAACTCATGCCAAGCCAGGTCGAGGCAGGTAGCTGCCAGGTTCTCGCCCAGCGAATAGGCTGGCTGGAAGCTGATGCTCTTCAGCATGCGCTCCTTCAAGTCTGCTGGCATCGCTGCACCGGTCTCTGTGTGACGGGCGTAGTGGTCGAAGATCTCAGGGATGCTGGCAAATGACTCGTTAAACTGTGATGGCATTTCCACGAAGTCGCGGGCCACTGCTGTACCTGAAAGGGTATTGTAACCGCACTTTGACAACATGCCGTGGAGAGCGTGACCGAACTCATGGAACATGGTGCAAACCTCATCCCAGGTAATCAGTGTAGGCTGACCCTCTGGAGCCTTGGCATTGTTGCATACATTATAGATAATAGGCAATTGTCCCCACTTGTCGCTCTGCTTGGCAAAAGCACTCATCCAGGCACCGCCACGCTTGGTTGGGCGACGGAAGTAGTCGCTATAGAAGAGGGCGATAGGCTTTCCGCTCTTGTCGCTTACCTCGAATACCTTCATGTCCGGGTGATAGGTAGGAATATCCTTGCGCTGCTTGAAGTTCAGACCATATACGCGATGAGCAGCATAGAATACACCATTTATCTGAACGCTATCCACATTGAAGTAAGGCTTGATTTCATCGTCAGAGATATTGAGCATCTCTTTCTTCATCTTCGCAGAATAGTAGAAGCGGTCGTATGGCTGGAGCTTGAAGTCCTTGCCCTCGCTCTTCTGTGCGTAAGCCTCTATTTCGCGGGTCTCTGCATCAGCCTTAGGAGCGTATTCCTTGATGAGGCTCTGCAGGAAGTTGTTTACGTTCTTGGCATTTTTTGCCATTGTCTTCTCCAGAGAATAATCAGCATAGGTGCTGTAGCCCATCAACTGTCCCTTCTCGGCACGGAGCTTGGCAATCTCGGTTACGATAGGGAAGGTGTTGAACTTAGGATCGGTGCCGTCGGCACGGTGGATGCTTGCCATATAAACCTTGCGGCGGAGCTCACGGTTCTGGAGATTGGTGAGGATAGCCTGCTGGGTAGTGTTGACGATGACGATGCAGTATGGAGCCTTGTTGCCCAGGCTTTCTGCGTCTTTCTTGCACTGTGCTATGTCGGCATCGCTGAGTCCGGCAAGTTCTTCCTTGCTGTTCACCCAAACCACGGCGTTGTTGGTAGCTGCAGGAAGCAGATTACCAAACTGCTCCTGGAGGTCTGATATGCGGGTGTTGATCTGCTTCATGCGCTCCATCTTCTCGGGAGAGAGCAGGGCACCTGAGCGGACGAAGCCCTTGTAGATAACTTCGGTGAGTCGCTTGTCCTCGCCCTTGAGCTTGCTGTACTCATGGTCGTAAACGTATTTGATACGTTCGAAGAGTTTCTGATTGAATGAAATCTCGTTGTCGAGGTCGGTGAGCAAAGGCATCACCTTCTTCTGAGCCTCTGCGATTCCAGGAGTCTTGTGTGCGCTGGTAAGACCGAAGAATACATTGGAAACACGGTCCAGCAACATACCGCTGTTCTCGTAAGCGAGGATGGTATTCTGGAAGGTAGGCTTCTTCTTGTTGCTGGTAATCTTCTGGATATTGGCACGCTGTTCCTTGATACCTGCTTCGAAGGCAGGGAGATAGTCGCTCTCCTGAATCTTGCTGAAATCAGGAGCGCCGAAAGGAAGGCTGCTCTTTACCAGGAGAGGGTTCTGACGGTTGCCGCCTGCATTCTGGGCAAACGATGAGGTTGGCATCTGCAAGAGTGTTGCTGCCAAACCGAGGGTAAGAAATGTCTTGTTGAAATTCATTATTTATTATTTTTAGTATTGATTTTCCATATCTTCAAGTGCGAGTTCCACCTCTACATATTTAGATGGCGAATTTAAATACAAAGGTAATTATAATACATCACAATTCTGCATAAACACAGTGAATTTTACGTTTATTTAGCAACTTGATGAAAACATCGCATAATAGTTAAATAAGCACAAGATTTCGTCTCTTCTGCCGAATTGTCTTATAAAAACATTACTTTTGCAAAGAATAAAGAATATGAGAAATAATGGAAATAGCAATTGGAATCATCATCAAAATGAAAAATAAAGGCTTATCATATTTCCTAAGATTGCAGGTTGCTTTCCTGTGGCTCTTGTGCATGGTGCTGTGTTCACAGCTCCATGCACAGGAACATTTGCCCCGCAATATGCTGATGTTGTCGAATCTTAATACGGACAATGGGCTCTCAAGTGCCCGTGTGTATTCGATAGTTGAGGCTGAGGATGGGGCTATGTGGATCAGTACCAAGCGAGGCGTTGACAGGTACAATGGTCAACAGGTACGGAACTATACCTTGGCTACGGATATGCAGTTTAGTGATGCCTGTGGCAGAAACATCAAGTTGACTAAGGATAGCCAACAGCATATCTATGCCTATGATAATAAAGGAAAGATCTATATATATAATAAGGTGAAAGACACATTCCAGCTCCAGGTCAATCTGCTGAATGTGCTTGGAGGAAGTGTGGTGCTCAATGACTTGTTGGTCGATGACAAGGGATGCTTTTGGATGGCATTGGATAGGGGCGTGTATAGGATGGCTCCTCAATCTATTGCTGGTAGCAAAGACAAAACAGCCCCTAGTTCGCCGAACAAAGGAAAATACATTCTGAAGAATACGTATGTCAATCATATTCGATTCATCGGCAAGCAGTTGTTGATAGGTTCTCCTTCGGGAGTCTTCGCCTATTCACCGAATGCAGCCCAGCCTCGATTGCTCTTGCGAGGTTATTCCGTGCTTTCGTCTTATCACGACGTGAAGGCTCATCAGATATGGTTGGGAACTTTTCATCGTGGCATTATCTTGCTCGATGACAGAACCTGGAAGCCATTGTCTTCTCTCACGCAATTCTCATCCTTAGCAGATATTCCGCTCATCCCTGTTCGTTCCATTATCCCCTACGATGCAGCCACCATCTTGATGGCGGTGGATGGAGCAGGTGTCTATGCCTACGACAAGAAGACCTGTAAGACGAATCTGCTTTTGAATACGGATGGCAGACCGGAGAATGTATTGCATGGCAATGGCGTCTATGCGCTTTGCAAGGACCATCTTGGCGACCTTTGGATGGGCTCCTATTCGGGAGGTGTGGATATGGCTATTCCGATGGAGCATACCTTGGAGTTTGTGCGCCATGAGTATCTCAACAGCCAGTCGCTTATCAATGATGGTGTGAACGATGTCATGCAGAGCGTGGATGCACAGGGTCGCAATAGCAAGATATGGTATGCTACCGACAAGGGGGTGAGCATCTATGACGAGCAAACCCAACTGTGGCATCATGCCCTGTATAATAAGGTGGTGCTTACCCTTTGTCAGACTGCCGACGGCAAGGTCCTGGCGGGAACCTATGGTGATGGCATCTTTCAGGTTCATGCCGATGGAAGCAGTAGTCGGGCTTACTCTGTGTTGAATGGCAAGTTAAAGACCGACTATGTATATAGCATATTCAAGGATAGCGAAGGAGGCTTGTGGATAGGTTGTTTGGATGGAGACTTGGTACATATCCCATCATCATCAGAAAAGAATGGAAATGTGGCTAACTCTGTTAACTATTTGCCAATCAAAGAAGTTCAGAGTATCGTGGAGTCTCCAGATAAGAAGAGTATTGCGGTGGGAACGACCCATGGATGTTATCGTATCGACAAGCGAAGCCTTCGTGTCAGTCGATTCTTCTATCCATCGGAATTTCCTGCTTTCGATTATAATTTCTTTGTCAATGCTATGGCTTTTCAGGATGCACGGCATATCTGGATAGCCACCGATGGAGGAGGCTTGTACCTTTACGATTGGCAGAAGCATCAGGTCAAGAACTATACTATCTCGCAGTCTTTGCCTTCCAACACCGTCTATGCCTTGGTCAAGACTCCAATTGGCAAGGTGTGGATGAGTACCGACAAAGGACTGGCTTTCATCAATCATGGAAAGGTGACCAATCTCAATTTCTTTAAGGGATTGGAGCGGGAGTACAGGCGTATGGCTGTGGCCCGAATCCAAGACGGACGAATGATTTTCGGAAGCAATGATGGTGCAGTGATCTTGACATCCAAGTTTGCCAGGGGATTGAACTACAAGGCTCCTCTTCATATCACGGGTGTTGAGGTGGAAGGAAAGACTTTCGATGAGGCTGACCAACTGGAAGATTGGCATACAGAACTCTTCGGGATGTTGCAGGAAGGCAAGATGAATTTCTCTCATGATGAGAAAACCCTCATCGTGCATTTTGAGAGCATCAACTATCCGTATCAGCATGACATCCAGTATCAGTATTATCTGGAGGGGTACGACCATCAGTGGAGTGTGCCTTCTGCCTACCAGCAGGCTCGTTTTGCCAACTTGCCTCCTGGCAGTTACATCCTGCATGTCAAGGCAATGGGTAGGAGTAACGGACGCATATTGGGAGAATCCACCTTGCGCATTCATATTGCCCAACCATGGTGGAACTCTTGGTGGGCGTGGATTGTCTATCTCTGCATCTTAGGTGTTGTAGCCTATTTCGGCTGGGATTACTACAGGGAGCGTTTGCATCGCAAGTACTACGAAGAAAAAATCAACTTCTTTGTGAATACCGCCCATAATATCCGTACCCCTTTGAGTCTGGTGCTGGCTCCTCTTGCCGACTTGGCGAAGGATGCTACACTGGGCGATAAGAGCCGAAAGTTCTTGGAGATGGCACTGCGTAATGGCGACAAGCTTCTGAGAATGGTGACCGAGTTGCTTGATTTCCAGAAAATAGCTGTGGCGAAGACGCAAGTCCACTTGCAGAAAGTGGAGCTATCTGTCCTCTTGCGTCAGCAGGTGGATAAATTTCAGGTGTCAGCGCAGGAGAAACATATCAGTCTTCGGTTGGCTACCTGTGGACTGCATACCTTCTCTACCGATCTCTCTATGATGGATTTGATATTCGAGAATCTGCTCTCCAATGCTGTAAAATATACGCAGGTGGGTGGAACCATCACCGTCTCAGCTTCGCTCGATGAGGTTGCCAGGCAAGTCTGCATCCAGGTAAGCGATACCGGCATCGGTATCCCGAAAACCGAGGCCAAGCATATCTTCCAGAGTTTCTTCCGTGCCTCCAATGCGGTCAACTCTCAGGAGATGGGTAGTGGCTTGGGCTTGATGCTCACTCGCCAGCTTGTGCAGAAACTGGGAGGAAAGTTAACGTTCGAGAGCGAGGAGGGCAAGGGAACTGCTTTCTCGGTTGTATTGCCTGATAACGGAAATGTTGATGTTTCCGTTTCTTCCAAGCCAGCAAGTCTGCCAGAAACTTCCGTTAACTCCGTGTCTGCCGATGAAAAAATGAAATCAGAGGAATCTATTGAGGATACGCTCCTTTTTGTAGATGACAACGAAGACCTCCGTCAATACATCCGTATGGCTTTCGCCGACCAATACCATGTGGTGGATGTGGAGAGTGGAGAGGCTGCCTTGAAGTATCTGTCTGAGAATGGTGAGTGCGACATCGTGGTATCCGATGTGATGATGCCGGGTATGCAGGGCGACGAACTCTGCCGTCGCATCAAGGAAAACAAGGAGACCAGTTGGCTGCCTGTCATCCTCCTGACGGCGAAGGCTGGTCGCGACTTCATGATAGAAGGTCTAGACCTTGGAGCAGACGATTACATTGCCAAGCCATTCGATTCTGCCATCCTCGCCAGCAAGATTGCGAGCATGTTGAAGAACCGCCGCCGTCTGAGTCAATACTATATGGAGCAAAGTCTCGCCATCGTCAGAGGAGAGGACTCTGGGCAATCGTCTCCAAAGAGTCTGTTGCCAAGCGAACCTTCCGGGCCATCTGTATCTTCCGATGAAACGAATAAATCATCTGATGAAACAAATAAAACTTCCGATGATAAGAAAAAATCATCCGATGAAAAAGAACCGGATTTGGATCCGATGGACCAGGCTTTCGTTGAGAAAGCAACCCGTCTCGTTCTCGATAACCTGAGCGACACCGACTTCACCATCGACCGCCTTTGCCGGGAGATGGCGATGAGCCGTACCCTTTTTTATGGCAAGTTGAAGACGCTGACTGGGCAAGGACCGCAAGACTTCATGCGACTCATCCGTTTGGAGCAGGCTGCCCAGTATCTGAAGCAAGGCGATAGCGTCTTGGATGTCTCCGTGAAGACAGGATTTGTAAACGTAAAGTACTTCAGTACTGTCTTCAAGAAGCATTTCGGGGTGTCACCGAGTAAGTATGAATAAAATGAGCAATGTAAATTGCTGCTAAAGGAAGTAAAATTACTACCATCTGATATTCAGATGGTTATATATAAATGTAAGGTTTCAGACCTGGCGATAAGTCAGATTTGAAACCTTTTTTGTTTGCATTCTAACCTGTTTTTTTCCCCCTTTCTGTACTTTTGCAGCCGAGTTCTTACAGTAACTCGCAATGAATAAACAATAAGATAAACAGCAACTATAAACTAGGTTTAAAAATTTAATAATGAAAAGGAACTTTTTGAGAATCTGCTTGCTATTTGCAAGTATATTTACTGCATTTTCTTGCAGTGCTAGTCCTTCGGTGGATACACCTGATGCAAGCGAATCGATTCCTACCGCCCAGCAATGGAACAAGGATGTAGTAGGTTGGAATCTCGGCAATGAATTCGAGTGCTCAGCTCCTGGACAGGATGGTGAGTCGATGCAGATTGGCAACCCTGATGGTTCCATCCATGCAGAGACAGCCTGGGGCAATCCCGTTGTTACCAAGAAGATGATACAAGCCGTGAAGAAGGCAGGTTTCAATGCCATCCGTATTCCAATCCGTTGGCAGTGTCACATTACCAACGCTCAGGCGATGAGCATCGACAAGGCTTGGATAGCCCGTATCAAGGAGGTGGTGGGTTGGTGTCTCGACAACGGTTTGAAGGTTATCATCAATGTGCATCATGAAAAATGGCTCGAAGGTCGTCCTACCTATCAATATAAGGACGAAAACTGCCAGAAGCTTGCGCTCCTCTGGATGAATATCGCCTCTGAGTTTGCCCATTATGACAGTCGCTTGGCTTTCGCCGGTACCAATGAGGTTCACATCAGGGACAACTGGGGCAAGCCTACTGCCGAGAACCTCGAAGTGCAGAATGCTTACAATCAGATATTCGTGGATGTGGTTCGTGCCACAGGTGGCAACAATGCCAAGCGCCACCTCATCTTACAGACTTACGTTTGCAACCCTTGGTTTGGCATCGAGAATGGAGATTTTATCATTCCGAAGGATGCCGAAGGCAATGGCAACAACTATATGAGTGTGGAATTCCACTACTATCAGCCATGGAGCTACGCCGGCGATTGCACCTACGATTACTGGGGTGATGCCTACAAGGATGCTGGCAAGATACCTGCTGAAAACGAGAAGACGATGACGTACTTCTTTGATAAGGTGGTAAATACCTGGAGCAACAAAGGCTTGGGAATCGTAATCGGAGAGTGGGGCGTAACCGACCACTACAAGTCTAATGCGGAAAAGGTACATGAGAACATGACCTATTACTGCAAGTTCCTGAGTACAGAGGCCCGCAAACGTGGATTCTCCACTTTCTATTGGGACAACAATCACTTCGGCAACGGCTCTGAGAAGTATGGCATCTTCGACCGTTTCAAGAGTATGAAGGTGAATGCTCCTTGGATTCTCGAAGGAATCTTTGGGAAGAAATAAGTAATTATTAAACTAAAAACAAAATATCAATTATGAGAAAGAAAACTATGTTTCTCGGCCTGCTCGGTGCAGGTTTGATGTGGACGCCTGCTTCTGCCATCCTCGCTGCCCAGATGAACAATGCTGCGATGAGCGTTCAGCAGAACCAAGGCATCAAGGGTACTGTGGTGGATGCCACTGGCGAAACCTTGATTGGCGCTAGCGTGAAGGTGGTTGGTACAACCAATGGTGCCGTTACCGATCTGGATGGTAACTTTACCTTGAATTGCAAGCCTGGAGCTACGCTCGAAGTGAGCTACATCGGTTACAAGACGATGACAGTGAAAGCTGCTAATGGCATGAAAATCAAGATGCAGGAGGATGGTAAGGCCTTGAATGAGGTTGTTGTCACCGCCCTCGGTATCAAGCGCGCCCGCAAGGCCCTCGGCTATGGTTTGGAGGAAGTAAAGGGTGAGGAACTCACCAAGGCGAAGGAAACCAACGTCATCAACTCTCTTTCAGGTAAGGTGGCTGGTCTCGTTGTGCAGAACACCGCTGGCGGTGCTTCTGGTTCTACCCGCGTGCTCCTTCGTGGTAATACGGAAATGGCAGGCAACAACCAGCCTCTCTACGTGGTGGATGGTGTGCCTTTGGATAATACAAACTTTGGCAGTGCTGGCGAAGGTGGCGGTTATGACCTCGGTGATGGTATCTCTGCCATCAACCCTGACGACATCGAGACGATGACCGTATTGAAAGGTCCTGCTGCTTCTGCCCTCTATGGTAGCCGTGCTTCCCATGGTGTTATCTTGATTACGACCAAGAAGGCGGAGAAGGATAAGATTTCCGTGGAGTACAATGGTTCTTACACGGTCGATACCCAGTTGGCTAAGTGGGACGACATCCAGGAGATATATGGCGCTGGTTACAATGGCGAGCTGCCTACATCCAGTACCTCTGGTACCAATGCCAGTTGGGGACCTAAGGCCGATGACTTCATGTTCAAGTATTTCGATGGCGAGGAGCGTCCATTCATGATGCATCCTAACAACGCCTCCGATTTCTTCCGTACAGGTTTCACCACCCAGAACTCTGCCATCCTCTCTGTGAATTCCGGTAAGACGGGTATGCGTTTCTCTGTTACCGATATGCGCAACAAGGACATCCTGCCTAACACCAATATGAGTCGTGACAACTTCAACCTCCGTGTGAATACCTCAGCAGGTCCTGTTGACTTCGACTTCACCGCCAACTATACCCGTGAGAAGGTGAAAAACCGTCCTGCCCTCGGCGATTCCCAGAGCAACGTGGGTAAGAACCTCATGACCCTGGCGGGTACCTACGACCAGGCTTGGCTGAAGCACTATGAGGATGCCGACGGCAACTACTCCAACTGGAATGGTAACGACCAGTATAACAAGAACCCGTACTGGGATCTCTATAAGAACAGCAATACATCCGACAAGGACGTGTTCCGTTTTACGGGTAAGGCTATCTGGAACATCGACAAGCACCTCAAGTTGCAGGGTACCATCGGTACCGACATCAACAGCATGAACTTCGAGGACTTCATCGCCAAGACAACTCCAGGAACTCCTGCCGGAAAGCTTACCAACCAAATCTTCAACAACCGCACACTCAACGCCGAGATACTTGCCCTCTACAACAACTCATGGGGCGACTTCGATGTCAACGCTACTGCTGGCGGCAATATCTTCAAGGTAAATAACAAAACTACTACAAATATAGGTCTCAACCAGCAGATGAACGGCATCATTAATATCATGAACTATCAGGAGCAGAATACTCGTGAGAGTATGTACAAGAAACAGATCAGCTCTCTCTATGCCAGCGCAAGCCTCGGCTACAAGCATACTTACTATCTGGAGGGAACCCTCCGTGGAGATAAGTCTTCTACGCTCCCTTCTGGCAACAATACATATATATATCCTTCTGTATCTGGTAGCTTGGTTTTCTCTGAGTTTATCAAGAACAAGAAGTTCATCAATTACGGTAAGATCCGCGCATCTTGGGCAAAGGTAGGTAGCGATACCGATCCATACCAGTTGGCACTCAACTATACCACGGGCAAGTACAGCTACTCGGGTTATACCATCGGTATGATAGCCAACTCAACCCAGCCAAACAAGGACTTGAAGCCTACAATGACAGGTTCTTACGAGGTAGGTTTGGAGATGAAGTTCCTCAACGGACGCTTGGGCTTGGATGCCACCTATTACAACCAGAACTCCAAGGACCAGATTTTGAGCTTGGCTTCAACCACCACCTCTGGCTATGCTTACCGCCTTATCAATGCCGGTGAGATTCAGAACCAGGGTGTAGAGATTGCCCTCAATGCCCGTGCCTTGCAGATCAAGGACTTCGCTTGGGACCTGGGTGTCAACTTCTCGAAGAATACCAACAAGGTGAAGTCGCTCACCGATGGCATGGACTACTTCGAGTTGGCGAAGGCATACTGGTGCGGTGTTTCTGTTGGTGCCAAGGTAGGAGAGAACTATGGAGCAATCCGTGGACACGACTTCCTCTACAACGACAAGGGACAGATGGTTATCGATGCAGCTACGGGTCTTCCAAAGGTTGACCAGGAAATCAAGACCATCGGTAACTCTTCTTGGGACTGGACTGGTGGTTTCTACTCAACCTTCAGCTATAAGAACTTCCGCCTCTCTGCTGCATTCGATGTGAAGGTAGGTGCCGACATCTACTCTATGTCCATGCGTTCCGCATACCAGACTGGTAAGGCTAAGGGAACATTGGCAGGCCGTGAGGAGTGGTACTCTTCCGAGGAGGCTCGCAAGGCTTCGGGTATGAACCTTGCCGCATGGCGTGAAGCAGGTAACTGCAAGGGATTTGTCGTAGAGGGTGTCATCGACAATGGCGACGGTACTTATCGCAAGAACGACATCGCCGTGAACCCTGAGGATTACTGGAAGCATGTGGCAAATGGCGTGCAGAGTGCCTTTGTTTACGACAACTCTTACGTGAAGTGTCGTGAGATTACTTTCGGCTATACCTTCCCGGAGAGCATCCTGGGCAAGTATGTCAAGGGCTTGACCGTATCCTTCGTGGCTCGTAACCCATTCATCGTTTGGAAGAACATTCCTAACATCGACCCAGACTCCAGCTACAACACCTCAGGTCTCGGTCTGGAATATGGTTCCCTGCCATCTCGCAAGAGTTATGGTTTGAACGTGAACGTGAAGTTCTAGTCTCGAAACAATGAATCAATTTCTTTAGAAGAGTTCTAATATATAATAATGTAAGAAAATGAACAATATAATCAAGAAATATATAGGTAAGAGCAGTCTGATGATGGCTTTCGCCCTGATGGCGACCGGCACTGCGATGACTTCTTGCTCAGATGAAACCTTGAGCAACATCAATACCGACAAGACCAAGGTGAGCGAGCTCGACCCTAACGCACAGTTGACAACAGCTTTGTTGCAGACTTACGGTGACTTCAGTTTGATGGATACCTATCGTAATTATATCTCAGGTTTTCCACAGTATTTCGCTGGTGGTTGGAATGTAACCAACTATGCAGGTTCCAACTTCCGTGAGGACGACATTGCTCGTCGTATCTGGGACCGCTACTATGAGGTCAGCATCAAGAACCTCGTGGATGCCATCCACAATTCTGCAGACAAGGCAAACATGAATGCGGCACTTCGTATCCATCGTGTCTATCTCACGGCAGTCTTAGCAGATACCTACGGCGATGTACCTTGTCTGGAGGCTGGTCTGGGTTACATCTCAGGCATCTCTACCCCTAAGTATGATACGGTAGAGGAACTCTACAGCTGGTTCTTTGAGGAGCTTGACGCTTGCGAGAAGCAGCTTGGCACAGGTACCGACCGCATTTCTGGCGATGTCACCAGCATGGGTGGCGATGTAGCCAAGTGGAAGAAGTATGCCAATGCGCTCCGTATGCGCTATGCCATGCGCATTTCTGATGCAAACCCACAGAAGGCAAAGGAAGAGTTTGAGAAGGCTGTAGCTGCCGGTGCTATCGCCAGTGCTGCAGATGATGCTTACATCAGATATGCCGATTCTCCATTTACCTATTATGATGGAGCCAACGATTACGATTTCCGTACCAATGCCTTGGGGGAGATTCTCTATGGTCAGGATGCCACATCGCCTACCATGGTAAGCTCTACCTTGTTCTATCAGTTGCAGAATACCAACGACCCTCGTCTCTATCGCATCTGCCGTCACTACTACAATATCAAGCGTAGTCAGGTGAAGCCAGACAAGGAACAGAACATCGACTTGACAGATGATTTCCTGGCTTACTTCCAAAGCAAGGATCTCGGTGAGGAGCCTTGCAACCCTGGTGCTGCCTGGTACACAGACTGGATGAATCCAGCTACGATTGACGACCTTCCTACCTTGAAGAAGTATGCAGAGATGGATGAGAACACTTATGCCAACTCTGATTATATAGCCCGAGCAGGTCGTCCTTGCCTGAACATCGACTTCGAGATGCCTTCTTGTCCTGGCGACTTGATGAGCTATGCTGAGGTGGAGTTCCTCAAGGCTGAGGCTGCAACCAAGGGTTGGAATGTTGGTGGTGGTGATGCAGAGAGCCACTACGAGGCTGGTGTTCGTGCCAGCATGGAGTTGCTCAACAACTACTATCTTACATCCAATAAGATTTCTAAGGAAGAGATAGATGCGTTCATTACCAATAATCCGTTGGGTGACAATCCTAAGGAGACCATCAACACCCAGGCTTGGATTCTCCACATGATGAATCCTTCTGAGGGTTGGGCTAACATGCGCCGCTCAGACTATCCTGCCATCTTGAATCGTGATCGCTTGACCAAGAATGGTTTTACTTACACAGATTCTAACTGGTCAATGCCTGTCCGCTTGCAGTATCCTGAGTTGGAAGGTCAGTACAACCATGCCAACTACAAGGCTGCCATCGACCGCATGGGTGGTACCGACGACTGGCACAAGCGACTCTGGTGGGATAAGGCTGATGTAAACCTTCAGCCAGACTTCAATCCTCCATTCGGAAAGGGATACAGCGAGTAATGTTTAATGTTAAGTGTTAAGCGTTTTATGTTAAGTTTTATAGGACAATAAATAGAATAATTAATGATGAATAAGACAATGGAACAATATAAGGGTAAAGTCTTGAAGGCTTTGATGATGCTCTTCACCGTGAGTTTCGCACTGGCTGGCACATCTACCTTGTCTTCTTGCTCTTCTGACGATGATCCATATTTCACCGTCAGCGAAGATGACGAACCGCGTATCTTGAACACCGACTTGGCTGATTCCAAGATAGACCGCAAGACTAATTATAAGTTGGAAATCAAGGTGACTCCTGTTCACTACACCACAGTGACATGGTTGCTCGATGGCACTCAGATTGCCGAAGGTACTACCATCGACCAGACTTTGCCTGTAGGTAATCATGAACTGAAGATTGTGGCAACCACCACCAAGGGCAAGACCACATCCCGCACCTTGAACGTTACCGTGACTCCTGCTGCCGATGACCCAGCCTTGGGTACCAATGCCGTCGAGCTTTGGGTAGCTCCAGGAGAAACTACAACCATCCACAAGTGCAAGAACCTGGGGCTCATTCAGAAAGTACTCATCGCTGGTAAGGAGGCTGCCTTCGAAGTTCTCGATGAGGGTACAGCTTTGAAAGTTACTGCTCCTTCCGACCTCGCCAATGGCGATTACGACATTACATTGGTAGATGGCAGTGGCGTACAGTTTGCTGGCGGTACCATCAAGGTAACCACCGAGGCTCGCCCATCTATGGAGAACACCATCTGGGAAGGTGAGTTTGCCGTGACATGGGGTACACCGTTCGATGCCTTGAAGGATACCTTCCTCTCAAAGGTGAAGGCGGGCACCATCCTCCGTGTCTATGTAGATGGAAATGGTCAGGGTACCGCTGCCACTTCCTGGTGGAACAACCTCCTTACTGGTAAGGGCGACCCAGAGCGTGGCGACATCATGGTGGATGGACCTGCTACATGGGAGTTTGAACTGACCGACCTCTCTATCCAACTCTTGACAGAGCAGGATGGTCTCCTCCTCGTGGGTGACGGTTACACCGTAAAGAAAGTAACTATTGAATAATATATTAGAAAGATTTCCGTTTTTATCATAAAACGTCAAACCTTTACAGCTTATGAAGAAAATATTATTATCTGTTTCAATGTTGGCATTGGCTTATACAGCCAGTGCCAATGTTCCGGTTATCAAGAGCGACCCTAAGATAGAGGCTCAGGTAGAACAAACTCTGAAGAAACTCACCTTGGAGGAAAAGATAGGTCAGATGATGGAATTGGTTACCGACCTCTTTGGTGCCAACGACAAGAACGGGGTGTTCTATATCGACGAGCACAAGATCGATTCTATCCTTTCCCGCTATAAGATTGGCTCTATCCTCAATGCTCCAAATACCTGTGCTCCTACAGCCAAGCAGTGGGAGAAGTATATCTCTCAGATTCAGAAGATTTCGATGAAGCGCATCGGCATCCCTTGTGTCTTCGGTCTCGATCAGAACCACGGTTCTACTTATACACAGGACGGAACCCTCTTCCCGCAGAACATCAATGTGGCTGCCACCTTCAATCGTGAGATAGCTCGTCGTTCGGCTGAGGCTACCGCTTATGAGACTCGTGCGGTGAGCGTGCCTTGGACTTACAGTCCTACCGTTGACCTTGGTCGTGATGCCCGTTGGCCTCGCATCTGGGAGAACTTTGGCGAAGATTGCTACCTCAGTTCAGAGATGGGCAAGGCGATGGTATATGGTTTCCAGGGCGAGGATCCAAACAACATCGACCAGTATCACATCGCCACTTCTATGAAGCATTTCATGGGCTATGGTGTGCCTTGGACCGGTAAAGACCGTACGCCAGCCTATATCTCTCCTGCCGACTTGCGAGAGAAGCACTTCGCTCCTTTCCTGGCGGGTCTGCAGGCTGGAGCCTTGACCGTGATGGTGAATTCCGCTTCTGTCAACGGCATGCCGATGCACGCCAACAAGGAAATCCTAACAGGATGGCTGAAGGAAGAGACAGGATGGGATGGTGTGCTTATCACCGACTGGGCAGACATCAACAGTCTCTATACTCGTGAGATGGTGGCAAAGAACAAGAAGGATGCGCTCCGCATCGCCATCAATGCTGGTATCGACATGATAATGGAACCTTATTCTTGTGATGCTTGTGGCTACCTTATCGAATTGGTGAATGAAGGCAAGATTCCGATGAGTCGCATCGATAATGCCTGCCGTCGTGTGCTTCGCATGAAGTACCGTCTCGACCTCTTCAAGAACCCAACCCAGAAACTGAAGAATTATCCTAAGTTTGGTGGCGAGGAGTTTGCCAAGCTCGCCTTAGAGGGAGCTACCGAGAGTATGGTGCTCCTGAAAAACAAGGGTAATATCCTTCCTTTGCAGTATGGCAAAAAGATTCTCCTCACGGGTCCTAATGCCAATCAGATGCGCTGCCTGGATGGTGGATGGAGCTATACCTGGCAGGGCCATCGCACCGATGAGTTTGCCGGCAAGTACAATACCATCTATGAGGCATTCTGTAATGAGTATGGCAAGGAGAATGTCATCTTGAACCAGGGTGTTACCTATAATGAGAAAGGAAAATACTGGGAGGAGAACGAACCACAGATTCTGGGGGCAGTGGCTGCAGCGAAGGATGCCGACGTCATCGTGGCTTGCATTGGCGAGAACTCCTATACCGAGACTCCGGGCAACCTGACCGACCTTTGGCTCTCAGAGAACCAGCGTAATCTGGTCAAGGCTTTGGCTCAGACAGGCAAGCCTGTCATCTTGGTGCTGAATGAAGGTCGTCCTCGTCTCATTGCTGACATCGAACCATTGGCACAGGGCATCATCGACATCCTTATCCCTGGCAACATGGGCGGCGATGCCTTGGTAAACTTGGTATCGAGCAAATCAAACTTCAGTGGCAAGATGCCTTACACCTATCCTAAGGAAATCAATTCGCTCGCCAACTACGATTTCAAGAAGAGTGAGGAGGTGGGTACGATGGAAGGTGCTTACGACTACAATGCGAAGATTACCCAGCAGTGGGGCTTCGGATATGGTTTGAGCTACACCTCTTACAAATATAGCAACCTGAAGGTTTCCCAGTCTGATTTCCGCCACGGCGACATCATCAAGGTGAGCGTGGATGTGAAGAATACGGGCAAGGTGGCAGGCAAGGAGAGTGTCCTCCTGTTCAGCAGCGATCTCATCGCCAGCATGGTGCCAGATGGTCGTCGCCTCCGTGCCTTCGATAAGATAGATCTTCAGCCGGGCGAAACCAAGACCGTAACCTTCGATTTGAATGCCGATGATCTTGCCTTCGTAGGTTATGATGGCAAATGGAGATTGGAGGAAGGCGACTTCAAGTTGATGATTGCTGACCAGATTGCTGATATCCATTGTGCTGATACTTATCAGTGGCAATCTGCCAATCGATAAAGAATATAAAGAGTTTTAGAAAAGAGCGTACCAATAGTGGTGCGCTCTTTTTGTTTGCTTAGTTACTTCTATAGGTGTGCTGAGTAGTTGCGAAAATAGGCTGACTGATGCCAGCAAGTATCGTCGGTTGTTGTAAGTAATAGGATAAGCGGTCGTAAGTAATAGGATAAGCGATTGAAAACAATATGAGAAGTTGTCGGAGTATATAATGGTAGTTGTTGGAAGATATAATGTCTGTTCTTGGAAACGATGCAGTTGTAAACCGCACAACAGCTGTTGTGCGCTTGCATATCAGCTGTTGTGCGGACGCACATCAAGTGTTGTGCACTCGTAGCCCTGCTGTTGGGCTGTATCTTATAGGCTGATAAACTGATGGCTTCGATAGAGCGTATGGAGTAAGCAATATTGTACTTATCTTTACAAGTTGAAAGCTTCGTAAAAATCCCTTAAGGAAATATTTTCAAACCCTTAAGGAAAAATATTTTTTTCCTTAAGGGAAAATACAAAAACCCTTAAGGAAAAATATAGAATCTCTTCTTACCCCATTTTACGGGTGTTTGAGAAGTATTTTACTCGTTTAGAATAATATTTACATAGTCTTTTGACAGAATGCCATTCTTATAAATTAGGAATAGCAAACTTTACCAGGCAATATCCACCTCCGATGAGCCAGCAATAAAGAATGGCTGCCAGAAGGAATGGCTTGAAGCCTGCTTTCTTGAACTTGTCGAAGCTAGTCTCGGCTCCCAGTGCTGCCATTGCCATAGTCAGAAGGAAGGTGTCCAGTTGATTGATCCATGCCACTACACTTTCTGAAAGCAATCCGAGGGAATTGAATCCGATAACCACCAGGAAGAGAATGGCAAACCATGGAATGCTGATCTTAGGCTTGCTGGCATCAGAGTTTTCCAAGCTATCTCTTTTGGCAACGTCTCTTGCCACAGTCCATGCTGTCACCAGCAGAACCGGTACCAGCATCATCACTCTTATCATCTTCACGATGATGGCATTGTTGCTCACCTCGGCTCCCATGGCATTGGCTGCACCCACCACATGGGCTACTTCATGGACGGTGGAACCCGTGAAGAGTCCCATCTTCTCTGGCGACAGGTCAAAGATGCCTACTCTGTAGAGAATAGGATAGAGGAACATGGATAATGTGCCAAAGATAACTACGGTAGCTACGGCTACTGCTGTCTTGTAAGGTTTCGGACGGATAGCTCCATCTACGCCCAATACTGCTGCAGCTCCACAGATGGCACTTCCGCAAGCGGTGAGCAGTGCGATGCTGCGGTCTATCTTCAGGAGTCTTCCCATCAGGATTCCCAAGCCGATGGTGCCGCATACGATGATGGCATCCATCACGATGGCAGAGATTCCCACGGCCATCACATCCTGGAAGGTGAGCTTGAAGCCATAAAGGATGATACCTGTGCGGAGGATTCGCTTGCTGCAGAACTTGATGCCAGGTACCCAGGTGTCGGGCAGGTTGTTACGCAGACTGTTGGCATAAATCATACCAATGATGATGCCCACTACCATCGGGCTAAACGAAAGTGCCTTCACCCAATCCATGTTGCCGATGTAGAAGGCGGCGCAGGCGAAGAGCGTGATGAGTAGTACACCATGCAGCATACTGCTCCTTTGTTCTGATAATCTCATAATTTTCTTTTTTGTCGGTTAAATGCTTTTTTTGTAAAGCGGGTGCAAAGGTACGAAAAATCATGAGATGTTGTATATACAGAATAACTATGCGTTATAACCTTGGGTTATGAATCTCTTGAAAGTTTGCTGGAGTTTTGCCGTCTCGCCTCTCTTCTCAACAAACTGAAATTCCCGTTCCATCTTCAGGTTCTCCACTTCCAGAACCTTGAATACTTGTTCGTAGATACTCTTGTAGATGGCTCTGACGCTGATGATACCCATACATTGGGAGTGTTCTACGAAATGCTTGATGCCCTCTGTGGTTCCCAGGTTCATCTCTATGTTCAGATCAGAGAGAGCGATGCCGTTCTCTTGCAGTGCTTTTTGGATGACATCCAAAGTTCCGGAGCCTAATTCACGCAGTACTATCGGAGTCTGCTTCAGAAGGTTTAGGGAAATCTCCTCTTGCCGGGCAAGGGGATTGGAGCAATGTACAAACGCCACCAGCTCATCTTGCATAAATGGGGTGTATTTAAAGGTGGGTTGTCGCTTCATGCCTTCTACCATACCCAGGTCTATCCTTCCTGTAGCGAGTGCATCCTCTATCTCATGAGAATTTCCGCTGAGCAAGGTAAGGCGGATGTCGGGATATTGTTTTCTGAACCCGGCAATCAGTTCGGGGAGAACATATTGCGAGATGGTAGTACTGGCTCCGATGCGCAATTCGCCTCCTGATTTCGCCGTGAGCTTCTTCATGTCGAAATCAAGATTCTGATAGGCATCGATAATCTTGCAGGCATGGTCTAGCAGAAGCTGTCCGGCACGGGTTAGTTGGATGCGATTGCCGATTCTGTCGAACAATCGCACCCCATATTCCTTCTCAAGCTCCTGTATGTGCTTGCTGATGGCAGGCTGGCTGATAAACAGTTCGTTGGCAGCCTTGGTGAAACTCAGGAGTGTAGCCACGCTCCTGAAAACTTTCAGTCTTGTATCAATCATTGTATGTTCCTTTGTTTTTGCACGATTTTCCAAAAACCACATAGGCTCATTTATATTCCTTCTTTCAAGAACTTGCGAAGATGCAGGTGCGTGATGCCGTCATCATCATTCTTGGTGAGCAGAGGAGTCATGGAGATAACGTATTTCGGATAGTTGTCCTTGATGGCACGGAGATTGCCAAACTCACGTTCTCTGGTTGCATCGTCGGCTATGATGTAGGAGGCTTGGACGTAGATGCGTTCGCCTCCTGGCTTGGTACAAACAAAGTCGATTTCTCCAGCTTGCAGTTGTCCTACATATACCTGATAGCCCAAACGTATGAGGTTCTGATAGATGATATTCTCTATCACTTTCTCAATGTCTCCTTCACGTGTACCTCCGGCAATTGCATTTCTAATACCGTTGTCTTCAAAATAAAACTTATCGTTGGTTTCAAAGATGCGTTTGCCGTGGATGTCATAGCGGTTCACCTTGTGCAGGATATAGGCTTCGCAAAGGAAGGAGATGTAATTGGTGATAGCTGCCGAAGCAATGGATTCTCCTTGAGATTTCATATATTTGGAGATGCTGTTGGCTGAGATGAGTTTACCTGTATTATCAGCAAGGAAACGCACCAGGTTCTCTAAGAATGGCACGTTTCTTATCTGGTTGCGCATGATGACATCCTTGAGTAAGACAGTATGATAAATATCCATCTGGTATTCACGTGCATCATCCTCTTCTAGTCCTATCTTTGCCAGACCAGGCAAACCGCCATACTGAATGTACAGAGCAAGTGCTTCTTCATTATCAGATAGTTGATGAAATTCCAAAAACTCGTTATAGCTCAGCGATTGGATATAGATTTCCTTATATCTGCCACCGATGAGTGTGCTCAGTTCATTGCTCAGCATACGGGCATTGCTACCTGTGATAATGATGTCGGTGTTACGATGATAGTCTCCTTGCCAAGATACTTTTCTATCTTGTCGATATATGATTGACGAATAATAGTTGCCATATTTTATCACTTATAAATGAAACTTTTTGCAAATATACGAAAAGTTTCACTTATAAGTGATAAAACTTGCCTATTTTTAGTTTTTATAACTTATAGATGGTGTCATGTAACTATTCAGCACCCATAGGGGAACTTCTATGGGTGCTGAATAGTTATAAAATGACTGCCAGAAGGAAAGGCTTGAAGCCATAAAGGATGACATTTTACATATCCTCCATCGACAATCCCTGGTATCCGATAGTGAATTTCTTGAATTTTCCTGTTGCCTGGAAGAAATGCTCGGCTTTATCTTTTAAGATGCCGAGATTTATATCCTTGGCTTGGCGTTTCACCTCATAGAAAATGACTTTTTGCTCCAGTTCATCGGCAGCGATGATATCGATTTCATTCTCTCCCTTTCTGTCCCACCAGGAAGCAATCTGG
The DNA here is from genome assembly GCA_900551985.1 of uncultured Prevotella sp. Taxonomy (GTDB): domain Bacteria; phylum Bacteroidota; class Bacteroidia; order Bacteroidales; family Bacteroidaceae; genus Prevotella. Next base: position 2,663 of record URYG01000003.1, on the reverse strand, counting down.
GTATATTCTTCGCTTTCTATCATCTTTGCTATGAAATATCTTTCCAGAACCTTGCCTGTGTATGTGGTGTAGCTCTTATCTATAACCATCTTTAGTTTCTTGTTGGCGCCAACCTCTATCATATATCCATATTTGTAGATGTAGCGAAACCAGACGCGAAGGAAGTTGTCTTCTATCTGGTACCGGATGTTGCGATTGGTCTTTTGAAACATCGGTGTATAACGGGAAATCAAGCAATAATCGTTCTCCAGTTTGGTGAGATAGCCCGAGAGCTCTATTTTCATAATGCTTTCTATTTCACCACGAGTTGTGTAGCCAGAAGCAATAAGTTGCAATATTTCGAAATAACGGGCATAGTCTTTACCAAATTCTTCTATCAGCATATTTTTTCCTTCGTATATGAAATAAGAATTCTTTGCAACAAACTTCTCTGTCATTTTTTCCTTTGTCATGGCTCCAGCATCCATCATCATTTCTACATATTCTGCAACTCCACCTGTATAACTGTAGAGAGCCAATAGGTCATCGTTGGTGTAGGCAGAATTATATGTTGAGAGAATTTCCTTGATAGCAGAGGGAGGAAATGGAGTGACTTTTATTTCTCCAGTCTGCCTACCATAAAGTGGTTGCTTGTTGTTTTTAAAGATGATGTTCATAAGTGAATAAACAGAACCGCAAACCACGAGATTGATATGAGCTTCCTGTTTGTTTAGATCCCATATCTTTTGCATATCTGAAAAGATAGATGGATTAACCCGCTTGAAATCTTGAAATTCGTCTATGATGAGAGTGATAGGGCGAATCTTGGATAGTTGAAGCAAATATTTAAAGATATCTGCAAAGCGTGTTACTTCGCCGAGGATAGGAAGCTGAAGTTTGGTCGTCATCTCTTCGATAAAATCTCTGCAGAGTTCAGCTTCTGATTTTCGTGCAACAAAGAAATACAGCATATCCTGAACATCCTCGTATGCTTTTATCAATAAGGATGTTTTTCCGCTACGTCGGCGTCCTGTTACGATTGTGAAACGAGCCGTTTGCAAAGATAGATTTCTTATATCTTGCAATTCTTTTATTTCGTTTTGTCTTCCAAAGAACTTCATATTTCTATTGTTTTAGAGTTTCTTTTTCTTGTTATTTTCCGAAACCGCCGTTTCCGAAATGGCGGTTTCGAATGCAAAGATAATAAAAAAGCTTGAATGTCAGTTAGTTTACTTGTGGATTTAAGCTTTTTTATTTGTTTGAATGCTTTGTTTGTTTCCGAAATGGCTGTTTCGAACATTGTTCTGTGCTTATGTTGCGTTACAGGAAGATAAGTGCACTTAGGCAAATTGTTTGTCACCGTTATAACCTTGGATTATGAATCTCTGGAAAGTTTTCTGGAGTGTAACCACACTCCTGAAAGCTTTCTGTCTTGTATCTATCATTGTATGTTCATTTGCTTTTGGCACTAGTTCTTAACAGTAAGATTCTGGGTCTTTACCTCTTTACTGTTTCCTCCCACCATAATCTGGAAGTCGCCAGGTTCTATCACATGCTTTAATTCTGCGTTATAGAATTTGAGCATTTCAGGAGTGATATCGAAGCTGATTTCCCTGCTTTCTCCTGCAGCCAGATGGATTCGCTGGAAACCTTTCAATTCCTTGACAGGACGAGAGATGCTGGCAACCATATCACGGATATAGAGCTGAACTACCTCGTCGGCATCTCGGCTACCCGTATTCTTTACGTTGATGGTGGCGGTAATCTTCCAGTCATCCCTATTGACTTCGTGGCTGCTTAGCTTCAAATCGCCATACTCGAAAGTGGTATAGCTCAATCCATAGCCGAATGGATAGAGAGGACCATTGCTTACATCCAGGCAGTTGCTGGCAAACTTGGCAAACTTCTCATTATCGTCTGGTACAGGGCGACCGGTGTTCTGATGGTTGTAGTAGAGAGGCTCCTGGCCGGTTGTCTTTGGCATCGAAGTGGTGAGCTTACCCGATGGCGATTTGTCGCCGAAGATGACATCGCAAAGTGCATCTCCCACTTCAGAACCACCAAACCATACGTTCATGATGGCAGGAATGTGTTCTTTCTCCCATGACAAAACCGTAGGGCGACCGGCAAAATTGAGCAATACGACAGGTTTTCCCATCTTTGCGAGTTCTGCCAGAAGTTCCTGCTGCACATCAGGCATTTCCAGGTTGGTGCGGCTTGCGCATTCACCGCTCATGTCGGCAGTTTCGCCCATAGCGCAGATAATCACATCTGCTTCCTTTGCTATCTGCAGCGCCTCGTTCTTCATCTTTACTTCATCTCCCCAGGCGATAGACTTGCCCAGTTCGCCGTTCTTCTGGAGTTCCCTATTGCGCCAGATATTGCTGCCCTGTGCATATAATAAGGTGGCTTTGCCATCGAGCGCTTTCTCCATCGTCTCCTTGATGGTGGCGTATTTCTCAGGAGCCTGAGCTACACTCCATGTGCCGGCAATATTGTTGCGGGTATCTGCAAGAGGACCAATCAGCGCTATCTTTCCCTGCTTCTTCAGAGGAAGAATATTTCCTTCATTTTTCAGAAGCACGAAGGTCTCGGCTGCTACGTCGCGCGCAATCTGTCGGTTTTCGGCAGAGTAGATGTCGGTCTTGTTTCGCTTGGTATTGCAGTAGCGGTAAGGATTGCTG
>URYG01000002.1 GCA_900551985.1 uncultured Prevotella sp. | reverse complement strand
GTTTACGTTCCAACCTCTCTTATTCTCCTTTGGCTGCTTTAGAGCTTTATGTTAAGAATCCCAACTCATAGTTTTATGGCTCCGAAGTCTATGAGTTCCGAAGTGGAAAACATAGAGTTAAAAGGCAAAGAAAAAAATAACACGGACAAATTCAATTTGTCCGGACAAATTGTCCGGCAGCTTATAAGTTATTAATATTTAGCCCTTTACAAGCACCCGGACAAAAGAGCCGGACAAATTCAATTTGTCCGTGTTTCAATTTTGACTTAATTATTTTAACTTTTTGGTCAAAAACCACCTGTTTTCAGCCTTTCTGCCTGAAAGCAGAAGGCGTTACCCCTCTCATCTTCTTGAAGAACTTGGTGAGATGAGCCTGCGAGGAGAAGCCGAAGGTGTTGGCTATCTCCTGCACCGTATGCGTGGTGGTAGAAAGCTCGCGCTCTATCTCCTTCACAATGTATTCATCGATGATTGCCTTCGGCGTCTTGCCGGAGATACGGCGGGTAACCTGCGCCAGATAACGGCCACTCACATTCAACTGGTCGGCATAGAAATGCACATCGCTATAGGTACGGCAGAAGTTGTTCACCTGCGAGATAAACTGGTTGTAAAGCTCGGAACTCCTGCCCTGCAGATTGCTCTCCCTAGCCAGTTCTATATTGATGAAATCCTGCGCCATCGCCAACGCCTCCTCCATCTTCTTGCCCTGGTTCAGATAGATGGCAAGGGCAGAAGAGAAGCGGTTGATGAGACCATGCGAATTGGCATTATCAAGGCGATAAATCCGGAGACCCTGCTTTTCGGCAAGCTCCAGGAGTCGGGAGTTCTGAAGGATGATGTCACTCTCCTTCTTTCTCGCCACGACTACCGAACAGAGGGGCAGCAGACGGTATTTGATCTGGCTCACCACATCCTCCGTCATCAGCGCATCACCCTGGCTCGACCAGATGGAAGGAGCATAGATGATGTGGTCGGGACGATACTTGGTCAAGGCATCGATGAGCACATTCAGCGTCTCTACCTTGCGTATCATTCCCACTTTCACGATGTTGGGCTGCATATCGTTCATGATTGCCTCTATCTGTCCGGAAACAATCTCGGCAGGAATATCAAAGAACTCCTGGATACCCAGGGTATTCTGCACGGTGATGCTGGTTATCGCCGAAACGGCATAACCTCCCAATTCGAATATCGTCTTGATATCCGCCTGCACACCAGAGCCACCAGTGCTGTCGGAACCTGTAATCGTTAATATTGGCAACATATCGTTTGAACTTTAATCCTTATACTTTATTCCTTGAACCTATCCTCTACATTTCAGAGTAATGAGGAGTTCGAGGGCAAAGATACAAAAAAAGAGCGAATAATCGGCATGGTTTGCTGATTATTCGCTCTTTTTAATATGCTTTTCAGATTGCCGGGGATTGCAAATCCCCGGAGCACCTGGCGGGCTTTATTCTGAAAAATCTTTCGATTCTTTGATAACCTCGGCAGGCACCTCGCTGCAACGCTCGTAGCGGCAGACATCGGTGGCATCATCCTTGCCGGTCCAGATCATCGAACCAGAAGCCAGAAGGCGGGTTACGAGATAGCTCTGGTTCCAGTCGCCCATGCCGTAATCATAGCTTCCGCTGATGATGTAGCCCTGGTAAGGATCGTTCTTGATGGCAAACGAACCCGTGATGTGGCGGCCATACATACTGTCAAACTTCTGATACATCTCGAAAGTCTGCTCCTTGCGGTTGAACACAATGTAGCAGTAAGTACCCTCAGGCACCTGCTCGCCGTTGTTCCACTCCACCAACTTCCATGTGCCATGAAGATTGGCAGGAGTTACCTCCAGTGCAGGCTCCTCCGGTTCCTCATCGTCGCTGCTGCAAGCAGCAAAGCCGCAGGCAAACAAGGCTATCACCAGGAGGGTGAAGAGTTTCTTCAAATATTTCATTGTCTTTATCTTTTCTTGTTTATAATTGAATGGATTACTTATGATGAGATTCAGGCATCATAGATGCCCGGAGCCCGTCATCATTTAATACGGGACACACTCACCTGTAGGGTCCTGTCGGATGGACGGGCATCCAGCCCCTCCAGGATAACAGGGAAGGTGAAGGTTTCGGGCATCGTTGCCGGAATCTGGTCTGCGATGATGGTGATGACAAGATCTGCCTCATCACCCGGCTCCAGCACCTCCGGCTCCGTGGTTAGACGGGCATAAGGCGGAAGAAGCAGACTGGTGATGCGGAGTGGCTTGTCGCCTGCTTCAGCCGCAGCGTTCCCATCTTATGCGGATAGCGAGCCCACACATCGGCTCCCGGCAGCACCCTACCCGTCAGGGCAAGCTTCACCACAGGCTGCCCCTCCACCTCTTTCAGGTAGAGGAAAGCCCCCGTATTGATGGTGCCCGGATAGCGGTTCGGGGTGAAGGTAATCTGCACCTGGCAGGTATCGCCCGGCTGCATCACATCACCCTTTACGAAGGAACGGGTACATCCACAGGTGGTTCGCACCTGCGAGATGTGCAGTACCTTCCTGCTCACGTTCTTACCTACGAAGGTAAAGGTGCGAGGCGCATCATCCTCGGTCATCGTACCGGCATCTATCAGAGGATGCTCAAACTTCAGCAATTCCTTCTGGGCATTCACCGTAACAGGCAAAGCCAAGAAGAAAGCCGATAGGAAAGCAAATATCTTCATATTACATCCAACCATTGTTGCCTGCACTCTTGCGAACCGTTACTACCACAGTCTGGCTGGTGCCGTCGGCAGCAGTTACGGTGAGCGATGTACTACCCGCAGCGAGACCCTTCACGATGAGCATCTTGCCATCTACGGTAGCAGAAGCTACGCTGGTATTGGCAACCGAGCAGGAGTAACCCTCGGTCTGACCTGCGAAATAAGCAGCAAGGTTGAGAGTAGTAGTCTTCTCGATACCCACATACATATTAGGCAGCTTCATCTCCGAGCTGAGTTCCTTGTTCAGGATACCGTTCAAGAGCTGAGCCGCATCAATCAGACCCGCACCCATCTTGCCGATATACTTGGAAAGCTCGATGGTCTCAGGCGAAGCACCCACGGTGGTATGGTTCATGTAATAAGTCTTGGTAGCACCATTCTGATAATGGCTATCCAGATCCTTCACCGATTTCTTCATCAGAGAGATGAAGTCAGCTGCACGATAGTGACGGTTCTGCTTGACAGCATAGGCAAGACCCAAGGCAGCCACACCCGATACGTGAGGACAAGCCATAGAGGTTCCCTCCATATAACCGTATGCAGGCTGACCGTTCTTTACCAAAGTAGAGAGCACGGCACCCTTCTGCTCGCCAGTCTCAGCCCAATATTCATCCTCTGTCTCACCAATCTTACCATAGTATTCCAGGTCACCGCCCGGAGCACTCAAGGTTACGAGCGAACCGAAGTCGGTATAGCAGGCAGGAGTATAATCGGCAGCCAGCGACGCTACGCTCACACACTTGGAGTAAGCACCAGGGAATGCAGGATTGCCCGCATACTCATTACCGGCAGCAAAGACAGCAATACCGCCATCGATTACGCCATTTGGCGAACCAGCATTGTTGATGAAGTAATCCAGCGCTTCCTTCTCCAGCGGATAGGTCTCAGCCCATTCCTTCTCGGTAGCAGGTCCAGGAGTGTAACCACTCAGCTCGCTACTCTCAGAAGAATTGTAACCCCAGCTGCACTGCAGGATGACAGCACCATTGTCGGCAGCATACTTGATGGCTCTCGCCTCTCCTGCCAAGGTAACACTGTTCTGACCGGAGAAGATCTGGCAAGACATGATCTTGACGCCGGAGTTTGGAGTACCATCACCACCAGCCACACCGCTCACGCCGATACCATTGTTGTTGGCAGCAGCGATGGTTCCAGCTACGTGGGTACCATGACCAGAATCATTGGCATCCGACCAGGTGATGTTTCCGCTCTCCTCAACGAAGTTATATCCGTGGAGGTCGCCATCATAACCGTTTCCGTCGCCATCAGCCTTCGCACCCTGGGAAGTTTCTCCCGGATTGCACCACATGTTAGGCGCCAAGTCAGGGTGAGTGTACATCACGCCCTCGTCGAGCACAGCCACGATGATGGAAGGATCGCCTACGCAGGTTTTCCAAGCCTCAACGGCATTCACATCACATCCAGCCTCAGCACCAGCCTGATTATCGTTGAGATTCTCGAAGCCATAGTTGCCGGCGCCCAGATTGCGATAGTGCCACTGATAAGCGAAGCCTGGGTCGTTAGGCTCACCTGATGCAGCCGCACGGGTTGCCTTCTGCTGAAGCGCCTTGTCACTGAGATAGATGCGCTTGCTATCGGTATTGTAGGCACGCTTGATGCGACCATTGGTCTGCACCTTGGTAACTTCGCCCAACTGCTTCAGGCGCTCTGCGGCAGCCTTCAGGTCGGTGCTCTTGTCAAACTTCACGGTGTACCAGAGGTGGAGTCCCGCCTCACGGGTTCTTGCCTCGGTGTTTGCATCAACAGGGAAGACACGCTCGAAGCTGTAGCTTCCCAGGATGTCGAGCACCTCGTCGGTAGAAGGAATACCCGAACGGGTAGCCTTGCCAGAACGAGTCTTGCTCATTTGCGCCTGGTCGAGAATGCTGCTCATCTCTGGGGCAAACTTGATGAGCAGTTCACCCGCCTCTGCATCAGAAGGGATAGTGATGTCTGCCTTGCCCTCAGAAGAGTCGATGGTTGACAGGCTGTCTGAACAGCCTGTCAATGCCAAAGCGACCATTGCCATATAGAAAAACTTTTTCTTCATTGTTTGCTTCTATATTAATTATCTACTTACTTTTCTACTTCTCTTGTACTTGGCAAGTGCCTCTTCGCCAGATTCATCTCCGGCTGCTACGTAGGCACGGTAGTACAATGGATAAGCTACGCCTTTCACCTCCCACTTGGAACCTGGATCCTTAGAGCCATAGTAGTACTCTGCGCTATAGGTATCCTCAGCCATATTGGAGAATCCGGCAGCCTTACCTACGGTGTTGAAACCTCGCTCCGTCTGGTTGAATACCATGGTAGCAGGGCTCCACAGCACCATGCGAGGGTGGAACAGAATCCACTTAGGCACCGCACCTGTGAAGAAGTTGAGGTTGAGCGCCAGAGAGCGGCACTTAGGCAGCACGCGTGGCACAGACATCGGATAGACATCCTCGTAAACGATGGTGCCATCCTTCTGCTTGCAGGTTACAGGGTTGTTCCACTTAGAGAGCAACCACTTGCAGGTATCACCCACCAGCTTATCCTGCCATTCTGCCTTGTTGGTAGAGAAGTCGGCAGCCGTATAGCGTGTAGGCTTTCCGGCAGCCTCCAAGGCCTCGTCCATCTCCTCATCGGTAGGAAGTTCACCTTCCAGGAAACAGTAAGAAAGCTCCAGGGCTTTCAGGTTGTCCCAGGTAAGAAGCGAGAGGAATGCCTGGCGCTCTGAATATTCGCTGCTGATATTACCATACATACCGATAGGGTAAGTATTGTAGATATAGTTGCCGTCGCTATTCTTGTTCAAGCCGCTCAAATTGATGCAGACATCGGAACGGCGCTGTGCATAGAGAATCAGCTCCGTAAGGTGAGGGAAGTTCTGGGCATTCACCACCTTGGTGATATCCGACAGTCTGTTGAAGTTGTTACTTACCAGATTGAGACTCTCCAGCGACTTGCCCAACTTCTTGAAGCCCGCAGGCAACTTAACCAGTCCGAACGCCTGTACGGTAAGATGCTTGAGATAAGCCAGCTCACAGATGTCCTCGCCGAGTTGCATCTCGCGAATCTGGTTGTTGTCATTACTTGCCACAGAGAAGCTCTCCAGGTACTTCAGGTTCTTCACCTCCTTAGGAAGCGTCTCGCCCGGCTTGAGATTCAGCATGCTGAACTTCACGCTGCGCACACGTCCCACAGCCTCAGGGTGCTGCTTCACGAAGGCATCGGTAGCCTCCCAGAGGGTTACGCTGCTCCAGTTGCGCATGTTGTCGCTTGTATCGTAAGTAGCCATGCTGTTGAGCTTCTGGTTGATCATGATGACCGAGAGAGAGTCACCGGCACGGGTATCCTCAATCTTCGGAGCCGCAGCCTGGCGAACGGTAAGGATCACATCATCCGTCTTGTTGCCGTCAGCATCCACCAGCTCATCTTCTGCATTCACAGGAACGAGATGAACCTTAGCCACACGCACGGCAGGAACGATGTTCATATTCCAGCGGAACTTGAACTTCACGCTGCGAGGACGCGCCTTGCGGTCGAGCACGATACCCAGGTTGGTACCGGTCAGCTTATCCTCGTTCTTGGCGTTCAGGAGCCATCCTTCACGCTCACCTTCGTTCTCCGCCTTCTCGGCATCCGTCATATCGCCCTCGAAGGAATACTCGATGCTTCCGATCTTGCATTCCACATTGGCAGAAATCAGACTTTCGAAAGCACGCTCATCGTATGAGCCGGAGTTATCGATTTCCACAACAGGGTCCTTGATGTCAATCTGCTTGCCATAACCAAACTGCACGACCGAGATGGTACGGCGCTGACCGTTATCGCCGAGGAAGGCGATGTCGGTGGTACGGCGGCCATTGGTCAAGGTAGAATCTACGATTACCGTAGCAGTGGTAGAACCCACACCGTTGGCAGGAGTCAGCATCAGCCAAGGCTCAGCCACGCTGCTCACCCAGTTCTGAGAGGCAGCAATGGCGAGCTGTTCGCTTCCGCCCTCAGCTCCTATTTCAATCTGCTCCTTGTCGATGGCGAGTCCACCAGGGATTTCCACATCATCATTGTCGCTGCAGGATGCGGTCATCAGACCGGCACCGAGAACGAGGAGCCATGTAAGTTTCTTAATATATTTCATATTATCTTACTTCCTTATAGTTTAATTTTCGAGATCCAATGCATCGCAGCCACGGATGTCCTGGGTCTTGTCATAGAACAACTTGTACATACCTGCCTTGATGTATGCGCAGACGCTGGTTACATCGATAGAGATGTTAGGGTTGTCTGAGATGTTCAGGATATACATGTGAGAGGTCAATGTCTCATCCACCTTACGGATATCGTTGGAACCAATCTGGAACTGAATCAGGCTTGGGCACTTGGTGATACCTGTTGGCCATGTGCGGAGAGGACGGTTGCCCTGGGCATCACGCTGATGGTTGATACCGAACGCACGCAGGTTGGCACTATTCAATGGCTGGGTAGGAACCTCGCTGAAGCAGTTGTAGCTCAAGTCGATGTTGGTGATGTATGGCATGTTATCGCTCAAGAAGTCGTTAGAGAGAGATGTCAACTTGTTAAAGCGGAAGTCCATCACCTGCAAGAGATAAGCATACTTACCCTTGATGGAACCCTTAGGGATGCTGGTCATCTGGTTGCCGCTCAGATCGAGGGTGATGATTGGCGAACCGGCAGCAATCAGCTCTGAAGGGAACTTGCTGAACTTGTTGTTGGCAAGCGATACGGTTGAGGCATTGATACCCTTGTAACCGCCTGCGTCATCCACACCCGAAATCTCATTGTTGGAGAAATCTACAGAACCCATCACGTGTACAGAGCTTGCATCGAAGATGTTCGGGATCTTCTTCAACTTGTTATAAGAGAAGTTCAGACTCTCTGTGTTCTCTGAGAAACCGCACAGGTCGGCAGGAATCTCCTCTATCTGGTTATTGTTGAGATAGAGTGATGAAAGCATAACCTCCTTGGTGAATGGATGTACCTTCTTGATATTGTTGTTGGCAAGGTCGAGCAAGCCCAGCTTCACCATGTTGCGGAGTGCCCATGTTGCAGGGAACTCTTCCAGGTTGTTGTAGCTCAGGTAGAGAATCTGCAGGGTCTTACCTATCTTGCTGGTTGCCATCTGCTCCCAGTCGTCACGCAGCTGCGCAGCCTTGATACCCTTGTTACGTGCCAGGTTGAACGCCTGGATATTCGGCAGGTTGTAGTACACATCCGGCAGGCGGGTCAGCTTAGGGCAGTTGTAAAGCTCCAGGTCGGTGAGAGTGGTCATCTTGTCCCATGCCTCCTCGGTATATTCCTCTGCAAAGCGATGGTACTCTGAATTCTCATCATCATAGAACTTGGTACAAACCTCATCCGCAGTGATTGGTGAGTTACCGATATAGAACTGCTGCATCTTGGTCAGACGATAGATTGCCTTCGAGATACCTGTAATCTTGTTGGTAGTCAAACCAATCTGGGCATCCTTCAGCTGGATTCTGGAATCCTTCTTGATGATGTTCTTGGCATTCTTGCTATCAGAGTTGAAACTCTCCACGATCATCTCCGACATATGGGCACGTGGGTCGTACTTCAGGAACTTGTTCTCATAATCATGACGCATTGCCATCTTATGAGCGGCACTCAACTTGCTGGCATCGTAGTCGGAGAAGAGGTTGGCACCGATCTTCTCGTCGTGCGAACCGAAGTTCAACACCTGGAGTTCAGTCAGCTGACCGATGGCATCAGGCACGATACCCTTGGCACCAAAGCCAGCGATGACCAGACCGATGACACGGCCATTGCTGTTAAGCGTAACGCCAGGCTGCTCACCCCACATATCAAGCTCCTTGTTGAAGTTCCAGTTGGCACCGTGGAAGGTAGCATCACCATAGAAGCTCCAGTCCTTGCCCTGCAGAGATTCCCAGATAGCCTTCAATGCCTTGTAGTCCTTGATGTATTCCTTGGTCTCAGAGAGGAGGATAGGCACCTGGGCATTGTCGGTAAGCTTGTTGTCGGTTACCACGAAAGCCTCGCCCTTTACCGGCTGAGTCTCGTAGGTAGTCTTCACCGCACCGGTCTTGCCGTATGTAGTATAAGAGGTAACCTGATAGGTACCTGCCGGGAGCCATACGGTAGAATCGCAATGGGCAGTAGCCACATCCATATACTTATCGTCTTCGTTGTCCGGATTCTGATTCTCCTTGCTTCCCTCCTTGTATTTCACCTTCAGGTTGGCGAAGGTGAAGGTCTCACGGGTGAAGAGGTTGGTTACGCTCACATCAATCATGCGGATGCTGGAGAAGAGATACTCCTGGTTTCCGGCACGGGTCTTCTCCCACTGCTTGATGAGGTCAAACTGCACCTTACCACGCTCTACGGTCTCCACCATCAGGTCCTGCTTGGTCAGGCCACCTCCCACAACAGTAAAGGTCTCGCCTGCAGAAGAGGCAAGCAGCTCCTCATCTACGGCATCATAGAGATAGAAACCGATGATGGTGTAAGAACCAGATGCCAGCTGCAGCTTATCACTTCTCAATCCATACTCCGCATTCTCGGCATTGTAGGCATTGAGCGACAATGTCTGCGATACGGTTGTACCGTCATGCTCCATCACCACCTTGATCTTCTTGGCATCGCCGAGCTTCTCAAGCTTATCGATGGCAGCGGCACGGGTGGCTCTCGACGAAACCTTCTTGGAGAGCATGAACTGCACATAACCGTATGTGCCGTCCCAGCCCTCGGTGTTATCATCGGAGCAGCTTGTCACTACCAGGGTCATCATTGCAACCAGGAGCAACAGGAATGCCTTGCTATATCTTTTGAATTTCTTCATTACTTTCTCTTGCTTCTAAATCCCATATTATTGATAAAGACTACACGCTTGCAAGCGCCCTGGGCATCGTTGAATCCTGCGAAGATAGGGAATGCGAGTCCATCTACGTTCATTCCTACATAGATGCCCTTCTCGTCCTGTCCTACCTCGTAGGTATCCATCATCTTGCCTGCACCATCATAAATCACAACAGAGGCACCATCACCAGGATTCCATCCGTCGATCTGTGGATAGATGGCTACATAGCCACCATAAACAGTTGACTCGAATACCTCGTTGCCTGTATAGCTGAAGAAGCCCTCGGCATACATTTTATAGTCTTCATTGCTTGTCAAGGCGCAATCTGCCTCCATACCCATGCTGGTTACGATAGGAGCAGTAACAGCTGACTCGCCCTTCTTGTCCTCCTTCTGTACGATGTCCATCAGGAAGTAACGGTCGTAATCGCTCTTCACGGTCATGAAGTCATCCTCCAGCATTCCGTCGAGTCCATTCTCCAGACTCTCGAATACGCTCTGTGGCAATGCATAGACCAGGAACTCACGGCTTCCGCTGCCCAATGGAGCGACCGTGAGCTTCACATCCCCCTTCTCGCCCAGCAACTGAACAGCGCCGGAAGCATCCTCGAACAAACCATTCTCCTTGTTCTCGAAGACTACCAGCTGATAAGCATCACCAAAGGTCTTGAGGGTAAAAGGAACGAAGTTGTGGAAAGTAAACGCATTGGTGGTCTCGCCATTCAGACTTGAACCGTTCTGGGTGAATACCTTGCCATCCAGAGATACATTCCATACTGCCCACTGTGAAGCGGTAGGATATGTAACATCCATGGTGTTGGTGGTCATACCATTATAGATAACCGGTACGGTAACGGCAGCCTTGCCATCCTCAGAAGAGAAGGTAACGGTGTAGTTGGCATCCTTGGCAATGGCATACTTGGCGCTCACGCCCTGGTTCTCCTTGAAGGCTGCACCGCCTACGGCTGGCTTGTTAGGTGTACCTACCAGGAAGCCGCCTTCCAACTCTACCCAGGCAGGAGTGTTGGTAACAGCAAAACGATAGTTTGCCTTGACAGAGAACTTGTTGTAGATAGGCTGACCTGCGATATCCTTGTAACCAACGGTAATACCTGTCTCGGTGATATCGTTGCCCAACTCATCGTAAACCTTGAGCTCATAGCCGGCAGCCGAACGCTTTACCTCAGCGATGGCAACCTTCTGACCACCCATGGTCAGGAAGAGCTGAGCCACGCTCATATCCTTGCTGGCATCATCTGCCGTAATCTTTACCTTGAGGGTCTGCTTGCCTGCTGTACCATTGAGCACGAAGGCATCAGCATTCTCGCCCTGCACAAGCTTACACCAGATGGCAGAAGAAGTGAGGCTCCAGTTCTCGTTGGCATCGAAGGTGAAGTCCAACTCGTCGCCAGCTGCACCTGCGATAGTCTGTACCTGTGGGAACACAGGGTTTACGGCATCGTCGTCATCGCTGGAACAAGCAGTGAACAGGGTCACTGAAACCAGCGCCATGAGTACGAGCCAATATTTTGAAATCAATGTTTTCATTTTACTTTATTCTGTTTTTAATATCCTTGTTCTTTTAATTTCTCTGCCTCTGCATCGCTGATCCATTCATACATGGTGATGAAGGTGCCCACGGTGCCGAAGGATGAACCATCCTTGTTGTCAACACTCATGGTGACATACTGCAATACATAGTTCTGGCAGGTATTATAATAAGAGGTGTAGAAAGATGGCTGGCTGATGCGCAACTTGCCATCTCCATAGATGGTGCCGAACGCCTCACCGGTTTCACCAGCTATCTGATCGTCCATCTCTACCTTTGGTTCCAGGATGTTATCGGTATTGAACTTCAACTTCAGGTTGTAGCCCTTGTAGTAAACATCCTTCAGCAGCACGGTATTCTCCTCGCCTTCCACTACCTCGGTCTTGATCAGACGGTTGGTTACGTTGTTCAAGTACTGGCTATAGAAGGTAGATGTTACCATGCACCAGCCAGAGAAGTTGTGGATATCGAAAGGACAAGACTTCTGCATCACCACGTGGGTGTAGTCCTTGTAAAGCTCTGTCCAGTTATACTTCTCCGGAATCACCAGCTTCAGGGTGAAGCCCAGAGAGTCGGTCTTGCCGATGTTATCATAGATACCCTGAATCTGCACGTTTCCTACCATCTCGCCCGCCTTGATTGTAACGGTGTTGTTGAGGATGCGATAGTGCTGTCCCTCGATGGCATTGCTCTGCTTATCAACAACCTCCACGCCGAAGGTGCGGTCGTAATCAACCTTCTCGGTAGCCGAAACAGGAACATTGAAAACCTCGTTGGTTTCCTGCACGGCATACTGATAGAGCGTATCAGAGAACATGATATGACTTGGACCCGAATAGGTGGTATAATCCTGCGAACAGCTCGCAAGAGCGATGAGTACAGCCACGGCTGCCAAACATCCCATCATTATTTTCTTCATGATCGTCTCCTTATTTTATTTGTTACTTTCATTAGGCTCAATCTCCGAACCCGGTGCCTCCAGCTCATGCTGTGGGATAGGCCATACGAAGAGTGGGGCGTCCTTTTCTACCTTCAGGCTACTCTGTACGAAGTTGGCTGCTGGCTGGTCACTCACCTTACGGCTGAATCCCTTGTGCCAACGCTTCAGGTCGTTCAGGCGGAAGCCTTCCATATAGAGTTCCTTCACACGCTCCGACTCGATAACGGTCAAGGCATTGCTCTCGCTCAAAGAGGTGTTACCACCATAAGAAGAGTAGCGGGCAGTGCGCAGAGTTGAGATATCCTTACCTGCCTTGGTGTAGTCCTTCTTCATCGCATAAGCCTCGGCACGGATCAGATACTGCTCGGCAAGGCGGAATACCATTGGCTGGTGAACGTGAAGGATGTTGTTGCTCAAGAAAGTGGCATCGCCGAAATACTTGCTCAACAAAGGCCACTGCAAGCCGTGCTCATAACCTGTTACACGAGTAGTGAAGATGGCTGCGGCACGAAGATCGTTGCTGTCGAATGAGTTGATAACCCAGGTCTCAGGCACGTAGTCCGGACGATAACTTACGTAGTTGTAGTTATCGAAGATGGTACCCAGGGCACCACCATAGCTGTTCACGGTGAAGCCTACCTTCCAGATAGCCTCGCGTGAATCACCATAGGTCCAGATGTACTTGTAATCCTTCACCTGGCTGGAATAGGTGTTGGAAGAAGCCTTCTCTAGGGTATAGAACTTGCTGCCGATAACCTTGGATGCATACTTGATGGCATCATCGTACTTGTGCATATATAAGGATACGCGCGCACGCAAGGCATGACAGGTATATTCATTAAAGTAAATCTCGTTGTAGAGACTTCCGGTGAAGTCATCACCTACCTTCAGGTATTCGGTAGCCTTATCGAGGTCACTCAATACGAATTCGTATGATTCCTTCAGGGTAGCTCGCTTCTGAACCTCATCGCCCTTGTAGTGCTCTGTGAGCACTACGCCGAGTTCCTTCTCTGCCTGCTCATCGCTATCGTAAGCCTTGCAGAAACACTTGATCAGCTCTGAGTAAGCCAGGGCACGTGCAAAGTAAGCCTCGCCCTCATACTGCTCCAGCTTGTCAAGCTGCTTGTCATCGGTAGTTGCAGCCTTTACCTTATCAACATTGTCGAGCAGGAAATTGCATCGGTTGATTACATCATAAAGGTCGGCATAAACCGATTCGATGTCGGTGTTGGTTGCCTTGATGTCCTTCCAGCGATAGATATCGCCGTAGGCATTCGAGTAGCCCTTTACGCAGAACACGAAGTCTGCCTGCAGGTCTGGCAGGATTGTCAGATTGCCCGAATACAAGGCGCTGCTCTTGAAACTGTCGTAGATACCGATCACCAGCTTATCCACATCTTCCACCTTGTTGACAGCCTCATCCATGCGGATGGAATCCTCTGGATATTTGTCAAGACAGGAAGACAGCGAGAGGGTCAGGATACCCGACAGGATGTATGTCTTTATATTTCTGATATTCATTTTGTTTTCTCCTTTCTAGCTTAGAATTGCAGTTCCACACCCAGGGTAAACTGGCGTGAAGCTGGATACTGCGCCTGGTAAATATTGGATGAAACCTCTGGATCCAAGCCGTTGAAACCGGTAATGGTGAAGAGGTTCTGTGCCTGTCCGTAGATGCGAACCATTGAGAAGAAGTTGGTCTTGCGCAACAAGCTCTGCGGCAACGAATACGACAGACTGAGATTCTTCATGCGGAGGAACGATGCGTTCTCCAGGAAACGGTCGTCGAGCTGGGTTACCTCGCCCCAACGTGGGATATCGGTAATATCGCCCGGCTGCTTCCAGCGGTCGTACAACAGACGGTTTGACTGGTTGTAAGCAGTTCCGAAGGTTACACCACTCTCCTCAAAGAAGCGGTCGTTGTTGATCACGTAGCGTGTACCAATCCAGCTGAACTGGGCAGAAAGCTGCAAGCCCTTCCAACGGAAGCTTGTACCGAAACCACCCATCCAAGGTGCATCATAGGTCTTGCCAGTCATCACCTTGTCGCTTTCACGGAACTCATTGGTTACGTTACCATCCTTATCATACCAGAGCTGCTCACCATTTGCAGGGTTCACACCGGCATAACGGTTCAGGAAAAACTCGCTTACAGAGTGACCTACCACATACTTCAAACCAGTGGTTGAGTTCACATACTCGGTTACACCATTATAAAGTTCCTTCAGGCGGTTCTGGTTGTAAGATACGTTAGCACTTACATTCCAGGTGAAGTCGCGGGTGCGGATTACATCGCCGTCAGCACTCAACTCGATACCCTTGTTAGCCATCACACCTACGTTCTTCCAGCGATAGCCCTCGCCGGTAACGGTATAAGACTCAGGAACACGCATCAGCATATTGGAAGTACGCTTGTAGTAAGCCTCGAAGCTGAAGTTGATTCTGTCGAAGAAGCCGAGACGGAGCGCGAAGTTGTTTGCCCATGTTGACTCCCAACCCAATTCCTCGTTACCGCTCTGAGATGGATAGAAACCGGCTGTATCATCGTAGTTGGCACCACCGGAAACCAAAGCCAGGTGATAATAGTTTGGAATCTCTGAGTTACCCGATGTACCTGTACTTACGGCAAGCTGAGCAGAGCTGAGCCACTTTACATCCTTCAGCCAGTTGGTAGATTTCACATTGTACATGAAACCGAGTGACCAGAAGGTACCCCAGCGATGATCCTTACCGAAACGTGAAGAAGCATCGGTACGCAGAGAGAAGTCGGCGTAGTAAAGCTCCTTGTAGTTGTACTCGCCACGCATAAAGAACGAGAGATAAGAGTAATCAGAAGATGAATCTGCCCAACGGCTGGCACGGGTACCAGAAGATACGTTGGTCAGGAGATCACTTGTCTGACCCTTGGAATATACCTGGAATCCCTCTGAATGATGGCTTACTGCCTCCTGACCCAACATCACGTTGAATGCATGGATATCATTCAGACTGAAGCGATAGTTGGCGGTGGTAGTCTCTGTCAGGTTGATGGCATCGCTGCTCTGTCGTGCCGCAGTACCCTGTCCGTTGTTCGAAGAGAGACTTGGGAAAGACTGGAGGAACGCTGTAGAATGGGTGAAATCGGCACCAAACTGGGTACGGATAGTCAGATTCTCTATCGGATAAACCTCGGCATACATGGTAGAGAGCACCTTGTACTTCTTGTTTCTGATAGGATTCTTGCCCATATAGACGATAGGGTTCTCACTGGTTCCAGCCCAGTTGCCTGCAGAAAGCGAAGCCAGACTGCCATCCTTGGCGTATGGATTCCAGTAAGGCAACATGAAGCGGCATGCAGAAATAGGAGTCACGGTGGTGTAGCTACCATCATCAGCCTGCTGAGCCTCCTCGTAGGCAGCCATGGTGTTGGTACCTACCTTCAACCACTTGCTAGCCTTGACATCTGCATTGGTACGGATGTTGTAACGGCGGAAGGTTGAGTTCTGTGCAATACCATCCTGGTCGTAGAAGCCACCCGAAACATAATAATTCAAACGGTCGGTAGCACGGTTGATAGAAAGTTCGTAGCTCTGCAGCGGAGCGCGGTCGTTGAACACCTCATCCAGCCAGTTGACATTCACCTTTGAAAGGAGGTTGTAATCCTTACCGGCATCCAATCCTACTTCCTTTTCAAACTGGATACGCTCATCGGTATTCATCATCTTCCAGCTACTCTGAGCCAGTTCAGAAAAACCATACTGTGCGCGGAGCGTGATCTTCGCCTTGTCCATCGCCAAACCTCGCTTAGATGTAATCACCACCACACCATTTGCCGCACGGGCACCATAGATAGAGGTAGAAGAGGCATCTTTCAATACCGAGATACTCTCGATGTCGTTAGGACTCAAGGTATTGAAATCGGAACTGGAGATAGGCACACCATCCAGAATAAAGAGAGGAGCCTTGCCAGAGTTGATGGAGTTGGTACCACGGATCTGGAAAGTGGCAGCCTTGCTTGGCTCACCCGAAGAGGCGATGACCTGCAAACCTGTACTCTGTCCCTGCAAAGCCTGGTCGAAGCTGGCAGCTGGAACATTCTCAATCTTTTCTGCCTTTACAGCAGAAACAGAACCCGCAATGGTTCCCTTCTTTCGCACACCATACGCCACAACGACAACCTCGTCCATCATCTTAGAATCAGGAGCAAGGGTGATGTTGAGCGTGTTTGTCTGCTCTTTGACTACATGCTTCTGGGTCAGACATCCGACATACGAATATGCCAGCGTAGCTTTCGAAGCCCCTTTAATTTCGATGGTATAGTTACCGTCAATATCGGTGACCACACCATTTGATGTACCCTCTTGCTTAATCGTCACACCAATCATCGGTTCGTTGTCCTCAGCAGACACAACGGTACCCTTGACGCGGAAACTCTGCGCCAATACGGATTGGATAGACAACAATACAAGAGAGACAAGTAAAAGAGTTAATCTTCTCATCCTTGTTTCTTAATTGTTTACTAAAAATTGATACTTATTTTTTTTCTTTCTTGTACATAAATCAATTACTGCATCACATCTTGAGGTGTTTCGCTCAATACCTCTTTCAGTTTAGACCAATAGTGCTTGATAGTCCACGCATGGACCTGTACTCCGATTTAAGGTGCAAAATTACTAATTTTTAATAACTTAAGCAAGAATTAAAACATAAAATAACGAATTTTGCCTAAAATCATAACATTTTTCTGTAAAGTTATGATTTTAGGCAACATTTTCACTCCTAACTGCGCATAAACTCAGTAGGAGTCATCCCAAACGCCTTGGAGAAGCACTTCGAGAAATAGCTGCTGTTAGAGAAGCCTACGGTGTACATTACCTCCGACACGCTGAACTTGCCTGCCTTCAATAATTTTGCCGCCTTCTGCATTCTCATATCACGGATATATTCTACCGGAGTCTGACCCGTAAGCGCCTTCAGCTTTCGGTAAAGCTGCTTGTTTCCCATGCCCATCTTCTCCTGAAGCATCGACACGTTGAAGTCGGAATCCACCATATTCTCTTCTATCGTCTTCTTAATCTCGTCGAGCAGTTTCCTATCCAGCTCATCGATCTCAACTGCCGGAGTAGTCTGCTGACCATTGAAATTTACAATCATTGCCGACTCTGTTTCGCTGTCGGAAGCATTCACGTCGAGATTAGAAACTACCAGATGGTTCACTTCCTCGAACGATTGGTGAGCGGCAGCATTCTTCAGGTCATCGGCAAGGTTAGCGTAGAACTGCATACGCGCCTGCACCTGCTCCAGGATTTCCTCCTTCTGCTTTTTCGCCTCCTTCAACTTCTTTCTTACGAAATGGGCATTGATAACCCAGGCGATACCCACAATCAGGAGGGTAAGATAGAACAGCTTGCACCAGATGGTGAGATACCATGGAGGGAGAACGGAGATTTCGAGCTGATAAACTTCATCTCCGATATTTCCCTCGCCATCCACCACATGTACGGTGAGATGATAATCGCCATACGACAATCCATTGTAAGTGATGTCAAGATTGCCCTTGTCCAGATAGTGCCACTCGTGGTCGCTACCCTCCAGGCGATAGGCATAGACGGCAGTAGGATGATCGGCAAAAGGCAAATCAGACAGCTGGAGCGTGAAGTTGTTCTCATCATGCTTCAGTACAAGCGTCTTCAGTCCCACAGGCGAAACACCCGGTGTTCCCTCAATGTTCTCGTCGAGCAAGGCATCCTGGGTCTGTCTGCCATTCACCACGATACCCGCCAGGAGCAGCTGCGCCTTGTCGTCCTTCGGCATGGAAAGGTCGGCACGGATGGAGATGAAGCCATCGTTACCACCCATCACCACTTCGTGGTTCAGCTTGGAATAATAGATATTGTTCGGATTCTCCATCGGAATGATGAAGCGGAAACTGTTGTTCTCCGGATCCAGCACGCTGCACGCATTGCCTGCTACCACCCAGATCTTGTTTTCTACATCACACATGGAAACCACCTTCTCGCCAATCTTCCATTCCTTGCTTTCCACCTCCTTGCCCTTCATCGGCAGGTTCACCATAAAGCACTTCACGCTGGAATTATATCCTACCCACACATTGCCGTTATCAGATGTCATCAGATAATTGATGGCATCAGTGCCAGGGATATGGGAGATACGAAGGGTACGGGTATCGATACGGTCGAGATGATTATAAGAGGATGCCCAGACCATTCCCTTACAATCGAGCACCAGCTGTCCGATGTGGAGACCGGAGAGGGCATTCTTTCCCTTGTCAGAGAAATGATGGTCTGCCACACAGGTGGCGGTAGCTGCAGATGACAGGGAGATGGCTGCCAGAAGGCGCTGCTTGTCCAGCACGAAGACGCCACCCTGATAAGATGCCATCCACATTCTGCCTGCACGATCCTGAAGGATATCGTAAGCCCAGGCAGTAGAATACTTTCCGGTCTTGTCATAGACAATGAAGTTGAGCAACTTTCCCGTACTCTTCTGATAGAGGTTGATGCCGTGGTCTGTACAGATCCACACATCGCCCTCCCTGTCTTCATAAATCTTGCGCACACGGTTGTGAGCTAGAGGAGCCGAAGGATTGTTCTGCTTATACCATACCACATTCTGATATTCAGAAGCTGCACCCTGCACACGCACTCCCTCTGCATAGTGAATCAAGCCGTTGGTTCCGCCCATCCACCAGTCGCCGCTGCGGGTCTGAAGGATAGCATGCAGACAGTTTCCCTCGCCCGAGAAGGTAATCTTATCGAGCGAAGTGAAGCGATAGAAGGTATGGGTAGATAAACGGGAAAGTCCGTGATCGGTACCGATCCACACATTCTGCCACTTATCCACATAACAGGACCATACGATATTGTTGGGGATGGTTGCCTCATTGCGCGAGTCGTGAACGAAGTGCTCCAGACTGTTGTTCATCGCCATGCGATAAAGACCATTGTCTGTACCGATATAGAGATTGCCATCCTGGTCTTCGTCCAGACACTTCACGGAGTTTCCATCCAGTGCCGCAATCTTAGAGAAGTTCTGCAAAGCCTGGTCGGCGCAGTACAAGGCTCCCTCGGTACCTATCCAGTAGCAGTGGCGCTTGGCATCATAAGCCAGGGCATTCACCAGCGGCTGTGCTCCGGGAGTCAGGAGAATCTGGCGCTGGTTGAGACGGAGTCCGGCGAGAGAACCCACCAGAAGTCCCTTCTGCGTATGCAGGATAGCATATACATCGTTGCCAAAGGCATCTTTCCTGCCCTTCATATCAAGCACTCGCAACGCCCTTGCCGCCTTTTTTCTGTCCCTGCCTCCATCAGATTCCATCGCTGGCGCAGAAGCATAGATTCCCTTCTGCGTATCAAACTTCAGCATTCCATTGCCCGTAGCCAGATAGAGCATGCTACCCTCGAAGCCGAGCGCATTGATGCTGACATGACTAAAGGTATGGGAAGCAAAATGATGATAGTCGTGGTAGCCATCATAACTGTAGAGACCATTGTCGGTACCCAGCCAGACTACTCCTGATGTATCTTGGGTAATGGCATAGACAGCCTGAGCACCATCCAGGGTGGTGTTGACGAAACGTTGCGCATGGAGCGCTATGGATATAAAAAGCATAGCTATCGCCATGCTTATTTTAGATAAAGCGGTTAGTGATTTGTTCATAGCTGCAAAAATACACATTATTCACGACAATGCCAAATATTATTAGAGAAAAATAACAATAGAACAAGGAGAAGTTGTTAAAAGTATAGAGTGAAGTTGTTGAAAGGACAGGGAGAAGTTGTTCAAATGATAGGGAGAAGTTGTTGAAAGAATAGGGAGAATTTGTTGCTACCATTAGAAGAAATCTCCGTTCAATACTGCTGAACGTATGTTCAACAGTGCTGAACACACATTCAACAGTGCTGAACACACATTCAACGTCGCTGAACGAAGAATTCCCCTAGGAGCAAGAACTTCTTCTCCTAGGGGAATCTATAATTATCATTAATAAGTTTGTATTATATTGCCTGCAGCGTAAGCGACTTTTCCATATTGCGCTTGCCATCCTTTACGGTGAGGATGATGTCGCCCTTCTGTGCCTTGCTCTGAACAACAATAACGAGTTTGCCAGAGAAGAGTCGCATGTGTGGCTGAGTGAAGGAATCGAGCGAAGTAGCATCACCATTGCATGCTGCCTTGAAGGTTCCGGCACCCTTTACCTCGAAGGTAAGTTCATCATCGGCGAGCGGACACTCGTTGCCATCCTTATCCAGGAGGCTCACGGTGATGAAGGCAAGGTCGTTGCCATCGGCATTCAGCAGCACGTTGTGCTCATCGGTACAGCCTTCTACCATGCAGGCGATAGGCTCATGGCCTGGAGTCTCCACGCTGAACTTCATCTGCGCTGGTTCTCCGGCTGTACGCTTCACGTCCTCTCCTACCTTGTCGCCATACTGATTGTAGGTAACCACGCGAATCTCGCCTGGTTCATACTTCACATTGTTCCAGCGGAGGCGATAGCGGTCGAGGCGGCTTGACTTGTCCTTGCGAACTCTGCCCTGGCTCTTGCCGTTTACGAAAAGCTCGCCTTCTACACCATCGGTGTAGCAATATACAGGGGTAACCTGTCCTTCTCTACCCTTCCAGTTCCAGTGAGGAAGAAGATGGGTGGTGTGCTGATGCTCGTTCCAGCGGGCACGATACATATAATACCTATCCTTTGGAAGTCCGGCAAGGTCGCAGATACCAAAGTAACTGCTGCGGCTTGGCCAGTAGGTATCGTATGGAGTCGGCTCGCCCAGATAGTCATAGCCCGTCCACACGAACTCTCCGATTACCCAACTGTAGTCATCCTGCATCTTCCAGTCATCATCCGGAAGATTACTCCAGGAGCAATACTCCGTGTCATAGCTGGAGCACTGGCCATCGGCGTATGGATTGTTGTTGCTGGCACGCACCTCGACAGGGAACTTATACACGCCTCGGGAGCTGACGGTAGATGCCGTCTCGGAACCCAGAAGGAAGCCCTGAGGCAACTGCTCGATATTCTTATAATATTTATGTACGCGATAGTTGAAGCCCGGAACGTCCATCACCTGGGCAAATCCACTCTTCAGGGCATCCTCAGCCCTATCCATACCCTGGGTTACAGGACGGGATGGGTCGTACTGATGACAGAGATCCTGCAGATGCTTCGCAATTTCCGTCCCCTCCTTGCTCCACTGCTCAGGAATCTCGTTGCCGATGCTCCACATGATGATGCTAGGATGGTTGCGGTGATGCTTCACCAGATTGGTGATGTCCCTGTCGCTCCACTCCCTGAAGAACTTGGCGTAGCCATTCTTGCACTTAGGATAGATCCACATATCGAAGCTCTCTGCCATTACCATCATACCGAGTGAATCGCAGATTTCCATCTGCATGGTAGAAGGCATGTTGTGGGCTGTTCGGATGGCGTCGCAGCCCATCTGTTTCATTGTCTTGATCTGGCGGATGAGTGCCGCCTTGTTCTCTGCAGCTCCCAACGGACCGAGGTCGTGGTGCAGGCAGACACCCTTGATCTTGCGGGTGACGCCATTGAGCTGGAAGCCATAATTCTTTGAAACTGTGATGGTACGGATACCGGTCTTCAGGGTCTGGACATCAGCCACCTTCTTTCCTTCATATCGGGTTAACTTCACCTGATAGAGGTAAGGAGATTCCGGCGACCAGAGTTGAGGATTCGCTACCTTCAGGGTAGTCTTGATGGCTGGGGTTGAGCCAGAGATGGTCTGCTCGGCAACCTTGGTACCAGCCTCATCGAGCAAAGCGATGACAGTCTTGCCCGACTTTCCTATCTTTCCTTCCAAGAGAGCATTCACTTCTACTTCTGCCTCCTGCTTGTCAGCCTTCAGGGTACGCACGAAGGTATCCCAGGTAGAGAAGTTCTCGTTGCCGTAAAGTTCCACGGAAACCGGACGGTAAAGACCGCCACCCGGATACCATCGGCTGCTTTCCTCTACATTGTTGAGATGAACCTCTACGAGATTCTTCTTGCCGCCAAACTGCACGTAAGGGGTGATGTCGATGCGGAAGGCATTGTAGCCGTAAGCCCACTTGCCTGCCTCCTTGCCATTCACGCTCACCACAGGCTGACTCATCGCACCGTCAAATACGAGGACGGCACGCTTGTAGCCCTTCGGCAACTGAAGATTCATCTTATACATACCCTCTCCTATCCAAGGGAGAGCTCCAGAGCGTCCCGACTTCTCGGTCTTCTCCTTTTCGCCATTCTGCTCGATAGCCACCATCTGCAGGTCCCATTTCTTATCGAAAGGACCCGAGATAGCCCAGTCGTGAGGCACGGCTACCTGAGACCACGCTTTGCCATCGCGGGAGAAATCCCACGATGGCAAATTGATGACTTTTCTACTCTGCGCCTGGCACATGGTAGAAAGAGCCAGGGCGAGAGACACGAAAGTAATGCTTCTCTTGATCATATCTTTTTCTTCTAAGTTAGTATCATATTCCATTTTAAAATTCGCTTCTATCGCTCCCATAGGAAGCAAAGAAAGCTAACTTACCTAATTACTTGAAGGCATCGAGTGCTGCAGTTGGCTTGCCACTGTTGTCGAAGGCTCCCTTGTCGTAGCCGTTCCAGCCACTGTTGCACTCAGGCTCCCAGTAGAACACGCCCTCGCAGGTAGAGATAGCCTTGCAGCCATCCACCATCTTCTTGAGGAATGGAGCGGCATTTTCTGAATTCCACACCATACCGATCTCTGAGATGATGACATCGCAGTTGTATTTGCCGGAAAGGGTCTTGATGTTGCTGAGGCAGTCATCAGAAACCTGCTCCCAGGTCTTGTCGGTAATCCAATCTGGATAGAGCGACATACCGATGACATCCCACTTGGCTCCATTCTGTTTCAAACCGTCAAACATCCAGGTATATTGGCTCAGGTTGTTTCCCTTGTCGAGGTGCACAATCACCTTTGCCTCCGGATAAATCGCCTTGACTGCATCATAACCGGCATTGATGTAAGCGGCAAAGTTCGCCATGTTCTTAGAGGCACGGCCTGTCACCTTCAGGGCAGCATCGCCATCCTCATCATTCCAGAGCATTCCGTCGGTGGTCTCGTTACCTACCTGTACCCACTCTACATTGACGCCTCTTGCCTTCAAGGCATTGAGAACATCCTTGGTATGATCGGCAACCGCCTGCTTCATCTGCTCGAAATCATAGTTCTTCCAGGCTGCAGGAACGCCCTGCTTGGAAGGATCAGCCCAGGTATCAGAATAGTGGAAGTCTATCATCAGTCGCATACCGAGCTGCTGAGCTCTCCATGCCTTTGCCACCACATCATTCTTTCCGTTCCATCCATCCTCTGGGTTTACCCATACACGAAGGCGGATGGAGTTCATGCCGAGGTCGCGGAGAAGCGCCATGCACTCAGTAGCCTTACCATTAGCGTTGTAGAACTTCTTTCCGTTCTGCTCCATCTCTGTAATCCAACTTACATCGGCTCCCTTGGCGAAGCCACTCATATCGTATTCCTTTTTCTGCTCAGGAACTGGAGCATCATCGCTGCTGCAACTTGTTCCTGTGATAGAGAAAAGAAGAGCAGAAGCCAGCAATATGGCTTTTCCTAAAATATTCTTCATTGTTATTCTGTCTTTAAGTTATTATTTTAATGCAAAGATAATCAAATAAATGATTCGTTTACAATAAGGAAACTTACTCATGATGAATATTCTGCGCAACCGATTGCGCAGAATATTCATTAAGCTATTCATACTTCCATGTCATAGTGTTGAGATCGGCTGTAACCGTAAACTCAGTTTCGCCATTTTCATCACCAAACCAGATATCCCAGGCGCCATCGCCAGAAGTTAACTTGAACTGCTCGCCATCGGCACCATACCAGGTCTGCTTGTCGTCCTTGTTCTCGCCAACGTAGATGAAGCGGAAGTTCTCCCAGGATGTTGGCTTGTACTTGCAGGTATAAACGCCATCGCTCACCTTGTTCATCACGGCAAGAAGGGTGTTGCCATCCTTGCTGAACATACAGAGGGTATTGCTTGCCTCTGGCTCTGGAGCTGTCTGGTTGCCAGACTCGATAGAGTAAGTCAGGTCGCTGTTCTCTCCTACCTTGACGGTGATGGTATAAGTACCCGCCTTGGCGATGTTCACGCTGCCAGCAGCAGCGGCATCTGTCATCTTGCCATCGGCAAGAGTGTAGTTCATTGTCTTGACTACGGCTGCAGCATCGTCTGTAGCTGTAGCCTTGCTGTACTCTGCACCAGTAGCAACAATACTGACTGGTGTATTATCAGCTGTGGTTGTAATCACCTTGGTCCAGGCGTAGTTAGGAGCATCATAGGTCATCTCCTCACCATTCAACTGCATCGCCTTGATGTAGGTTGGCTTGAATTCCTTAGCCTTTGTATCTACCACAGTGTAATAAATACCAGTCTGACCAGGGAACCAGAAGTTCCATGCTGACTCCGTATTATCCATTTCGTAAACATGGCCATCCTGACCTACGTTACCCCAAATGGTTCCATCATTCTCCTTACCCCAGAAGTTGAGCCAGGAAGAAGCATTCATATATCCTGCGTAGATACCATCCTCATTTGGAGAATAGAGATAGGTGAGCACCTTGCTCTTATCCGCATTCCAGATGGTCATCTTGTCCATGTGTATAATATAAGGTGTAACATTCACCTGGCACACATTGCTGTAAGCAGCATCGAGATTGTTGCCCATCTGACTCTTGATGCGGAAATAGAGAGGCGCACTCTGACCCGGAGTTGTTCCCAGATCCTTGGCAAGGGTGTTGAGGTCAGCACCGGTGAAAGCCTTGGAGAGATCGGTTACGGAATACTCCTTTACCGCAGCAAAGCTCTCTGAAGGAGATGCCTGCAGATAGGTTTTCAACACACCGTTGCCCGCAGGCTTGGTCTCGTCGCCCGAAAGCAAGGTAGGATTCTGCCAAGCCATCGAGAGGACGATGTCCTTCGTATTGTCAATAGACAGCACCACATCGCTGGCAGATGCCATCAGATCGGATGCCTTGAAGCCATCCAGATATATCTTGTCGCCACTCTCGTCGCAACTCACCAGAGCGGTGAGTGCGCAGAGAAGCATCATCAGGTTTCTAAATATCTTTTTCATGTTGTTGTAAGCTTTATAATTTAACATTTAACACTTAACACTTAACATTGTCATTAATAGTTGTCGTTATGAAGATTTGGATTGGCGGTAAGCTCGGTGTTAGGGATTGGATAGATGTTGTACTTGCTGTCAACAGCCTGTCCATCGTGGGTGCCACCCTTCCACTGCCAGATATACTTGCTGGTGGTAAACTCGCCGAAACGAATCAGGTCGGTGCGGCGATAACCCTCATGATAAAGCTCACGGGCACGCTCATCGAGAATAAACTGCAGGAACTCATCATCGTTGGCAAAGTTGTTAGCCCATACATCGGTATTACCTGCACGCTCGCGGAGGAGATTGATCCAATAGATGGCTCCCTGCTTGCGGGAAGCGATGACCTCAGGATCGCTGGCATCAGACTTTCCTTCTGGCCATGGGTCCCAACTAGCTCCCTGGGTACGAGCCACACACTCGGCATACATCAGATAGACATCAGCCAAGCGGAAGAGAGGGTAGTCAGTTTCTACACCATCATTGGCTGTATTGGATGCAGCTGTTCCATCGTCCTTCAGGTTACTCCATTTCTCAGAGAGATAACCGGTAGTTTCATCGGTCATGCTGGTCACATCCTTGCTCTGACCGTTGGTGAAGAACTTGCAGCGCTTGTCGCCATTGCCATCGATATCGGTCTGGGTAAACTTATCCACGAACTCCGGACGGAGACGGAACTCGCTCCAGCCATTGGTAACACCAAAGTCGGCAACATTCTGGTTGGCATTCGACATACTCAACTGTCCGCAGACCAGATAGGTAGAAGAACCCCAGCTTACGGTATGTTCTGCGCTTACCGGGAGGGCGAAGATAATCTCGTTGGTACGCTTGTCGTTATCGGCATTGAAGAGCTTGCTGTAATCAGACTCCAATGAGTAACCCATATTCATCACCTTCTCGCAAGCCTCCTTGCACTCAGCATACTTAGCCACGCCGGTAAATACCTCGCTGTTCAGATAAAGCTTGGCAAGCAGGATGTAGGCTGCGCCCTGGGAAGCCTGACCGTAAGGACAGGTAGAGGCAGGAAGCATATCGCCTACGCATTCCTTCAACTCGCTCTCGATGTAATCGAAAGTCTGCTGTGGGGTATAACGTGGAGGAATGTAAGTTCCCACAGGGTCGTTCTCTGTTACCATCGGAATGTTGCGATAGAGATCGAGAGCATGGAAGTAGAACAAGGCGCGCATGAAGCGGACTTCAGCCTTATACTCCTTCATCTTCACCTCATCCTCGCCCGAGAAGCTGGCGCCATTGGCATTGCGCAGGAACTCGTTGCAGAGGGCGATGTTGTAATAAATGCGATAATACATATCTGATACCCACGCATCGTTGGCATCCCAGGAAAGATAGCTCAAACCTGTGGTCTGCTCACCTGTCAGCCAGGTAGAAGCAAGCTCATCGGTACCGCACTCCTGGAGGTTGAAGAACATACGCATGTAGTCGAAACCACTGCCGCTGTTCAATACGGAAGACATATCCTTATTGTCGCCGCCCTTGCCCTGACCGCTGGTCACCATGGCAGCATAAATCTTACCCAGCACAGCCTCATAATTGGCAAGCGAGGTATAAACATCCTTAGAGGTAGTCTCCGTCTGAGGATATTGGTCGAGGTCGGATACACAGCTGGTAGCACTGGTCAGCACCGCTGTTCCCAACATCATACTATATAATATATTCTTAAGTTTCATTGTTTTCTGTTTTGATTGTTAGAACTGAAGTCCGAGGCTTACTGAGTAGGTGCGAGGACGTGGATAGAATGAATTATCCATTCCGTTTGGCACCTCAGGATCTGTACCTGAGTAACCGGTGATGGTGAATACATTCTGTACCATCGCAGATACGGTGAGTGAAGCCCACTTGTTGATCTTGCCTACGTTGTAGCTCAAGCTCAGGTTGTCGAGCTTCAGGAACGAAGCATTCTCCACGTAGTAATCTGAGAGATACTGACGGGTCTTGAAACCGGTCTTCAGGAAGCTGGTGTTGAGGTTGTTGAGCTGTGAGTTGTTGTAGCTCACGGTCTCCCATGCACCAGTGCTCATACCCATGCCGTTATATACGTAGTTATCGATGTTGGCACGGAAGCTCATACCGAGAGTCAGCTGCTTGTATCTCA
Organism: uncultured Prevotella sp.; assembly: GCA_900551985.1. Lineage (GTDB taxonomy): Bacteria > Bacteroidota > Bacteroidia > Bacteroidales > Bacteroidaceae > Prevotella. Next base: position 13,045 of record URYG01000002.1, on the reverse strand, counting down.
GGGATGTGCTCAAGCCCATGATGTACTTAGGAGCTGGAGAGTGATAGCGGTAGAGATCGGCATCATTGATTTCGCCATCACCATTCAAGTCTGCGTAAGCACCCTCGATTGGCTTGCCTGTCTCTGAATCGTAGAGCTGATGATATACATAGAACATATATGGCTCATAGCCCTCTGAGAGTACCTGGAACTGGTAAGCATCGATAGATGGACCTACCTTCACATTGGTCTGACTTCCACCCTGAGTGAGCGAGAGGTTCTTCACCTTCATATTCTGCCAGGTGAAGTTGTAGCTCAGGTTCCACTCCCAGTCCTTGGTCTGGATAGGAGTTGCATTCAGGGAAACCTCGATACCCTTGCTATCTACATTACCTACGTTGGTAAGGATTGTCTTTGAGAAGTTGGTACCTGCCGCTGTTGGAACAGAAGCCAGCAGGTCCTTGGTCTTGCGGGTATAGAAATCGATGGCACCACCGATACGACCATTCAGGAATCCGAAGTCGAGACCGAAGTTCCAGGAAGTAGTTGTCTCCCACTTCAGGTCTGATACGTATGCCTCAGGACGATAAGTTGTGATATACTGTCCGTTGATGAGAGCCTCGGCACCTGTTACACTGGATGTATAAACCGGCAGATAGTTGTAGTTGCCGATACCTTCCTGCTGACCGGTAACACCGTAGCTGGCACGGAGCTTCAGGTTAGAAACAACCTTGTTATCCTTCAACCAAGGCTCCTCTGTCAAGGTCCATCCCAAAGCTACAGATGGGAAGGTACCCCAACGGGTATCCTTAGAGAAGCGGGAAGAGGCATCGCGACGAACGGTAGCAGTCAGGAGATACTTTCCATCGAAAGAGTAGTTGACACGACCGTAGTATGACAACATCACGTGGCGGTAATCAGAAGCCTTCACGGTAGAAAGGGTTGTACCTGCCGCACTCTTGGTATAATAAAGAGGTGTAGTGCTCTTCCAGAACTGATAGTCGTAACCAGCTGTCAGATCTACATTGCTCTTGATATTCTCGAAATACTTTGCATAGTTGGCATAGAGGGTAAGCAGACGGTTCTCATTCTTCTGAGGACCATACTTGTAATCGCTACCGCTCAAAGACTCATCCTTATTGAATGACTGTGCTGCATAACCAGGAACATAGATGGTACCATCACCCTTGGCATAATCAGCACCAATGGTAGCATGGAGCTTGAGGTCTGGCAGGAAATGAACCTTGTAATCTACATCCATCGAACCGATGAAACGGCTCACCTTACTCTTTGAATCATAAAGATCCACCAAGCCGCGAGGGTTTCTCACACCCGCATTCACAGGATAGCCATCTGCATCGAGTGCCTCATTGAAGCCACCATAGTTGCTGTTGCCGGAATAAACAGGAATGGTTGGGTTGAAAGTTGCGGCAGCCCAGACTGCACCACCATTGTTGAAAGAGTTGTTATTGAGAGTACCCTTGGCATTGATAGTCAATTTCAAGTGGTCCTGGAAGAAGCTAGGTGTCAATACCACGTTACCAGTCCAGCGCTCAACATTGTCCTTGCGCACCAGACCGCTCTGGTTGTAATATCCGGCAGAAACACGGAAAGGCAAATACTTACCGATGCTTCCGCTCAAGCTGAGGTTGTTATCAGTACCGAAAGCGGTACGGTAAACCTCGTCGTTCCAATCGGTATTGGCATTGCCGAGCAATGACTTCTGGTTATCAGTACCAAACTGATTGATGACATTCACGAAATCATCATGGCTCAGCATATCCACCATCTGCGCACGGGTCTGCATACTGTTGGTAGTATTGAAGTTCACCTTCAAACCGCCCTGCTGTCCCTTCTTGGTAGTGATGATGATGACACCATTGGATGCACGGGAACCATAGATGGCAGTAGAAGAAGCATCCTTCAATACAGTCATGCTCTCGATATCCGAAGGGTTGATCATACTGAGGAAGTTGCTGCTGTTACCAGAGATACCGCCCTGCTCCAATGGCACACCATCGAGCACGATAAGAGGGTCGTTGCTGGCATTCAGCGAAGCACCACCACGCACACGGATGGTACTACCTGCTGAGGCAGAACCACTGTTGGACATGATCTGCACACCCGAAACCTTACCATTGATCAACTGCTCAGGAGATGAAACAAGACCCTTGTTGAAGTCCTTTGCCTTCACCGTAGCCACGGAACCTGTCAAGTCGCTCTTGCGCGCAGTACCATAACCGATGACCACGACATCGGCAAGCGCCTTGCTATCCGATTCGAGTTTCACCTTCATATTTTCAGAAACAGCCAGTATCTTATCTATATAACCTATATAAGATACCTTGATCTTCTTGGCAGAAGAAGATACTTGAAGAACAAAGTTACCGTCGAAATCAGTAACCGTACCACCCTTTTCGCCTTCTACCATAATGGTAGCGCCGATAAGAGGATCACCATTTTGTGCATCTGTCACTTCACCTTTAATGGTGCGAGTCTGAGCGAAAAGCTGCAAACATCCCATGAGCAACAATGCTACGAGAAGGAGACTTCTCTGTTTTGTTTTGCTTAAGACGTGATTCATTTTGCTTAATTGTTTTCAGGTTCTTTTGATTTTTTATTTTGATTTCGGTTGCAAAAGTAGGTTAGAATACGGCAATCTCACGCTAAATATCAGACAAATCTAGCAACAAAAGGGACAAATACCCGAAATATATCGAAGAAAAAGGGAAAAGAAAGAAAAAAGACGCAGAAATCCAAGCTGCTATGCGCCCAGAAAGGGCAAAAGCCTTATAAACACGAAAAAGCCGAACCTCTTTGAAGAAGTTCGGCTTTTTAAGTGGTACCACCAGGAATCGAACCGGGGACACAAGGATTTTCAGTCCTTTGCTCTACCAACTGAGCTATGGCACCATACCTTTACAGATGATTTCTCATTTGCGGGTGCAAAGGTACAACAATTATTTGGTTCCACCAAATTTTTAAGTGAAAAACTTTTCAAAAAAGATAAAAAAGTGCTTTTTTATTTGGTATTATGGAGATTTTAGTGTACCTTTGCATCGTCTTTGTGCTCATAAGTACCAAAAAACGGGATTTAGCGCAGTTGGTAGCGCACGTCGTTCGGGACGATGAGGTCGCTGGTTCGAGTCCAGTAATCCCGACTCACCTATAAAATCGGAGCTTATGAAGTTCGAAGACATTTTTTACCTTCAAAAGAAAGACCGACAAGCTCTTCTCACCCTGCTTGCCATTATGATTGTGTGTTTTTCTCTCACGTTCCTGATCCAGGAAAAGCAGGAGGATGCTACTGTGACTTCCCAGCTAGACTCCACAAACAGCAATCAGGAGAAAGATGCAACATCTGCCAAGATCCATCACGCCTCCAAATCTCATCCTTTATATAGTAAAGAGGAAGGGATGGTACACGAGCTCTTCCCTTTTGATCCCAATACGGCTAGCGCTGAGGATTTCGAACGTTTGGGACTGGAAAGCTGGCAAGCCAGAAGCATCATCCGTTTCCGGGAGAAAGGTGGTATCTTCTCCCGCCCATCCGATTTCGCCCGGGTCTATGGCATCACCAAGAGAACCTACGAGGTACTGTTGCCGTTTATCCAGATAGCCGATGATTATAAGCCTGCGGCTGATTTCTACGGAAAAGAAGGATATGGAAGAGGCGGAAGGCGCTATACACCTTATTATAATAATAGAGAAGAAAGATATAGGAGATATGCTCAAGATAACACTTCTCCTTCAGAAGGAAAGGCGGAAGGCAAGACTGAAACCAAGGTTTATAGTTATCCACATAAGCTGAGAGCCAACGAACATATCGAAATCAATGGCGCCGATACTACGCTGCTGATGAAGATTCCCGGCATAGGCAGTTACTACGCCAGTCGAATCGTAAGATACAGAGAACGGCTGGGAGGATTTGCATCTGCCCGACAGCTGGAAGAAATCGATGGATTACCCGAATCTGCCATCGCCTACATCAAAATTGACGAACAGCAGATTCGCAAGATGAATCTCAACAAGTTAACGCTCAACCAGCTCAAGAAGCATCCCTATCTCAACTTCTATCAAGCCAAGGAAATCTGTGATTACCGCAGGTTGAAAGGTCCGCTGCACAGCATTGAGGACCTCAAACTGCTGAAGGATTTCCCACCAGACGAAATAGATAGGTTGAAACCCTACATCTGTTTCTAGCTATCCGGCGGAAGCTGCATATAAAAAGAGGGTGTGTCAAAGGTCTGGATAATGGCAGCCGAGGACGGGCTGAAAGCCCTGGGCTAGGAGCTTCTGCCCTTTCAGGGCGTATTAGATGTGGCTTATGACACACCCTCAAGACTATATGATGAGGAACTAGATGATTCCAAACTGATGCAGGAAGATCAGGAAGATGCAGATTGGACAGATGAATCGGATGGTAAAGAGGAAGACTGGGAAAAGCTTTCCACTTACCGTATTCCAGTTGGTGAATTCATCACGTACAATCTTCTTTGGAACATACCAGCCCAGGAATAGGCAGGTGATGAACGAAGACAACGGCATCAGAAGCTGCGCCGTCAAATTATCGCAGTTAGAGAGGAAATCCTTGCCGAAGAAGCCCAAGCCCTCTACTGCTCCCTGAGAAAGAGAACAGAATACAGCGATAATACCGCAGACTATCGTCTCAACCCAGGCTCCCTTCGCACGACTTACCTTGCCCTCTTCATAAATAAAGGCGGTACCAATCTCGTGCATCGAGATGGTAGAGGTAAGAGCAGCCAATACCAACAAGCCATAGAACAATACAGAGATGATGTAACTAACCACCGGCATATTGCCAAAAGCCTGCTGGAAAACATTAGGCAGGGTGATGAAGATAAGCGACGGACCACTATCCGGCTGAACTCCCACGGAAAAAGCTGCAGGGAAGATCATCAATCCAGCCAATACGGCGATGAGCGTATCAATGGTTACAATCTGAGTAGCTGATTTCAAGAGATTCGTCTGTCGGTTGAAGTAAGAAGCGTAGGTACAAAGACATGCCGTACCCATACTCAGCGAGAAGAAAGCCTGTCCCAGAGCCTCGAGCAGCACATTCTCATCTACCTTACTGAAATCCGGTTTCAGCAGGAACTCCACTCCCTTTATGGCTCCCGGCAATGAGCAGGAAGCAATCACGATGACCACAAGCAGGATGAAAAGCAGCGGCATCAGAATCTTGGATGCCTTTTCGATACCATTACGCACACCACGAACCACCACCATGTGGGTGAGCAGGATAAAGCCCAAAGCCCACAATACAGGACGAATCGGATCGGATGCGAAGGTCTGGAAATAGCTTTTCACATACTCCGGATCACCATGCACACCACCGATGATACTGGCATAAAGATACTGCAAACACCAGCCTGCCACTACAGAATAAAATCCGAAGATGATCATGGAGGTGATGATTCCCATCAATCCCAAGGCACCCCACGCCTTGTGCTTACCCAGATTGGTATAAGCACGGGCTGCATTGGAGGCAGAATGACGACCGATGATAAACTCGCTCAGCATACCCGGCAAACCCAGCAGAATGATGCAGACTAAATAAATCAGGATGAAGGCTGCGCCACCATTCTGACCAGTCATATATGGGAAACGCCAAATGTTACCCAATCCTACGGCAGATCCCGCCGTGGCGAGAATAATGCCTAACTTGCTTCCAAAATTTCCTCTTGTTTCCATTATGTTAATGTTAAATGTGCAGGAGCTATGTTTATTGAAGAACTACACCTTATATTATATATACCTTATACTATATATACCCTATTTTATATATACCTTATATCCCAACTCCGATTATCCCAAAACTCCAAACTGGTTTAAGAACACCAGCAAGATGAGGATAGGACATACGAACTTGATCAGGAAGAAATAGATGCCAAAGAGGCGACCCTTCAAGGTTCCCCAGTTGGTAAACTCATCCTTCAAGATCTTCTTCGGCACATACCATCCCAGGAACAGACAGGTAAGCAAGCCTGCCATTGGAAGGAAAATCTGTCCGGTGATGAAATCAAACCAATCGAAAAGCGTCTTGCCCAACCAGGTAAGCTTGTCGGTTGCTCCCAATGAGAACGAACAGAATGCACCAATGATGGCACAGGAGATGGTTACAATCCAAGCACCTTTCTTACGGTCGATTTTCAACTCCTCGTAGAAGAACGAAGTATTCACCTCGTGCAGCGACATCAGAGAGGTCAATGCAGCCACCGACAGAAGTACATAAAACAGCAGGGAGATAATCCATCCCAATACAGGAAGTGCCGCAAACGCCTTGTTGAAGACATTCGGCAAAGTGATGAAGATGAGCGATGGACCACTATCCGGCGAAATGCCTACAGAGAAGGCTGCAGGGAAAATCATCAGACCCGCCAATACAGCAACCATCAAGTCGATGACAGAAATCTGCAATGCCGACTTAAAGAGATTGGTCTGGCGACTGAAATAAGATGCATAGGTACAGATGCAGCCCATACCGATACTCATGGAATAGAACGACTGTCCCAAAGCGTTGAGGAACACATTGCGATCTACCTTGCCGAAATCCGGCTTGAGCAGGAACTCTACACCCTTGCCCGCATCAGGCAACAGGCAGGAAGCCACAACGATGATGAGCAGCAAGATGAAAAGCAGCGGCATCATCACCTTGGATGCCTTTTCGATACCGCCACGAACACCATGGATAATCACGAAATGACAAATCAGGAAAATAACAACCGTCCACAATACAGGACGGAACGGATCGGCAGCAAACTCCTGGAAATACCGAGTCACATAGTTGGCATCACCATGCAGTTCGCCTATGATGCTGGCATACACATACTGCAAGCACCAACCCGAAACCACGGCATAGTAACCCGTAATCAGGAAACCCGTGAGCACTTCCAGAAATCCCACCCACTTCCAGGCTGTGCCATTGGCAAGCTTGGTATAGGCGCGAGCTGTATTGGAAGCACCGTGGCGACCGATGATAAACTCTGAAACCATACAAGGGATGCCGAGCAAAAGCACGCTTCCGATGTACACCAAGATAAAGGCTGCGCCACCTTCCTGACCAGCCATATAAGGGAAGCGCCATACGTTACCCAAACCTACGGCGCCACCAGCGGTAGCAAGAATCATTCCCAACTTGCTGCCAAAACTACCTCTATTTGAATCTGCCATTTCCTTTACTTTCTCCTTATTATTTCTATATTATTTCTTTTTAAAACTTAGATTTCTCCTTTATTATTTCACATCAAACCTACAGCGTCATTATAACTTTCTTAACGCTTCAGTTCTTTACTGCTGCAAAATTATAAAAAATAATCCAAATAAGCGTATAAATCGAAAGTAAATTATACAGAATCTTAAATAATTATACAATTTTATAGCGAATCACGCCATTTATAGAATGGATTTGTCAAAAGATGCGAATTATAGAAGCGTTTGTCGCCTGTTACTTCGCGATCGATGAAATCCGGTTTCTCGTAAGCTTCGGTCTCGCTTTCCAGCTCTACCTCCGCCATTACCAAACCTTCGTTGTCACCATAAAACTCATCCACCTCGAAGATATGATTGCCACTTTTCACGAGATAGCGGCGCTTATCAATCACACCTCCCTGACAAAGCTGCAGAAGATGCTGCGCCTCGTCCATGGTAATCTCCTTCTCAAACTCATAGCGGGTCATTCCGCCATTCACCGACTTGCCCTTGATGGTAAGGTAAGCCTTGTCGTCTCGGGTGCGAACGCGCACCGTAGCCCCTTCAGCCGGAATATATCCCTGCTGGATATGACTACTAGAAAAGGCGGCGCTTTTGTAAGCGTCGCCCTTCTTGACGAGGAATTTTCTTTCTATTTCCAATCCACTCATTTCTTACTCATTTTATGCAATAGAAGCTTATTATGCGATAGAAGCTATTATGCAATCGAAGCTGCATAGATGGCAAAGAGAGCACCCAGTACTATCAAAGAGATGAAAATCCACTTTACTACTTTCTCGCCCTTGGCTGCCTGCTTCTTCTGATAAGCCTCATGCTTGGCTCTTCTTAAATCTTTATTTCCACTCATAGTTATCTTATTTTTAGGTTGTTATAATTCTATTGTTCGTCGTCGGTAGTTGGGAACTCCATCAGGTATGCCTTGATGAAATCATCAATCTTGCCGTCCATCACGCCATCTACATCAGAGGTCTGATAGTTGGTACGATGGTCTTTCACACGACGGTCGTCGAAGACATAGCTTCTAATCTGGCTTCCCCACTCTATCTTCTTCTTGCCAGCCTCAATCTTCGCCTTGGCTTCGAGGCGCTTCTTCATGGCGCGGTCGTAGAGTTGACTCTTCAAGAGCAACAATGCCTTGGCACGGTTCTTCGGCTGGTCACGGGTCTCGGTATTCTCGATGAGGATTTCCTCCTCCTCGCCCGTATCAGGATCTGTGTACCAATAACGCAGACGAACACCCGACTCCACCTTATTTACATTCTGACCACCGGCACCACTCGAACGGAAAGTATCCCAGGAGAGCTTGGCAGGATCTACATACACCTCGATGGTATCATCCACCAGCGGAGTAACAAAGACACTGGCAAAACTGGTCATTCGCTTGCCCTGAGCATTGAAAGGAGAAACGCGCACCAGACGATGCACACCATTCTCGCTCTTCAGATAACCATAGGCGAACTCGCCGCCCTCGATGGTCATCGTCACGCTCTTGATACCAGCCTCATCGCCTTCCTGCATATCGGTGATGGTGACCTTGTAGCCATGAGCCTCAGCCCAGCGCATATACATACGCATCAGCATCTGCGCCCAATCCTGACTTTCCGTACCACCGGCACCGGAATTGATCTTGAGCACGCAGTCCATCGGATCTTCCTTCTGGCGAAGCATGTTCTTCAACTCCAGGTCTTCGATGGCCTTGATAGCCTTGCCGTAATCGGCATCCACCTCTTCCTCGGTCACCATTTCATCCTTATAGAAATCGAAGGCGAGCTTCAGTTCATCGGCATAAAGGCGCACGGTCTTATAGCCATCGAGCCATTTCTGGATGCTCTTCACCTTCTTCATCTGCTCCTGCGCATACTTTGGGTCTTCCCAAAAGTCAGGAGCCTGGGTGCGGAGCTGCTCCTCCTCGAATTCTACTTTCTTCTGGTCGATATTGAGATAGTGATGGAGAGCATCGGCTCTGTCCATCACATCTTTCAACTGGTCAGCTGTAATCATTAACTCTTAACTTTGAACTTTGAATTTTGAACTTTGAACTTTATGATTACTCCTCATACATCTTGTCAATCTCCGCCTTATAGTTCTTGTTGATGATAGGACGGCGAATCTTCAATGTATTGGTCAGCTCGCCCGACTCCATAGAGAAGTGGTGAGCCAGGAGGGTGATACGCTTGATCTGCTCATAATAAGCCAGGTGCTGCTGAAGAATCTGGATGCGGTCCATCAACATCTTCTGCACCTTCTCGTTGGCACACAGGTCCTCACGGCAGGCGAAGGCGATGTGATGCTCACGAGCCCAATCCTCTACGAGGCGGAACTCAGGTACAACGAGGGCTGATACGAACTTGCGCTGGTCGGCGATAACTGCCACCTGATCGATAAACTTATCCACCAGGAGCAACGACTCTACCTGCTGCGGAGCGATATACTTACCATTCGAAGTCTTGAACAGATCCTTGATACGCTCAGTGAGGTAAAGCTCACCATCCTTTATATAACCCGCATCACCGGTATGGAAGAATCCATCCTTATCGAATGCCTTGGCATTGGTGGTATCGCGATGATAATATCCAGGAGTGATGGTAGGACCCTTGAGGAGCACCTCGTTATCCTCACCAATCTTAATCTGGATGCTGGAGATAGGACGACCTACAGAACCCAGACTGCGCTTCTTGTCGAGATGATCGCAAGATACAGTGGCGAGACTCTCTGTCAAACCATAACCCACTACCATATTGATGCCGATGGAATGTACGAACTCCTCCACCTCAGGACTTACGTATGCGCCTGCTGTAGGGAAGATATTAGGATTATCCAAACCCAACTGCTTGCGCACGATGCTCAGGATGGTCTTGTTGATGATCTTATATTCCAACTCCAGAGCCAAAGGAGGACGCTTGCAGTTGGCAATATACTCGATATTGCGCTTCCTACCCACTGCCAATGCATGATAGAAGAGTTTCTTCTGGATAGGACCGGCATCATCCATCTTAGCCTTCACGGCGATATACACCTTCTCCCAGAAACGAGGCACACTACTCATACAGGTAGGATGCATCTCACGCATACTCTCCTGAATCTCCTGAGGATAAGTATTGATGATAAGCTGGGCGCCTACACTCAGACAGAGGTAAGACCACGCACGCTCAAAGATATGGGTGAATGGAAGGAAATCGATGACACGATCCTTATCCGTAATAGGCACACACTCATAGTTTGCCTTCAATCCTGCAGAATACTGACCATAGGTCAGCATAACACCCTTGCTGTCGCCTGTTGTTCCACTGGTATAAAGGATATCAGCCAAATCATCCATATTTGCCTGCTTGTAGAGTTCCTCCACTTCGGTCTGACGAGGAAGATTCTCACCCAACTTCAGGAAGTCCTTGAAATAGAGCGCAGCTGGGTCGTGTGTACTGATGCGCACACTGGAATCGAAGATGATGATGCGTTCCAAGCATGGGCAGAGGGCAAAGATACGATGTGCCTTGTCATACTGCTCCTGTTCGCCTACGAAGAGGAAGCGAATCTGGGCATCATTGATCATATATTGAATCTGCTGCTCACTACTGTTGGCATAGAAAGGTACTGCAGTAACCCTGATACCGTATGCACCGAAATCGGTGTACAGATAATGCACGCAGTTCTGTGAGAAGACAGCGATTTTGTCTTGTGGTTTAGCCCCAAGATTGAGAAGGGCATTGCTCACTTGTTTCACTCTTAGGGAAAACTGATTGAATGAAACCGTTTGCCACTGGTCACTACCAAACTTTCTGAAGGTAAGCGCAGGCTTATCTCCCCACTTCTTAGCGAGGTCATGAACCAGAACCGAAAGATGACTATTAATTTGCATAAGCTTAGTATTATAATATTGGTGCAAAGATAATAGAATTTGTTAAGAACACAAAATAAAATGTTGGTTTTTCCACTTTATATGCTCTTTTTTTCGTAACTTTGCAGAAAAATAAAAAAAATAGAGAGATTATGATGACACAGGAACAATATGTTAGCAACGCGGTGGAACTGCTTAAAAAGCTGATTGCCACCCCATCGGTAAGCCGCAGCGAAAAAGATGCTGCCGACATCATGGAGCAGACCATCCGCAGCTATGGCTTCGAACCGCAGCGCGAGGCAAACAACCTCTGGATTATCGACCCTCACTATGATGAGAGCCGTCCTACCCTGCTGCTCAATGCCCATATCGACACGGTGAAGCCCGTGGCTTCGTGGAGCCGTGATCCTTTTTCTCCAGATATAGAAGATGGTGTGCTTTATGGTCTGGGCAGCAACGACTGTGGCGGCGGTTTGTGTTCACTTCTCCAGATTTTCAGAATGCTGACGGAGAAGCCGCAAAGCTACAACCTGATTTATCTGGCTTCTGCCGAAGAAGAGGTTTCGGGAAAGGATGGCATTACGCGTGCCCTGCCCTTGCTTCCACACATCGATCTCGCCATTGTGGGAGAACCTACAGGCATGAATCCTGCAGTAGCCGAAAAGGGACTGATGGTGCTGGATGTGATTGCTCATGGCAAGAGCGGCCATGCGGCAAGAAACGAAGGAGTGAATGCGATCTATGAGGCGCTGGATGATATGCGTTGGATTCGTGATTACAAATTCGAGAAGGTAAGCGAATTCCTGGGTCCTACCAAGATGACGCTCACCGTGGTGAATGCCGGAACCCAGCATAATGTGATTCCGGATAAGTGCACGATGCTTGTGGATATACGAACCAACGAGTTTTACGACAACGAGGAGGTTTACGAGTTTATCCGCCAGCACCTCAAAAGCGAGGTAAAGGCTCACAGTTTCCGCCTGAAATCATCCCGCATCGATCCCGAGCATCCTCTTATCAGGAAATGTGTAGCTATGGGTATGAAGCCATTCGGCAGTCCTACCCTCAGCGATCAGGCATTGATGCATTTCCCATCCTTCAAGCTGGGTCCGGGCGAATCTTCCCGTTCCCATTCTGCCAACGAGTTTATCCGCATCAGCGAAATCCGCGATGCCATTGCAAAATACGAAACCCTCTTAGACGGCGCTGCCATCTAAGAGGGTTTCCTCTATCTGTCTATACAGGTAACCTTGATGATCTCCTATATTTTATCTTCCCAGCCAAGTCTCTGGGTTGAGCTTGGCAGTCTCTTTTCTAAGCTGGAACTGGAGGATGTTATCAGAGCCAACACTACCCAATGCCTGACGGGTACTAACCTTCTGACCCTTATGCACGCTGACCGATTTCAGGTTACAATATACCGAGATATAGGCACCATGACGAACCAGGACATTCCACATACCACCATATCCGAAGACGGCACTCACCTCACCATCGTAGATGCTGCGAGCCACACACCCCGGCTTACCCTGGATATTGATACCCTTGTTGTCGAGGGTAACGCCCTTCAATCCCTGAACATTATACTGTCCGAAGTGGCTCACGATGCGATAACCGCCGCTGATAGGCATAGGCAATCTGCCACGGTTTGCCTCGAATCCACCACTCAACATTCTATCTACCGAGCTCAAGGTAGCCGCTTCCTGCGCCTCCTTCTTGGCAGCAGCAATTTCACGAGCCTGACGCTCCTCATCCGCCTTGGCTTTCAGCTCAGCAGCCTTGCGGTCAGCTTCCGCCTTCTTAGCCGCCTGTTCGGCAGCAGCTTCACGAGCCGCCTGTTCTGCGGCAGCACGCTGGGCAGCTTCGGCAGCAGCACGGGCCTTAGCCTGCGCCTTTGCTTTAGCCTTCGCCTCAGCCTGGGCAGCAGCTTCTTCCTGCGCCTTTCTTGCAGCCTCGGCAGCAGCACGAGCCTCCTCGGCAGCCTTTCTTAACACAGGC
>URYG01000001.1 GCA_900551985.1 uncultured Prevotella sp. | reverse complement strand
GGGTACGAATAGGGGCGTCGCTCTGCAAATTATCGAAGAGTTGTGGATATTCCTCAGAAAAACGACAAGTGAAATTAGCCACAGGGCACCATTGACTTCCCCCACTATTTGCCCCCAGATAAGCCACAACATTAAATCTGCTCATTGCCTTAAAGGTTGACAGACTACTAGAACCAGGTCGTAAAGTCGTTCCTGTAGAAATATTTGTCCAATTGGCATTATTTAATTTATAGGGACTGATTCGTACAAATCTAGGTTGACTTTCTGCATCTATATCACAATAAAAAGAACAAGTCTCATCATATACCCTCCATTTTACAGCATTCGCCCTAATAAGCGTACTTGTAAAATCACCCTCTTCCATCTTATTTGCCATTTGGTTAGCGGCAGGATAACAAATGTGCTTTTTACTATAAGCATCCGCTGTAAGCGGATAGAAATAATAGCGATTTACATTGTTATAGTTCAGACGCAGGGTGGCTTCACTTTTGCCGGAAGATGTACTATTGATACCTATCGTTATGTCCTGATTATCCTCAAAAGTACGTGTACCGGTACCGGAATCAACTGCAGCCTTTTTCAGTTGGTCGGCTATCCATGTTGCCTTACGGATCACAAACTTATAGCGGATAGAGAGAGTAGGCTCATGACGGAAATCAGTACCATACCCCACCGTGATACCATCATGGTATCTACTCACTTCGCAGGCTATGGTATCTGCCTCCCAAGAATCATAAGCCGATCCAGATGGAGCAGAATAAGTTACACCAACCGTATTCTGAGCAGGATTCACCTGAAGGCAAACTGCATATAATCCTTTACCATTATCAAAACTATAGAGCCTATAACCCACCTTGGTTAAACGTGAAGACGCAGCATCTGTAGTCCAATCAAACCAACGATAATAACCTCTCGGTTCCAAATTAGAACCTCCATTCGTATAATTTTCGATAGGGAGCGTAAGCACCAGGTCTTTCTGTCCCTTGGTTACATAATAACAATAAGTCAGTTCATGACACTTCTGCGTACCATTCCAGTTGTAGTCGCCAGCCTTGTTGGCAATTCCTTCATAATGGGTCAGCTTGTCACCAGCCCACATAACTGTTGGCAGCAATCCGAAGATTACTGCCAGACAGATGCGATATATGTAAAACTTAAATGCCTTCATAGCCAAAAGTCTTTGTGTTTAATACTATTTTTTCTGTATTCTTTCCTGCCCGGGTCAGATAAACTTGCTTCATCGTAAAGCGAACCTTACGGGAGATGATAGGATACAAGCCTAAGCCATTCTGCTCCTTCACCTTGATCTTCATTGTGTAAATGGCAGAACCCGTGCGGTTGCCCATTTCTCCTTCCAGGCGGTAAGCAGATGGAACCCATGCGGGCGAGCTATCGAAGATGCTTACTCCATCTGCTCCCTGCGGATTCTGCTCTTGCAGCGTCCAGCCATCAGAACCTGTTGCATCCGTTCCCATCTGCCATTCACTCACAGACAGGGTCTGAGAACCAGTACGGCTCAACTTGATGACCTCTGGCTTGATATGAAACTCGCCATAATAGCCGAAGTCGAGCGAAAGGTTTTCGCCATCATCCGTTACCTCCGGCAACACCCCGATTGGCGAGAATGCCTCCACCTTCCATCTAATCTGATAATCCTCCAGCTTGATAGGGATTTTCAGATAATCATTGCGCCGGATTTCATTCCATGATAGCATGGCATAACGATGGTTACTGGTAGCGCCCGTAGCCGCATCTACCGTGGAAAGCGAAAGAACAAAGTATCGGTTACCACCATCTTCGTCCTTATCTACCATACTCTCGTTCATATAGAAACAAGCCTTTTGCGTAGCTCTAGCCCCAATGGTTATACCATTGTTTTCGGCAGCCGTCAGCGTGATGGTTCCTTTTGCCGCACCATCAGCTAAATTTACACCCTTCAATTCATTTGCCGAATCCACATTTGGCAAAAGCTTGATATTCTGATTACCATTCTTGGTAACATCCGAAAGGGTGATGGTCTTCAGATTGATGGCATGATCCGTGGCATTGGTAATGGCGAGCTGCACCTTAGCTACCATACGGATGACCTCCAGATTGATGACTTGCTGGTTATCAGTTATATTCACCACCTGCTTATTACTCATCGGATAACCGTTCGGAAAGTCAGGTGTCATCAACTGATGGAAGAGTTGACTGTTGCCATTCATCTGATAAGTCTGTTCATCAAAACCAGCAGGCAGCGGTTGACCTTCAGGCGTGCCGGCATCAAGTCCAATCTCTTCTGGCTTGATATTGGCAAAAGAATAGAAGGTTGTCTCGCCCTTATTCAGCTCCTTCACAAACACCTGGTCTTTCTCCACCTCCGTAACACCCAGAGATTTCAAATCGGAAGTGATAATCCTCTCTATCTTTCCATTCTGTACCACCACCACAAACCAGCTCTTCATCATTTCTCCAGGCAAAGCTTCAGTATCCGTCTCCCAAGCCGCCCTGGTCAGAGAAGACCGGGAAGACTGCGAAGTCTGGGAAGATAAGGCAGATAGCTGCAGCGTCACCCCTACCCGATTCTCAGCATCAACCTGACCGGGATAGGAAGTTGCTTCATCGCCAGCAGAACAAGCTGCCAGCAAGCATACTGCCCAAATACATATATAATAGTATATCTTCTTTGCCATGTCTATATTATGAACCGCCCATAGGCTATTCCTATTTATATTTTCTCGTTTATAATTCACATTTACATCACAATATCTTCGTGCTCTAGAACATTCCACTTCCTGACCGTCAGTTTCACGAGATTCTGACCATTAGTGCCTCTATATACCTCAAAGGTATAATAATGGTCGCGCACGATATCATTGACGGTTGTTCCTTCCCCTCCTTTGTCTGTATAATCGATGAAGCGCAGGGTGTATTCCTTTTCTTTTCCGGAATCATCTAAATAAACGTTTCCATTTCTTTCAAGCTTCAACTTGATAACACATTTATCCGCATCATTTCTGCCCGTATTCTTATATTCGGGCAGATAGATAGGAACATTATCTGTCATCGTGATGGGCTCTGTTTTCTTAGACTCATAGAAATGCTCAAACTCCTCGTGAGTAAGCGATGCGGTCTGTTCGCATTCAGCATACTTACTGGGCATACAATAGCCCTCATTATTATAGTTGATGAGTTTCATACTATATATGCTCCATCCATTATTCTTCATTTCATCACTCAGATTCACCTTCACCTTGGCTACCGCCCTCAACAGGTCGATATCCGAGAAATCCTGACGCTTGCCGGCAGTAAGCGTGAAAGAAACTTTCTTGACACCCCACATCGGCAGATACTTAGGATTGGCTTCGTAACCAAACGACTTCTGGGCAATAGCCTCATCGTTGTAGCCTTTCTGCAAATCTTCCTCACTCATATCGAAATTAGCATAAACCACCATTTTTCCTTCGAAGTGATTACCCACAAGCACCTTGTTGCTCACAGGCAAAGATCCGGTCAACCGGTAGATATTACCGCCCAAATGAACAAGCACCATGTTTTGCAGGATTCCTGCCATTTGCTGGTTTGTCTGATAGAAAACAACATGGAATCTGCTTAAGCCGATACTGTTTTCCATCTCTGTACCCGGCTCATCCGTCTCGTCGCCGCCACTTCTTGAAGCAAGCTGCTTACCCCCAGGCTGCCCTATTCTTGTATAGTTATCGGTATCCGTACCTTTCAGGCAAAGGGTAAGCGTGATATGGGCTTCGGCATTCTCTGATTCAGTATCTCCCTGGTCGCATGAGACCAAAGCAATACAGCCAAGCCAAGCCATAGCAGTAGCCAAGAGGAACTTGAGCAGTCCCTCTGCATATCTTATTCCTTTCATCTCATACATCATAATTAAATACGATAATTACTTCTTACATATCGGCCTTGCTCAGAACCACTCTCCATGAGTTGATGATGACAGAGGCTGACTGCCACTTGTGGTTTTCGTCGATGAAGAACACAAGGTCGTAGGAATCCTGTCGATCCAGATATTCCTGATCGCTCATACTCTTGTTATAATTGCCTTTCACCATCAGGGCATAATCTATCAATGGTATATTGATGATGCTTGCTCCTGTTGACTTGTTCCATACACGCAGACGCATATCATGACCTTTCACCAATCGGTTGGTTGTCAACTCGGCGATGGCACATGCCACAGAAGTCTGCTCGCTGGTTCCAGAACTGACACCAGCAGTACCGGAGTAAGCAGACCAGGCGTTATAGGTAAGCATTTCATCCTCCATCAGACTGTTGTCGTAATCCATCTTACCATTGTTATCGGTAATCTGAAAGATGAAGTCATCGGCACTGAGATTTACGCCCGACAGGTTTTGCAACACCACCTTGACCTGATTGGTATTCTTGGTAAGCGAAACCTTGACAGTTCTTGTACCACCTTTCTTTATCTCGGTAAGATCGGCTTTTGCCAACTGTCCATGGAAGAGAGGAGTTAGATCGTGGTCGATGATGCCCTTATCGGCACGGTTCACCGTAGCTTTGAGCACATCACAGGCTGAAGAGCCTATGCTTGCCTGCCCAAAAGTATAGGAGTCAGCATAACGCTCTTCGCCCTGTGCCCAAACGAGAAGATCATAGACACCAGGAGTCAGGTCATCGATATTCATACCCTCTTCGGCGATAATCTTCTCGGCAGCCTCGGTCTTGGTATAAGCCAGTTTTCCCTGCTGGTCGAAGGCATAAAGCGTGACGTTCTTTACCTCATGAGGGAAAGCATCGGCAAACTTCATGTTCATATCGTAGATGAACTGCACCTTCAGATGAGTCTTCAGCAGTTCCTCACATCCCTCATAGCTATCGTGCCAATAATCACAGGATGCGAGCAGCAAGCCGAGGATGGTGCAGCAAGAGAGCATCATCAGCCTTCCCTTCTCTTTGATATCACTTATAATCTTCTTCATTATATTGAATATGAATAATTTACTTTGTTTGATCCAAATCTACCTTAGATGATACTACGCGCCAAGAGAGGACCTTGATACTTGCTGCAAGATAAGTATTTTCATCGCTTGGTATCATTGGGTCGATTTCCTCGGCTGGATCATAGACAGGAGTACCAAAACCCTTGATGTTCTGAATGGTTACCTGATAAGAATGGTTGCGCACGATACCATACTCTCCCAACTTACCAGCGTCACCGAGATGCTTGATAGGGGTATAATAATAGGTAGCACCATCAGCAGTACGAACCTGAGCGTCCTCCTTTGCAAGGGCTGCATTGACATCGTCTTTAGATACTATTGTCCATGCTTCGCCATTCTTGACATAAAGATCACCTACGGTGCTAGCCAGTGTTGCCACTACCTCATAATTCTTCACTTCAGAAGAACCAGGAACTGTCTTGAATGCAATATCAGAAGCCTCTAGGGATTTGTAGATGGTAGCACCTGATGCATCTGATGCCTTTTTAAAATATTGAGTAAAGCTACCTGCAATCTGCTTTTTAACAGCATCCTCACCAAGATAGGTCAAACCTCTATACTGACATACTTGCGCAGATTTATAGTTACCATCACCATCCTTATAGACCAGTTTGGCTGCAACAATCAGTTTTGCCAAAGTATTCAAACTAGTTTTAGGATTTGTAATTACCTCATTTGGCGTATTTGGCAATGTATAGACAGGTGTTGTAGAGAAATCGTCAGATAAAGACTGCGTAATATCCTCAAACTTAGGATTAACAGGATGATTAGCTCCTCCCTGAGCACCCTGAGTGAAAGGTACAGACTTAGACCAGAAACAACGATGATAATCAGAAGTTGTCCAAGGAGAGATACCTAACTCTCCTGCATACCATGAAGTATTGATCTGCTTACAAACCTCAGCCTTACCATTAGCATCAGCCACCTGCCATCCCTGAACTACAGCATATACAGGATATGTTTTTGTTGTTGGAGTTGCATTGGTATTCTCTGCATAAGTGGTAACGTCGATACTACCTACCTCAATTTGGTACTTACCCTCAGTATTTTTAGTCCATGCTGGCGCGCTTTCCCCATCTCGTTGATAAGTTGCATCAATCTTCGCATTCACCTTAGCATTAACTCGCTCTACATAGATATCTACAGGTTTTTTCAAAGCCGCATCAGATGAAGCAAAAACGTTGTTTGCTACAGGTGTAGAGCAAACGTCCTGTCCCGCACTTTCGTACACAGAATTAGACATGACAAAGCCATTTGTTGTATCATAAAACTTCGTACCTGTTGCTGATGTTCGGAGTTCTGAAAGAGTCATAGTACCACTATGCAGTGTTGTATTATCCAACACTTCAGGATTGATCACTGCGATGACTGAAGCTGGGACAGCTTTCGTCTCACCATTTAAAACAAGCACTGCCTTGGTCTTAGTTTCTGTAGTATGATCATGATCAGCGCCATCCGTTTCAACAGTTTGATCCAAAAAGTTAACAGACTGCTGATTGGCCTCATTATTAACCAACAGATATGGAGTACCATCACCATTAAAGAAATAGAAACGCACCTTACTGATCTTACTCTCAGCACCAGTTCCATCCTCATAAGTACCACCATTCTGGTCATAAGCACGAGATGCAGGAGCAGAACCCACATTCTCGATATTCACAGCAAGATAAGAAGTTGCCCCCTTACCATTCTGAGCATCACCGCCAGCTACATCTTCGCTAGAGCAGGATGCAACCGTCAGCATCAGTGCTGAAGCCAGCACTGATGAAAGCATCGTAAATTTCTTCATAATTCTATAGTTTTAATTTTACTTATAATTATCTTTATCTATCATATATCTATATTGATTTCTTAATCGTAATAATCGCTTATCTTTTACATCTATTTTTACTTATAATTACTTTTTCGTTCTATTGCATCATCATCATTTCATACGCCTTTCTTGCGGCATCAGCTTCCTTTGAGTTGCCGGCTCTATCCAAATATGGCTTGGCGGCATCGGCATCGCCATTATTCAGACGGATAATGGCAGCATTCAGGTTGGCTGTTTCATCCGTTGGATACATGCGGACAGCCAATTCCATCACCTCATTGAAGTCCTTGGAACCTACCTCGTAGGTCTGGGCTACCATATACAGCTCATTGAGCGACAACAACTGAGGTTTGGTCTTCATGATTTCCCTTGCCTCTTCCACATCAAATGGCTTAACCTTATAAGTAATGTGGTAGTCGCTATGGCGAAGAGCCGGATAGCAGTTGGTGAACAAATTGAGATACTGTGCAGGATATTGCTTCTTCAGCTCCGCATCACGGGCATCTGGATCCTGCTTCGTATTCTGGGCTATCGCCAGAAGCTGCTCCTTCTTCTCCAAGTTGCTCTCCTTGATATATTCACACAATCCCACCCAGTCCTCGGCTGTAGAGGATACCGTAAAGATGCTGTCAGGCAAATCCACCATCTTGCGAACATACTCCGTCAGGGTGATGGCACGATTCTTTGCCAGATACTCATTATGCTTATACGAACCTTCAGGCGAAGCAAAACCATGGATGTTGATGCCCATCACCTGCAGGTTCTTATCCGCCTTCAATGCCTTGACGGTAGTGATGATGCTATCCAACTGTTCTGGATTCCGGCGATAGTCGGCACGCAGTTCAATCCTGTTGACCGGGAAGTCGATATAGGCACGCTTATCCAGATGACGAATCTTTGGAGCCTCGGCAACGACAGCCTGCAACTGGAGAACCGGCTTCAGTACATTCTGCTTAGGCTGCTGAATGGTCTCGATAATCCGAGGAGCATCTGTTGAACGTTTTTCATCTGCCCTACCCGGAATTAAGTAAATGAGGGAAAGAGCCACCTTGGTGGGTCCCACATAATTCTTATGGGCAGATTTGAGCTTTTCACCACAAGTACCACATTCAAACTTATCATATTTGGTATGGATATACCCAAGACCTATCGAAGCCTCGAGATTCCAGTGCCTGGAAAGAATCCATTGCTTACCAGCTGTGATACCGCCTCCGGCATACCAACCTTCATAGCGGTGATCGCGCAGTCCTTTCAACAATCCGAAAGGAAACTTCACGCCTCCCACATTATACTGACCACCTAAAGCATGGACACCCAGGAACCAACCCTCAAAATTCTGATTGAACCAGTAGCGATATTCCGGCATTACCATCCAGTGTCGGAGACTCGAATGGTCACCGCCACTTTGCTTCCACGGATTTAGACCGAAGAAAACCTGAGCAGTATGCTTCTTTCCAGCAGCCATCTCCAATCCCAAGTTGGGAGTGGTGGTAGCCCAATAAAGCAAGTTGGTCTTGAAGCCAAACTGCCTAGTCTGCCTCAACTGCCTAGTCTGCCCAAACTGCTGAACCTGCTGTTGCTGCTCAGCCGAATGGGCAGTAAGGGGCGGGAAACAACAATTCATCATCAATATAGCTACTAATACAATTCTCTCAAATAACATAATATGATTATCTTAATTATTATCTATACTATTACATCTTTTAAAACGCGTACAAAGATAGAATAAAAGGGCAAAACAGACTTTAAAAAATAGAAAATCAGGGTTTTTCATTTTAGACAAAAAGAAAAAAATCGTGTCCATTAGATGTTAAAACATAAAAAGATTGAACACATTAGGGGGGGTAATACGTCTTAAACCACCTAAATATCAGTTTATTGCAAATTTAGGACAAGAAAATTTCATTTTTAGGAAAATGTTTTGTAACTTTGCAGACGAAAAGTTGTAATCAACTATTAGAAAACAAGTTTTCAATGCTACAGCCAGCAGACTCCTTGTAAATAAAAAAGTAGAATCAAGTAAAAGAAGATAAACTATGATTAGTTTCTTAGAGCGCAATTTTACATATTTAGTTACGATGACTAGTATCATTTATTGCATCCTAGGTCTCGTACTATTTTTCTTCAAGTCACCCACGACAGAAGTCTATGCTCCCTACCGGAAATCCAAGTGGATGTTAGCCGCCGGTATGTGGATGATAAGCATAAACATCTGGATCTGGCTTGCAACCTTTACCGGTCTGTGGACCCGCGAAAACGCGTGGGTAGCCAGTTTCGATACCATCCTGTTCTATCTCATAGGCATCTGCTATACCTTTTCGTTTGGCAATCTGACCGACTATACCTATATCTCCAAACAACGTTGCAAGATAACAGCTATCAAGTTTGGAGCTACAGCATTTATTGCCCTCATTGCCATGGTCGAGACCCTTGAAGAGTATAGACAATTCCTACTCATCATTGCCTTGCTGGGTATCATAGAACTATGCGCTCAACATATCATTTCCTTTCATAGGACCTATCTTCAGCGCAATGAATTGCTGGAGAATTATTTTTCTTCCGACAAGAAAAGCCAGGTCAGATGGCTCTACATCAGCCATTGGTTATTCTATATTCTGCTTGCCTTCGGCGTCTTTTCCATCACCTCAGGAGCAGTCTTCAACTGGCTTTTGCAGTTCTATGTCGTTGCCGTGAATGTATATATCACCGTTAACTTCATCAACTTTGACAAGGAATACGCAACCCTGCGCCTGGCAACAACCGAAGAAATGATTGCCGTCATGGACAAAACACAATCCAACAACTTGAACCATAAGGAAAGGAAAAAGAAAGAAGAGGATGAAGAAGCTGAAAGAGAAGAAGTTACTGCAACCAGCAGAACAAAAAAGACATATAAGGAAGACTTCAGGAATATTCTGCGCCCAAGAATAGCAGCATGGGTGAAAGCCAAGGCTTATACGCACGAGCAATTCACCCTGGAAGAACTTGCCTCCAGACTATATACCAACAAGACCTATCTATCCACATTCATCAAGGAGGAATATGATATGAACTTCAGCAGCTGGGTAGCAAGCCTGCGCATAGACGAGGCTAAGAGAATCATGCTGAAAGAGCCTGAGAAGAGACTCCAGGAAGTAGCGTTCGAATGCGGATTCTCTTCGCTTGCCTATTTTTCCAGCGTATTTTCTAAATCAGAAGGAATCTCTCCTTCTGCCTGGCAAAGAGAATTCTCCCGAAAAACAGATGGAGAACAATGATAAATCAAGGCAAACTGGCGATTGAATACACTACGTGAACGATAGCCCGAAACCTCTGCTATCTGCGAAATAGTCTGCTTATTCTCCGGATCAACCAATAACTGCACCGCATGAGCTATGCGAAAATGATTGATATACTGCAATAAGGTAAGGTCACCAGTAGTATATTTCCTAATGCAGTTTGCCAAGGTTGTACGGTTGGTACATAGTGCTTTTGCCAGATCATCTATGCGCAGATCCGGATTGGTAAAAGGAGCGTACTCCTTCATATACAGGGTGGTCTTAACAAACAGCTCCTGCTCAGCATCCAAGACATGGAGAACCTGGTCGGCAGCAGTTTTCTGTACTTCATCAAAAGACCGTTTTCTGAAAGAAGCTCCATCCGCGGGAGAAGAAGCCAGGAGATCCTGCAACTGGCGACGCATGGAATTGATGATGCAAGCTTGCCTCCTCACGGTGGAGCGCAAACTCGCAACATAGAATCCCATAAGAGCAATCAAAGCTATTGATACGATTGCCCATGAAAGTATATGATAACTGCTGAACAATTGCATAAATCTCTTTTTAATCTAATATCTCCTTCAGAGGAGTCATCACGAAGTCGCGCTCTTCCATCAGAGGATGAGGAATCTTGAAATCGGGCTCATCGATGACCAGATCATCTATCATCAGAATGTCGATATCGATGATGCGGTCGTGATATTCTCCATTTACAGACTTCAGGGTTCTGCCCATCTCCTGCTCTATCCGCTGGGTAGCCTCCAACACCTGACGGGGAGCCATGGCGGTGAGTACCAGCACGCAGGAATTGATGAAGTCATTGGGAGAAGAATAGCCCCAAGGCTTGGTTTCGTAAAGAGCAGACTGGCGCTCTACCACGCCAATCTGCTCTCCTATTTTATCAATAGCCTCACGAATGTTACGCTTCCGGTTGCCCAGATTCGTTCCAAGGCTTAAATATACTTTATACATACTTATTCACACTTTTATAAAAACTGTGGATAACTCAGCTTATCTACTGAATATCAAATACTTTTATATGTACAAAAACTGTTTATTCCACCATTTAGTCTGGAAGTATCAACAGTGAGTCACCGTAGCAACCAAACATATAGCCATTCTTCACAGCCTTCTTGTATGCCTCATATACCAGGTCGTAACCACCAAAGGCAGCAGTACACATCATCAAGGTTGACTCTGGATGATAGAAGTTGGCTACAGCACAGTCAGCCAATCCGAAATCGTATGGAGGGAAGATGAACTTATTGGTCCATCCATCAAACTCCTTCATCATTCCGTCTGTACCTACGGCAGTTTCAGTAGCCTTCATCACGCTGGTACCGATGGCGCATACGCGATGACCTTCCTGCTTGGTCTTATTCACCAGTTCGCAAGCCTCCTTAGAGATAATCATCTGCTCGGAATCCATCTTGTGCTTGGTCAGGTCTTCTACCTCAATCTCGTGGAAGTTGCCCAAACCGCAATGCAGGGTGATGTAAGCCTCGTTGATGCCGTTGATTTCCAAGCGCTTCATCAACTCACGAGAGAAATGAAGACCTGTAGCAGGAGCTGTTACGGCACCCTCCTTCTCTGCGAATACACACTGGAAGTCGTCCATATCATCCTCTGTAGCGTGGTGATCCTCACGGGCATCAATGATATAGCGAGGAAGCGGAGCCTCACCCAATGCAAAGAGCGAACGCTTGAAGACATCGTGATTGCCATCCTCATCATAGAGGAAACGGAGGGTACGTCCACGGCTTGTGGTATTATCGATTACCTCGGCAACCATCTCGTTGACATCATCAAAGAACAGCTTGTTGCCGATACGGATCTTGCGTGCAGGCTCTACCAGTACATCCCAAAGACGCATCTCGGCATTCAGCTCACGGAGCAGGAATACCTCGATCTTGGCATCGGTCTTCTCCTTGGTACCATAAAGACGCGCTGGGAATACCTTGGTATCATTGAAGATGAAGGTATCACCCTCTTCGAAATAGTTGACGATATCCTTGAACTGCAGGAATACTGGATTGCCTTCAGCATCCACCATATCCTTGCCATTCTCGTCCTTCTTGTACATCTCGATGGTTTCAGACTTCTTGTGGAGCACCATCAGTCGAGACTCGTCACGACGGGTAATCTCGAATGTACGTTCACCACTAGCAGTCTTGACCACACGCTTAGTCTTATGTGGATAAAGTGCCACCTGAGCAGCTGGCAACTTAAAGTTGAATTGTGATAGTTTCATGTGATATTATATCTCCTTTCTTAAGATGATTTACTATTCATGTCATTTCTCGAAATTTGAGCCTAGTTATTGGCAAGGCAGTCTTCTATCTCCTGTGCATCGAGCCATTCCTGGAAATGGTCAAAGTCGATGCAGTTCTCTACCGAGAAGCTTCCAGCCTTGGTACGGCGGAGGGCTGTCAGGAAGGCACCACTATCCAGGGCACGACCGATGTCGCGTGCCAGCGATCGGATATAAGTACCCTTACCACAGACCACACGGATGCTTGCCGTCTTCTCCTCATCGTTGTAATCGGTGAGTTCGATCTCATCCACACGCACGGTCTTAGGCTTCAGCTGCACCTCCTCGCCTGCTCTGCGCAGGGCATAAGAACGGTCGCCATTCACCTTCACGGCACTATAGGTAGGTGGAACCTGCTGAATCTCACCGACAAACAGCTTCAACACCTCCTCTACCAGCTCACGGGTGATGTGCTTGGTAGGGAAAGTATGGTTTACACTGTGCTCCTTGTCGTAGCTTGCCGTGGTAGCACCCAACTGAAGAGTAGCCGTATATTCCTTGGTATGTGTCTGCAATTGCTCAATCTGCTTGGTACATTTACCCGTGCAGAGCACCAACACACCCGTAGCAAGGGGATCGAGCGTACCGGCATGTCCTATCTTCACCTTGAAGCCGAGTTTCTTGCTGAGCAGATAGCGTACGTGCGCCAATGCTCCAAAGCTCGACATGCGATAAGGCTTGTCGATGGCGATAATTTCTCCTTTTCTAAAATCCATATATTATATTAATGAACAGATGATGGTAACGGCACCTGCAATGGCACAATAGATACCGAAATATACCAACTTACCCTTCTTCACGATATTGATCATCCACTTGCAAGCCAAGCAACCTGATACGAATGCTGCCACGAAGCCCACAATCATAGGGAATGCATCGATGCCGCCAAGAGCCTCTTCGCCCTTCAGACCCTTCAAGAGGTCGAGCAATGCCTCACCCAGGATTGGAGGAATCACCATAAGGAATGAGAACTGAGCCATCTTCTCCTTCTTGTCGCCCAGCAAAAGACCGGTAGCGATGGTAGTACCAGAACGTGAAAGACCTGGCAATACAGCAAGTGCCTGACCGAGACCGATGATGAATGCATGCAGAGGAGAAATGTTCTCCTTCTGGCGTGGCTTGGCAAAGTAAGAGAAGGTAAGAAGACATGCTGTTACGAGAAGCATGATGCCCACGATGAGCAAGCCGGAACCGAACACCTCCTCTACCTGGTCCTTGAAGAACAGACCTACTACTCCTACAGGAATCATAGAGATTACGATATTGAGGGCATACTTTGTTTCCTCATTCATCTGGAACTTGAAGAGACCCTTCAGAATCCAGTCGATTTCCTTCCAAAGAATTACCAATGTACTCAGCACGGTAGCTACATGCACCATGATGGTAAAAGTCAAGTTATCCTCACCATTGATGCCAAACAGATGGGCACCGATAGCCAAGTGACCACTACTACTTACTGGCAAATACTCTGTGAGACCCTGGATGAGTCCCAACACTAAAGCTTCAAACCAATTCATTGATTACTGATTTATTTTTTTATACCTTAATTATATATAGGGAGCTGAAAAGCCAACTCCCTTGTTTATTTACTTTATCTTCTTGCTTTATTCGTCCTTTGGCTTGCGTATTACCGCATAGATGATCGAGAGGAAACCAATCAGGGTAACGGTTGGTGCCACTACAATACGGCGAGTACTGAAAATATCAGCATCGAAAGAGTGCTCGTTAGAGCCTGCGCCGCTCATCAGGAGGAAACCGATGATGACAATCGCCATTCCAATTGCCAACAAGATGAAGTTCATCTTGTCAAATGCTAAATTCTTCTTATCCATTATATTTAATGTTAAATGTTGAATGTTAAATGTTGAATGTTGAGTGTTTCTTCACTCTTCATTTATATTTTATACAGGTCTCCCGCCTTCATCTTGAGGAACTTGTTCACCGAGATGCTGGCACAGAGAGCCGTGATGATGATACCGAAGAGGAAGACCGAACCGCCCGTGATGGCAAGCTCCTGCCAGCCGAGCACATTGACCAGTTCCGGCTCGTGAAGCGACCAGGCATAGAGGCATCCACCGAGGAAACCATCGGCAAGCAAAGCCGCAATCACACCTACCAATACAGCCCTCTTGATGAAAGGCTTGCGGATGAAGCCCCAAGATGCACCCACCAGCTTCATGGTATGGATGGAGAATCGGCGGGCATAGATGCCCAGTCTCACTGTATTGTTGATAAGCGAGAACGAGATGAAGGTAAGCAGGGCGGCTACGATAAGGAGACCGATACTTATCTTGGTGAGCGAATTGTTCACCTGCTCAATCAGGTCGTGCTGATAACTTACTTCCGTCACTCGCGAGTAGCCTTTCAGCTCCTTGGCAATCCACTTCAGGGAATCATTGTTGGCATAATCCGCCTGTGTCGTGATTTCGATAGATGGCTGGAAAGGATTCACACCGGCAAATTCGCTAGGATTGGTACCCAGATCACGGGTAGCCTCCTTCAAAGCCTGCTCCTTGGTGATATAGGTCAGACCTTTCACGTAAGGACGAGCCTTCAGGCGCTTACACATCTGCAAGCCCTCAGGATTGGTAACATCCTGCTCGAGCATCACCTGTACCACCAGGTTCTCCTTGACATAGGAAGAGAGGTTTCTTCCCATCAATACGGAAAAGATGACCAATCCCAACAAAACAAGCACCATAGCGGTGCTGATGCATAAAGTAACAACCTGCAATCCACGATGATTACGAGGCTTATATTGTTTCTTTCTCATTTCTAAATCTATTTATTTTCAGACCGGAAGGGCGTAATTACCCAAATTGTTTGCAAAGATACACATAAACGAAGAGATAACAAAATAAAATTGCATTTATTTGCATTTATTCAATTAATTATTAAGGGAAGAGAAATTCGCAGCATAAGGAACTTGATTATATTATTGTTTGTGATTGATGATGGAACAGATTGATTTTACGACTACCCTTAATAGAGATTTTGGATATCATAAGATGAATTTGTTACTACATTTAATAGAATTTGTTGATAAGCCTAATAGAAATCTCCGTTCATAAGTTCTGAACCGCCGTTCAAAGACGTTGAATGTACGTTCAACGTCTTTGAACGTACATTCAACGTCTATGAACGGAGATTTCCATTAAGGCTAGAATCTTTTTCCTTTAAGGGCAAGACCTATTTCTTATAAGGGCAGTAACTACTTCCAATAAGGAAACACCCTATCTACTATACGGAAGAACTGTATCTCCCATATATCAAACATAAAAAGGGCCGACCTCACGGCCAGCCCTTCCAAGATACTGAGTAAAATTCAAATAGGTATGACTTGAATTTTAACTAAACATAATAGTAAACGAAGGAATTAAACCCTTCCAATCAAAACTACATCTTAGTGATGACACCCTTCTCTGAACTCTCCAGGAACTGGATGATGTTCTGAATCTCCGGGCCATCTGGCACCTGATCCTTGATCTGGTTGATGGCATCGAAGAGGGATGTCTGACCATGGAATACCAGTCGGTAGGCATTCGCAATGTGCTTGCGAACCTTCTCGGTAACCTCGGCAGCTTCCATGATGATGGTGTTAGGACCTGCATACTTCACAGGCTTTCCACCGGCAATGATATAAGGAGGAACATCCTTTGAGAAGGTGGTACCTGCCTGAATCATCGCCAGGTCGCCTACTCGGGTCTTGGCATTCTCTACTACAGATGTAGAGTAGATCACACCGTTACCAATCACGCAGTCGCCCGCAATCTTGGTACCATAACCGAATACGCAATTGTTGCCGATAACTGTATCGTGAGAGATATGAGCACCTTCCATCAGGAAGTTGTTGTTGCCCAGAATGGTCTTGCCGCCAGCATGAGTACCACGGTTGATAACCACGTTCTCACGGATGGTATTATTGTCGCCAATCACTACCTCACTCTCCTCACCGGTAAAATGGAAATCCTGTGGGAGGGCAGCGATAACGGCTGCCTGGAACACCTTATTATTATTACCCATACGAGTACCGTTCATGATGCTCACGAAGGGATAGATGGTACAGTTGTCGCCGATGACCACATCGTCCTCGATATAGACGAATGGATATATCTTGCAGTTGTCTCCAATCTTAGCCTTTGGAGAAACCTCTGCCTTTGGACTTATTATACTAGCCATAATAACTTAACATTTAATATTTAACACTAAACATTACTTAGCTCCTCCACCCAATGCATAGTAGAGATTCACTACTGCCTGCATCTTGTAGAAGTCATCAGCTACCTTAGAGAGCTGTACGTTGAGCAGTGAAGACTGTGCCTGGATTACCTCAAGGTAAGAACCGCCAGCCTCTGACATCAACTTACGTGTATCCTCTACGTTCTGCTCGAGTACGGCGATGCGCTTAGCCTCCACCTTACCCTTCTCGTCAGAATAGTTGTAGAGCACGAGGGCATTGCTCACCTCGCTACCAGCCTTCAGTACGGTATTCTGCCAAGTATTGTAAGCCTGTTCATACTGCATCTTAGCCACCTTCAATCCGGCGATGATTCTACCATTCTGGAAGATTGGCTGAACCAATGAACCAACAGCAGAAAGCAACCACTTACCTGGGTTCACGATGCCCATACCACCAGAGTTGGTGAATGCACCTGTACCAGAGATGGTGATAGATGGATAGAACTTGCTGCGGGCAGTCTCTACGCCGTAGAAGCACTGAGCCAGATTCATCTCGGCTGCGTGAACATCGGCACGGTTGTTGAGCAACTGGATGCCTACGCCGGTAGAGAAATTAGAAGGAAGGCTCTGATTCTCCAACTTGCCACGGGCGATAGAGTGTGCCTGGTCGCCGATGAGGAGACTCAAAGAGTTCTCTGTCTCGCGAATCTGGCGCAAGAGGTCGGTCTTCTGAGTCAACACAGCATAGTAGTTGCTCTCGGCAGCCTGAACAGAAGTTCCGCGATAACCAATCTTGGTATCCTTCAACACCTTCATGGTTTCCCAGGTATCCTTGGTCAATCCTTCCATATTGTTAACCAGCTCCACCTGCTTGTCGAGCATCAACAAGGTATAATACATGTTGGCGATGTTGGCGATGAGGTTGGTCTTTACAGATACCTGATAGTCCTGCAACTGGAGCAGAGCCATCTGGGCACTGCGCTTCTGAGAGAGCAGGTTGCCGAAGAGGTCAACCATCCAGCTGGCTGTAACAGGCAAGCTGTAAGTCTTGGTAGCAGCGTTACCATCCCAGGAAGCGATAGTTCCCTGAGGAGAGAAAGACAAAGAAGGCACGAATGCCAACTTGGCACACTTCAGCTGCTCCTCTGCCATCTTCACGTTCAAAGCCGCATTGAGCAGGTTGACATTGTTGTTCAATCCCTTCTCAATGATCGACTGGAGCTGAGGGTCGGTGAAGACGCTGCGCCAAGGGATGTTGGCGAAGGTAGTAGTATCCTTTACAGCCAAAGTATCTGTATCAGAAGCTACATCGCGAACGATACCGCTGGTCTTCACGTCAGGACGCTCATATTTTCCGTAGAGAGTCTTGCAGCTGCTCAGAGAGAGCGCTGCGAGACCCAATATGATGATATTTAAATTCTTTTTCATTGTTTCCTTTGAAGTTACATTGCGTTATTACTTCTTCTCGATACCCTTCTTGTCGTGAGCGGCATTGGCATACTGCTCCAACTCGGCAGCTACCTCCTCGTTCAACTCATCCTCGAACTTCAATGGAGTCAACTTCTCCTGCAACCACTGGAAGACTGCGAAGAGAGCAGGAACCACGAAGATCTGACAGAGAGTACCAATCAACATACCACCTACGGCGGCAGCACCCAGAGTCTGGTTACCATTCTTACCTACACCTGATGCGAACATCAGAGGCAACAGACCGATAACCATCGCCAGAGAGGTCATCAGGATAGGACGGAGACGGGCACCGGCACCCAGGATAGCTGAGTACTTGATAGCCATACCCGTACGACGACGCTCGAGGGCGAACTGTACAATCAGGATGGCGTTCTTAGCCAACAGACCGATCAACATAATCAACGAAATCTGCATATAGATATCGTTAGAGTGACCGAAGATATTGGTGAAGATGAACGCACCAGCCAAACCGAATGGGATAGACAATACCACAGACAATGGCAAGATGTAACTCTCGTACTGGGCACTCAAGATCAGGTAAACGAATACGATACAGAGTGCGAAGATCAAACCTGTAGAGTTGCTTGACTCAGCCTCAGAACGGGTCAGACCAGAGTACTCATAGCCGTAACCCTCTGGCAATGTCTCCTTGGCAACCTCAGCAATCGCCTTCATACCGTCACCGGTAGAGTAACCGCTGTTAGGAGTTACAGAGACATCCATAGAGGTAAACAGGTTGAATCGTGTGATGTTAGCAGGACCATAAACCTTCTTCAAGTTCACGAACTCGCTTACCGGAGACATGGTGCCGTCAGCACAACGTACATAGATCTTGCTCAGATCGTCTGGACGCATACGACTCTCAGGACCAGCCTGAATCATCACACGGTAGAGCTTACCGTAGGCATTGAAGTTAGATGCGTAGAGACCACCAAGGTAACCCTGCATTACAGAGAGTACAGAAGATGGAGAGATACCAGCCTGCTTGGTCTTGGCAACATCCACATCCACCATATACTGAGGATAGTTAGGGTTATACTGAGTCTGAGCGGTCTGGATCTCAGGACGCTTGTTCAACTCAGCCAGGAACTTCTTCACATTGTCATAGAACTTGTTCAAGTCACCACCGGTCTTATCCTGCATAGTCATGGTAATACCATTCTGCATAGAGAAACCGGAAATCATAGGTGGAGCAAAGGCAAGAACCTGTGCATCCTTGATGGTAGCGGTCTGCTTGTAGATCATACCCAATACAGAAGTATATTCCATAGGGTTGACAAACAGAGCCTCGATGCCGCCACCTGTACAAGCCGCCTTGATACGGTGGAAGAATCCACCCGGACGCTCCTCGAATGGCTTCAGCTTCACGATGATGGTACCCTGGTTAGAACCGGCACCACCGATGAAGCTATAACCCATGATTGCATTACGGGTTGCGATGGCTGGGTTGTTAGCCAGCATCTTATCCACCTGCTTTACCACCTCGGCTGTGCGTTCCTGGGAGGTACCAGGAGCAGTAGAGATACAAGCGAACAATGTACCGGTATCCTCATCAGGAACCAGACCCGTCTTGGTAGTACCCATCAGGGCAACCAAGCCTACGATACTGACAGCCACGAGGCTACCAGCGATGATGCCGTGGTTGATAACCCACTTGACACCACCCTTATACTTATTGGTAATCTTATCAAACTGATAGTTGAATCCAGCGTGGAAACGGTCTACGAAAGACATCTTCTTCTCATGACCCTCCTCGTGTGGCTTCAGCAACACTGCACAAAGTGCAGGTGACAGAGTCAACGCATTGATGGCCGAAATAACGATAGATACAGCCATGGTTACACCGAACTCACGGTAGAAGTAACCGGAAGTACCGCCGATGAATGACACAGGAACGAACACGGCAGACATCACCAATGTAATAGAGATGATGGCGCTGGAGATTTCGTTCATCGCATCGATAGATGCAGTAAGAGCACTCTTATAACCCTGGTCGAGCTTGGCGTGAACCGCCTCGACCACCACGATGGCATCATCGACCACAATCGCAATCGCCAGCAGAAGGGCGGACAGCGTAAGCAGGTTGATGGAGAATCCGAAGATCCAGAGGAAGAGGAACGTACCGACCAGAGCCACAGGTACGGCAATCATAGGAATCAGCGTAGAACGGAAGTCCTGCAGGAAGATGTACACTACGATGAACACCAGTACCAGGGTGATAATCAAGGTGAAGATAACCTCCTCGATAGATGCGAACAAGAACTCGGTAACATCCATCAGGATGACATTCTTCAACCCTGGAGGATAACTCTTCTCCAGTTCATTCAAAGCCTTCTTCACGTCGCTGGCAATCTGGGTAGCGTTGGAACCGGCAATCTGCTGAACCATACCCATCACGGCAGGCTGACCATCATTGAGCAGGTTTACGTTATACTGCAAACCACCCAACTCTATCTTGGCAACTTCGCCCAGACGGAGCGTCTGACCGGAAGTATTGCTCTTGATGAGGATGTTCTCATACTCCATTGGAGTCTTCAAACGACCCTTGTAACGCAAGGTATATTCATACTGCATATCTGAGCTTTCACCAAAGCTACCAGGGGCAGCCTCGATGTTCTGCTCTGCCAAAGCCTGGGAAATATCAGAAGGAACCAGTCCGAACTCCTTCATCTTCTCTGGCTTCAACCAGATACGCATAGAGTAACTACGGGTAGAAGGGCTGTTTACATCACCCACACCACTGATACGCTTCAACTGAGGAATCACGTTGATCAGGGCGTAGTTGGTAACAAACTGGTCGTCGTAGCGGCCATCGTCTGTGGTCAGGGCGAACATGATTACGTTGGAACTCTGACGCTTGGTTACGGTGACACCCACCTTGGTAACCTCGGCAGGCAACAGAGACTGCGCCTGAGATACACGGTTCTGTACGTTGACCGCAGCCATATCAGGGTCAGAACCCTGCTTGAAGTAAACGGTGATGCTGGCATAACCAGAGTTAGACGCTGAAGAGGTCATGTAAGTCATGTTCTCCACACCGTTGATACTCTCCTCCAGAGGAGCGATGACTGAGTTCAACACCGTCTGGGCATCAGCACCCTGATAGGTGGTAGATACCTGGATGGTAGGCGGCGCGATATTCGGATACTGCTCGATAGGCAGCGATACCAAGCCGATGATACCCAGCAAGACGAAGAAGATGGAAACCACCGTCGAAAGTACCGGGCGCTTTATAAAGTTTGTAAATGACATAATTTACTTATTTTCCTTATACCTTATTATATATTACTTCTTTCCGCCCATAGCAGTAGCGAATGCGTGAGCATTGTCTTGAGACTCACTCAACTTAGCAGCCTCAGCAATCTTCTGATTGTAACGCTCCAGAGTGATAGGCTTGATCTGCTGACCATCGGTCAACTTGGTAATACCCTTCAAAACGATGCGGTCGCCTACATTGAGACCAGAAGTTACGATATAGTTCTTGCCATCATCCTGTGGATTTACCTTGATCTCAGAATACTTCACCTTGTTATCCTTGGTTACTACGTAAACGAAGATCTTATCCTGCACCTGAGAGCAAGCCTCCTGAGGGATGACGATAGCGCTGTTATGATCGTTAGGAATTACGATAGAACCTGCACCACCACTCTTCAGCAACTTCTCTGGATTAGGGAAGTGAGCGATGAGAGAAATAGAACCGGTAGTTGCATCGATGACACCACTCATCTTGACAACCTTACCTGGATGATTATAGATAGAACCGTCTGCCAACTGCAACTTTACTGCTGGGAAAGAAGCGATAGCAGCCTGAACGCTACCATTGGTCTTAGACATGTTCAAGATCTGAGACTCAGAGAGTGAGAAGAACACCTCCATGGTGCTGATGTTGGAAACGGTAGTCAAAGCCTGGCCAGAAGCGCTAACCAAAGCACCCACCTTGAAAGGAAGGCTACCTACAACACCTGCTGAAGGGCTGGTAACGGTACACCAAGCCAACTGCTCGCGGGCTGAAGCCAGAGAAGCCTCTGCCTGAGCTACCTGAGCCTGAGCTGTTGCCAAGCTGTTAGCTGCAGTAGAAAGCTCGTACTCACCAATAATCTTGCTATCATACAACTTCTTGTTGTTCAGGTAAGTCAACTTTGCTGTGTTAGCCTGAGCCTTGGCAGTATTGACAGCGGCAGCAGCTGAACGGACAGCAGCCTGATA
Organism: uncultured Prevotella sp.; assembly: GCA_900551985.1. GTDB lineage: Bacteria > Bacteroidota > Bacteroidia > Bacteroidales > Bacteroidaceae > Prevotella. Next base: position 20,641 of record URYG01000001.1, on the reverse strand, counting down.
AGTCTCGCTATCGATAGAGAACAAAGCCTGACCTGCTGAAACTGTCTGACCCTCATGTACAAAAACCTTTGTAATGAAGCCAGAAACCTTAGGACGTACCTCAACATCCTGAATACCCTTGATGGTAGCAGGATAGGTAGTCTGCAATGCGGCGCTGGAAGTGCCGATAGTAGCCACGGCAAACTCATCATCGCCGAAGTCTGGCAAACCGCCCTTCTTACTTCCACCACATGATGTCAAAGCAGCAAGAACACAAACTGCTGCAACAAACAAAACGTTTTTAATTTTCATACCTATTTATATTATAATTTGTTATTTTTTGTCATACCTTATTATATATACCGCCCTCTGGCGGAAACTGAAACAATGCTTTTAGTTTTAAAAGCGGTGCAAAATTACGAATAATAAACGAATAACGGCTCGCGAGGAGCCGTTATTTAACAAAAATTATTCTCTCTTTAAGTTTTCTGTCATATTCGTACCCATATCCTGGGGCATATTCAAGCCTTATCCGGACCCATAGTCAAGCCTTATCCGGACCCATACTCAGCCCCATATCCTGGGCTTTCTTCATCAGGAGTTCCATCAGCGGCTCACGCTCGTTAGCCACCTTGTTGTCCAGCACGGCATCCTTGAGATACTGCTTCAGGACGCCTACTTCGCGGCATGGCTTGAGCTGGAACATCTCCATGATTTCGTTGCCGTCGATGCATGGCTGGAGCAGTCGCTTGTAGTCACGATCCTGAAGATCTACCAGCTTCTCGCGCACCATCTTGAAGTTATCCAGGAATCGCTGCTTGCGCACCTGGTTCTTACTGGTGATATCAGCCTCGCAAAGCGTCATCAGGTCGTTGATGTCATCACCGGCATCATTCAGCAGTCGGCGTACGGCGCTATCAGTCACCTCTTCATCCGCAATCACGATCGGACGCATGTGGAGCTCCACCAGCTTCTGTACATACTTCATCTTGGCATCCATCGGAAGCTTCATGCGGCGGAAGATGCCTGGAATCATCTTGGCACCTATGATATTATGACTGTGGAAAGTCCATCCGATATTGTTGTCCCATCGCTTGCTCTTCGGTTTGCCGATATCGTGGAAGAGGGCAGCCCAGCGGAGCCAGAGGTTATCAGAATTCTTGCATACATTCTCGAGCACCTCCATCGTATGGTCGTAATTATTCTTGTGGGCTCTTCCGTTGCGGGTCTCCACCTTATCCATCGCCACCAGTTCCGGCAGGATGAGATCGAGCAGTCCGGTATCCTTCAGATAATAGAAGCCGCTGCTAGGATGCTTGGAGAGCATAATCTTGTTCATCTCGTCGCAGATACGCTCGCCACTGATAATCTTCAGTCGTTCGGCATTGCGCGAGAGGGCGGCGTAAGTTTCGTCTTCTATCTGGAAATTGAGCTGGGTAGCAAAACGTACACATCTCATCATACGGAGCGGATCATCAGAGAAGGTGATATCCGGATCGAGCGGAGTGGCGATGATGCCATCTTCCAGGTCATAGACACCGTCGAAAGGATCAACAAGTTCTCCGAAACGGTCCTTGTTCAGGCACACCGCCATCGCATTGATGGTGAAGTCGCGACGGTTCTGGTCATCTTCCAGGGTTCCATCCTCTACAATCGGCTTGCGCGAATCACGGTTGTAACTTTCCTTTCGTGCTCCCACGAACTCCACTTCTGTATCCTTATACTTAACCTGTGCGGTTCCGAAATTTCGGAACACCGAGAGATGTGCCTTCTTGCCCAGCTTCTTCTTGAGGGCAGAAGCCACCTCAATTCCACTACCCACCACCACGACATCGATGTCATTGGAAGGGCGCTCCAGGAAGAGGTCGCGCACATATCCACCTACTACATAGCATTCCACAGACAGCGCATCCGCCGCCTCTGAAATCTCGTGAAAAATATCCTTATCTAGTATTTGCGCCAGTTCGGCATTGGTCAAATTTCTCATACTCATTTTATTTCGGGGTGCAAAGTTACTGCAAAATGAGCGAAAAACAAAATAAATCGCGATTTATTTTTTCTTCCGAGTGCAGCGTAACTTATCTAAAGTTACTGCAATTTAAGCGAAAAACAAAATAATTATTTGGCTATTTCACAATAAATGCGTATATTTGCACCGAATTTCGAAATTATTATGGCAGATTTATTGAAAACAGAACAGCAGTTTAAAGTTGTCATGGGAGAATGCAGGGCATTATTTGAGAAGAAGCTTCACGATTATGGAGCCTCTTGGAGAATCTTGCGCCCATCTTCCTTAACCGACCAACTCTATATCAAGGCGAAGCGCATCCGCTCGCTTGAAATCAAGAAAGAATCACTCGTAGGCGAAGGCATCCGTCCGGAGTTTATCGCGCTTATTAATTATGGTATCGTAGGACTCATCCAGCTGGAAAAACCATTCGTGGATGAAGTGGATATGACACCGGAAGAGGCGATGAAGCTCTACGACAAGCATGCCCAGGAAGCCCTGGAACTGATGCTCAAGAAGAATCACGACTACGACGAGGCATGGCGCTCGATGCGAGTGAGCAGCTATACCGACTTTATTCTCACCAAGATACAGCGAGTGAAGGAAATCGAGGATATCGCAGGAGCCACACTCGTATCAGAAGGCATTGATGCCAACTATATGGACATCATCAACTATGCAGTTTTCGGTGCCATCAAAATGGGAGAAAAGTAAGAAGGATCATTCTATAATATAACAAGAAGGATCATTCTATTAAGTAAAAGAGGAAATTGATATGACGGCAAAGCAGATTATAACAAAAACAGCGGTGAATATCGGGCGACTGCTCGTGGCTGTAACCTTCATCTTCTCAGGATTCGTGAAGGGAATGGACCCATTGGGCACGCAATACAAGATAACCGACTATCTGGAAGCGCTGCATATCGACTGGATGTTTCCCGACTGGAGCACCCTGGTAATGTCGGTATTGCTTGCCACTGCCGAGTTTGCCATCGGTATCTTCCTCCTCTTCGCCATCCGACGGAGACTGACGAGCAAGATTACCCTTGCCGTGATGAGCGTGATGACGCTGATTACACTCTGGATTGTCATTGCAGACCCGGTAAAGGATTGCGGATGCTTCGGTGATGCCGTAGTGCTCACCAATATGGAGACATTCATCAAGAACATCATCCTCCTAGTATTCGCCATCCTGCTCTGGAGAAAACCGCTGGAGATGCCGAGACTCATTTCGAGACAGACACAATGGGTAGTGATCAACTACACCTTCCTCTTCTCCATCGTGATGAGCACCTGGAGCCTGTGGTATCTGCCGCAGTTCGACTTCCGCCCTTATCACATCGGCGTCAACATCGCCAAGGGTATGGAGATTCCGAAGGGAGCCAAGCAGCCGAAGTTTGACACCACCTTCATCCTGGAGAAGAACGGCGAGCGGAAGGAGTTTACGATAGACAACTATCCCGACTCTACCTGGACCTTCATCGACAGCAAGACGGTGCAGACGGAAGAAGGCTACGTGCCTCCTATCCACGACTTCAGCATAGAAGATACGAAGACGGGCGAAGACATCACCCAGGAAGTGATTCACCGCAAGGGCTACACCTTCCTGCTCATCTCGCCACATCTCGACTTTGCCGATGACAGCAACTTCGGAAGCATCGACGAGATATACGAATATGCCACCGACCATGGCTACCCATTCCTCTGCCTCACGGCAAGTACGGAGAAAGCCATCAGGCACTGGCAAGACATCACGGGAGCAGAATATCCCTTCTATATCACAGACGAGACGACGCTGAAGACCGTGATACGCAGCAACCCGGGACTCCTGCTGCTGAAAGACGGAACCATCATCAGGAAATGGAGCCACAACGACCTGCCTAAGATGGCAGATCTGGCAGGCAAGCCGCTGGAGAAGACCGAAATCGGCAAGATGCCGGAAGTAAGTGCCGCCAAGAAGATAGCCGGCATCATCTCCTGGTTTGTCATCCCGCTGGTACTCCTTACCATCGCCGACCGGCTTTGGGCATGGGGCGCCTGGATCAGAAAGAAAGAGAATTCAAACAGAATATTATCAACTTTTAAAAAGAAAAGAAAAATGAGAAAGAAAATTGTAGCAGGTAACTGGAAAATGAACATGAACCTGCAGGACGGTGTTGCTCTCGCTAAGGAGATCAACGAGGCATTGGTAGCTGACAAGCCAAACTGTGACGTAGTAATCTGCACTCCATTCATCCACTTGGCTTCTGTAGCTCAGGTTTTGGATTCAGAGGTTGTAGGTCTCGGTGCTGAGAACTGCGCTGACAAGGCTAAGGGTGCTTTCACTGGTGAGGTTTCAGCTGAGATGGTAAAGAGCACAGGTGCTCAGTACGTTATCCTCGGTCACTCAGAGCGTCGTGAGTACTACGGTGAGACTGCAGAGATCCTGAAGGAGAAGGTAGAGTTGGCTTTGGCTAACGGTTTGAAGATCATCTTCTGCTGCGGTGAGACTCTCGAGGAGCGTGAGGCTGAGAAGCAGAACGAGGTTGTTAAGGCTGAGTTGGAAGGTTCAGTATTCCACTTGGACGCAGAGGCTTGGAAGAACATCATCCTCGCTTACGAGCCAATCTGGGCTATCGGTACAGGTAAGACTGCTACTTCTGATCAGGCAGAGGAGATGTTGGCATACATCCGCTCAATCGTAGCTGAGAAGTATGGCAACGAGGCTGCTGAGGAGACATCAATCCTCTACGGTGGTAGTTGCAAGGCTAGCAACGCTCCTGAGCTCTTCGCTAAGCCAAACATCGACGGTGGTTTGATCGGTGGTGCTTCTTTGAAGGCTGCTGATTTCAAGGGTATCATCGACGCTTGGAAGAAGTAATCTCACAAGGATATTTACCAAAGGGGATGCCTTCTTTCCTGGGGGCATCCCTTTCCCTATCTTTAATAGGATAACAGAAACAGATTGCTGACACATTATATATTAATAAAAGGTATATATATATTAAATAAGGTATAGTCATGAAACAATTCGTCACATTATTGATTTTCATCCTCTGCTCATCTATCCAGATGAATGCGCAGACTTACTTGGATCATCTCAAGCAGAAGAATCCAGGACAGGGTGTCGTGACCGTACACCAAAGCAAGGCTATCGACGAATTGGTGAACGGAAAACAGGTTCCAACCAATACGAATCAGGTGAATCCACAGGACGATAAGACTAAGACTACCCCACAACCACAGAAAAAACCAACAGATACTCAGCATAAAGAAGTAACTCCAGCTGCCCAGCACAAGCAGACTCCAGACTCGCTCAAGAAGGCCGAGCCACAGCACGAAGCTGCCAAGGAGAAACAGCATGAAAACAATGCCAAAAAGGCTGAGACCCATCAGGAAGAAACCGAGATGCCTGTAGTGGACATGCGCAAAAAGGTGATGCGCAGAAGCTATAAGGTTACAGGATATAGAGTGCAGATCTTTGCCGGAGGTAACTCACGCAACGACCGACTGAAGGCTGAACAGACGGGCAACAACATCAAGATGAAGTTCCCAGACCAGCCAGTATATGTGCACTTCTACTCGCCAAGATGGATTTGCCGCATGGGCAACTTCCGCGAACTGGGCGAAGCACAGAAGGTGCTTGCCAAGGTGAAAGCCCTGGGATACAGACAGGCATGCCTGGTAAAGGGACAGATTACCGTGCAGTATTAAAAAGTGAAAAGTGAAGAGTGAAGAATTCAACAGCCTTACTATTCATAAAGTTCAAAGTTCAAAATTCAAAGTTCAAAGTAAATAAGATATGAATCCAGAAACAGAATTTCGCGAGGGATTGGATGAACTCGCAGGACACTATAAGGAAGTATTGAAGCTCCTGGGTGAAGACACTGAGCGTGAAGGACTTGTCAAGACTCCTATGCGCGTAGCCAAAGCGATGCAGGTATTGACCCGCGGCTACTATCAGGATGCCCACAAGGTATTGACCGATGCTCTCTTCGAGGAGAAATACGACCAGATGGTCATCGTGAAGGACATTGATTTCTTCTCTCTCTGCGAGCATCACATGCTGCCTTTCTATGGCAAGGTACACGTGGCTTACATCCCTAACGGCAAGATTACCGGACTGAGCAAGATTGCCCGTGTGGTAGATATCTTCAGCCACCGCCTTCAGGTGCAGGAGCGCCTTACCCAGCAGATCAAGGACTGCATTCAGGAGACTTTGAATCCTCAGGGCGTAATGGTGGTGATAGAGGCTAAGCACATGTGCATGCAGATGCGTGGCGTGGAGAAGCAGAACTCCATCACTACTACCAGCGACTACAGCGGTGTATTCAATTCGCTGAACACCCGCCAGGAGTTCATGAGCCTGCTCAGAGGTGAAACCAAGAGAATCTAAAATAAGCTGGTCAGAAGATTCTAAATAAGTCTTGTCAGAAGCTTGCACTCCTGACAACAACTTATCATAAAGTTCAATGTTCAAAATTCAAAGTTCAAAGTAATATGAAGTTTATATCCTGGAACGTGAATGGCCTGCGTGCTTGCGTGGGCAAGGACTTCGAGAGCCAGTTTAAGGCGCTCGATGCCGACTTCTTCTGCCTGCAGGAAACCAAGATGCAGGAAGGTCAGCTCGACCTGAAGTTTGAGGGCTACGAAAGCTACTGGAACTATGCCGAGAAGAAGGGATATTCGGGCACAGCCATCTATACCCGCCACCAGCCACTGAGCGTGAGCTACGGTATGGGCGTGGAGGAGCACGACCACGAAGGAAGAGTCATCACCCTGGAGTATGACAACTTCTATCTCGTAACCTGCTATACCCCGAACTCCCAGACCGAGTTGAAGCGACTGGATTACCGTATGACCTGGGAAGATGATTTCCGCAAGTTTCTGAAGGCTTTGGATGCCAGGAAGCCTGTGGTGGTCTGCGGCGACCTGAACGTGGCACATCAGGAGATAGATATCAAGAATCCGAAGACCAACCGTCGCAATGCCGGTTTTACCGACGAGGAGCGCGAGAAGATGACCGAGCTTCTGAACGACGGCTTTACAGATACCTTCCGCTATCTGCATCCCGAAGAGGTTACCTATTCGTGGTGGTCATACCGATTCAAGGCACGCGAGAAGAATGCCGGCTGGCGCATCGACTACTTCCTGGTTTCCGACTGCTTGAAAGAACAGATTACAGAAGCCAAGATCCATACCGACATCATGGGCAGCGACCACTGCCCGGTAGAGGTTGACCTGGCACTCTAAATATTGTAAAAAGGTCTGGCGAATTTCATCGCCAGACCTTTTTTCAGTTACACATATATCAGAAAAATAAAGGGGATGTACCTTCCTCCCGGAAGCCATCCCCATATTGGTCATATCAACATAAAATTTTAATTTATATAAGAGAGATTTTTCTATTTAATTTAAGAGAGAGATTTTCTATTTTAGAGATCTTCTATTTCAGAGAGATTTCCTACAATAATGCCTGAATCTCAGAGAGGTTCTTCTTCTCTGTGGTACCATCCTTGTATGTTACCATGAAGTAATTGTGAACAGACTTGCCGTTCTTGAACTGAACAACAGCCACGCCACCTTCACGGAGCTGGAGAGTGAAGTATCCCTCACGCTTGCCGTTCACATACTTTCCGTGCCACTTCTCCTTACCATTCTTGTAGTAAGTAGTAACCTCACCATTGAAGATCGTATTGCGGTCGTTACCGAGATCGATGAAGCTGTAGCCACCCTCGGCACGAAGATTACCGTTCATATAGAAGTCCTGGAACACATCCTTCTTATTGATGCCAGCGCCGGTAGTCATCAGCAATCTGTAATAACTAGCCTGATCTGCACTAGCTACATTTTTCATATTTTCTGCATAGAAAATAGTGTCTGCTACTACTGTTGCATTCTCTACGCGCTTGCGACCGAAAGTAGCTACGGTCATGAGAGCCATCAATGAGAATAATATAATTCGTTTCATATTCTTTAATTTTTAGATTGTTACTTATTGTTTGTTGTTTCTTTTTTCTGATGCAAAGGTAATACAAATTCCGGTAAGTTGTATCATTCCTTAACGCTATTTTATCTTATTTTTGGGGTCAGTTTTACTTTTTGAAAGAAAACGCACACAAAATTACAATTTGACATTTTAGGGGGTCGTTTTTTACACTTTGAAATAGGCATATCTCCATATACCCCCATAATACCCCTATCTCGTTTACATATTGTTAGCAAACGATAAGAACTGCGCACGGCTGTCTGTGCTGTTTTTTGAGATATTTCGAAAACTTTTCGCCCGAAAACTAGCGTATGTACTTTTTATTTTGTACTTTTGCACTAAAATATATATAATATAAGGTACGCGTATGATAAAATATACCATCAAGGCACCAAGCCAACTGAACGCAAGTATCAACTTGCCAGCATCTAAGAGTATCAGCAACCGCGCCCTCGTAATCAGTGCGATGGCTGGAAGCCATATCCAACCCGACAACCTGAGCGACTGCGATGATACGGAAGTAATCGTTGCAGCCCTTCAGAATATGCCAGAGGTCATCAACATCAAGGCCGCAGGCACAGCCATGCGTTTCATGACCGCCTATCTCTCTGCCACCCCCGGCGAACATACCATCACCGGCACCGAGCGCATGCAGAACCGTCCTATCGGCATTCTCGTAGATGCCCTGCGCTATCTAGGTGCCGACATCACCTACGAGAAGAAGGAAGGTTATCCCCCACTCCACATCCGAGGCAAGGCGCTGGAAGGCGGCCACCTGGAGGTAGTGGGCAATATCAGTTCGCAATATATCTCGGCGCTCCTGATGATCGGTCCGATTCTGAAGAACGGACTGGAGCTGAAGCTGACAGGAGAGATTGCATCCCGCCCTTACATCGACCTTACGCTCTGGACGATGAAGGAATATGGTGCCGATGCCGACTGGACGGATATGGACACCATCACCGTGAAGCCACAGCCTTACAAGGAGACATCTTATATGATAGAGAACGACTGGAGCGCTTCTTCCTACTGGTATGAGATGATGGCTCTGAATGGCAACATCGACTCCAGCATCCAGCTCGAAGGCTTGATGGACTGCTCGAAGCAGGGAGATTCCGTAGTGAAATATATCTTCAGTCTGCTGGGTGTGAAGAGCGAATTCGAGAACCACGATCATCTTTCGAATGTCATGCTGAAGGCGAACCGCTGTCTGCTGCCGAAATTCGATTATGACTTCTCCGGTTCTCCAGATCTGGCTCAAACCATCGTTGTAGCCTGCTGTGCCTTGGGAGTGAAGTTCAAGTTCACCGGTCTTGCCAGCTTGAAAATCAAGGAGACCGACCGCATTGAAGCACTGAAGATAGAGTTGAAGAAGGTGGGCTATGTCATCCACGATGAGAACGACAACACGCTGTATTGGGATGGCGAAACCTGCGAGCCTTCATTTGCACCAATCGATACCTACGAGGATCATCGTATGGCAATGGCATTCGCTCCTCTCGCCTTCAAGTTCCCTCAGATCGAGATCAATAATCCGGAGGTAGTGAGCAAATCCTATCCGCATTATTGGGAAGACCTGAAGAAAGTAGGGTTTGAAATTATTGAGAGTGAAGAATGAAGAGTGAAGAATGAAGAGTGAAGAATTCAACAGCCTTTGCTAATCATAAAGTTCAAAGCTCAAAGTTCAAAGTTCAAAGTTCAAAGTTTTAAGTAAATGCTATACTTGATTTTAGCCCTGGTGGCATTAGGCTTGATAAGCGCCATATTCGGAATCGTATCTCACCGCAGGGGAGAGGACGAGGAGCCTTTGCAGGAAGGCGTATCGTGCAACACCTGTAACGGTGAGAACTCGAAGTGCGAGCAGGAGTGCATGATGGAAGCCGCCACCAAAGAAATAGAATATTACGATGATGAGGATCTCGACCGCTTTGCCGGTCGGGATGCCGACGCCTATACCGATGAGGAGGTTGAGGAATTCTCGGAAGTGCTCTATACCATGCAGCCGGAAGAAGTGGCAGGATGGAACAGAAGCCTGATTCTGAGAGGCATCAACCTGCCCAACCAGCTGAAGGATGAAGTCATCGGCTTTTTAAGCTAGAAAATTGCAGTTTCAAAGTTCTGCAGCTTTGCTAATCATAAAGTTCAAAGTTCCAAGTTCAAAGTAAAAAGATGGATATACTACAATATACATTTTTCCAAAACGCACTGATAGGCGCCTTTCTGGCAAGCATCCTATGCGGCTTTATCGGAACCTACATCGTTACCCGCCGATTGGTATTCATCAGCGGCGGCATCACCCATGCCTCTTTCGGAGGCATCGGCATCGGTGTGTTTACAGGAATCAATCCGATACTCTCCGCCATGGTTTTCGCCATACTCAGCGCCTTCGGAGTGCAATGGATATCACGCAAGAAAGACGTGCGCAAGGATTCCGCCATCGCCATGTTCTGGACCCTGGGAATGAGCGTGGGCATCATCTGCTGTTTCCTGACTCCAGGATTCATGCCCGACCTGCCCTCCTTCCTCTTCGGAAGCATCCTTGCCATCGACAGCGCAGACCTGTGGTTGCTGGGCGGACTCGCCCTCATCGTAGCCCTCCTCTTCACTTTCCTCCTGCGCCCTATCCAGAACATCGCATTCGACAGCACCTTCGCCCGTTCGCAGCATCTGCCGGTTACCGCCATCGAATACCTGATGATGACGCTCATCGCCATGACCATCGTGGCTACACTGAAGATGGTGGGCATCGTGCTCGCCATCAGTCTGCTCACCATCCCGCAGATGACCGCCAACCTCTTCACCTACAACTACAAGCAGATGATATGGGCAAGCATCATCCTGGGATGGATAGACTGCATCGCCGGTCTCTACATCAGTTATCTGCTCAACGTGCCATCGGGTGCCACCATCATCTTCATCAGCATCGTGGTATTCGCACTCGCCAAAATCGTCCTGGGCATCAGGAGAAAGATGGAGAGAGAGCATTCCTGATATCAATAGATGAATTCTGATACCTATAGATATTTTCTGAAAAAATAGAAAACAAACATGAAAGGCAAAAGCCCCATCCAGCTCCTTTTTCTGATAGCACTCGCTGTGATTGCAGCGAGCCTTACAGGATGCTCTACGCAGAAGAATACGGCGCAGAGCAGGTGGTGGCATGCCTTTAATGCACGATACAATACCTATTATAACGGCACCGTGGCTTATATCGATGGAGCGCTGGAGAAGGAAGAAGGCAACCGGGACAACTTTACGGAGCAGATTCCGCTCTATACCGTAGGCAACAAGAACAGCCGCGATCTGGGCAAAGCCAACTTCGACCGTGCCATCGAGAAATGCGAGAAAGCCATCCACCAGCACAGCATCAAGCGTCGCCCCGAATGGCAGCCCGGCAAGAGAAAGACAGCGAAAGATATCGAATGGCTCAGCCGCAGGGAATACAATCCGTTTTTATGGAAAGCATGGATGCTGATGGGCCGCTCGCAATTCCAGAAGGGAGATTTCGAGGGGGCTGCTGCCACCTTCGCCTATATGAGCCGCCTTTACTCCACCCAGCCAGCCATCTACGGCAAGGCGCGCGCCTGGCTTGCCAAATGCTATATCGAACAGGGCTGGACCTACGATGCAGAAGATGTAATCCGCAACATCCAGCGCGATTCCATCCACTGGCGTGCACAGAAGGAATGGGATTATGCCTTCGCCGATTACTATATCCACACGGGGGATGCCCGGAAGGCGATTCCCTATCTCAGAAAAGTGATAAGCCATGAGATGCGACACAAGCAGAAAGCCCGCCAGTGGTTTCTGATGGGACAGTTGCAGGCTTCCATCGACAACCGGAAGGAGGCTTATCAGGCTTTCCGCCACGTTATCCGGCTCAATCCGCCCTACGAACTGGAGTTTAATGCCCGCATCTCCATCACCGAGGTCTTGGCTTCTGGCAACAGCAGGAAGATGATCAGCCGACTCAAGCGCATGGCGGCATCGGATAAGAACAGGGAGTATCAGGACCAGGTATATTATGCCATCGGCAACATCCACCTAGCCCAGAAAGATACTCTGCGTGCCATCTATGCCTACGAAAAAGGCAACCGGAAGGCTACCCGAAACGGTATAGAGAAGGGTGTGCTCCTGCTGCGTCTGGGCAATCTGTATTGGGAAACCGGACGATATGCCGATGCCAAGCGCTGCTATGGCGAAGCAATCGGCTTGCTCGATCAGGACAGAAAGGATTATCCGCAGCTGGCTCATCGCTCCAAGGTGCTGGACGAACTGGTGCCTTATACCGATGCCATCGCCCTCCAGGACTCCCTGCAGTCTCTTGCCAAAATGGACGAGAGAGAGAGGAATGCTGCCATCGACCGGGTGATAGCTGCCCTGAAAAGAAAGGAGAAAGAGGAAGAAAGAAGGAGATGGGACGAAGGAGCAGAGATAAATTCGGAATATGAAGGAGGAGTTGATGGGAACGGTTCCGGGAATAGATTCGAAAATGGATCCGGAAATGGTTCCGGGAACACATCTGGAAACGGATTCGGAAATGCATCTGGAAACGGATTCGGCAATACCAATACCTGGTATTTCTATTCCCCTGCTGCCGTGAGCCAGGGTAAAGCTCTCTTCGAGAAGCTCTGGGGCAAGCGAAAGAACCTCGACAACTGGCAGCGAATCAACAAAACCGTTGTGGCTTCGGCACAGGAAACGGATATCGCTCAAAGAACAGATTCCGAGCAAAGAACAATTTCGGTTCAAGGAACAATTTCTGCTCAAGAAACAGATACTAAGCAAGAAATAACTTCCGCACAAGATTCCAAGCTTCAGAATGATGCATTAAATGATGCATCACGAGATTCTCAATCCCATTCTTTATCCCAGAAAGAATCCGGCAAAGCATCAGCTGACAGCACCAGCCTCGACCCTCATCAGCGGGCTTATTATCTGGCTCAGATTCCGTTCACCCCAGAACAGAAAGCAGCGAGCAACCAGCTCCTGGCGGATGGCCTATACCACGCCGGAATCATCTTCAAAGACCGGCTCGACAACCTGGCGCTGAGCGAGAAGATGCTGCTCCGACTGGTGGATAACTTTCCAGATTTCGCACATCTCGACGATGCCTATTACCATCTGTATCTGCTTTATTCCCGAAAGAAGCAGACGCAGAAGGCAGATAGCTATGTCGAAAAACTGAAGAAGGATTATCCCGAAAGCCAGTTCACCGCCCTCCTCTCCGACCCTTACTATCTGGAGAATGCGAGGATGGGTGCACACATCGAAGATTCCATCTACACCCTCACCTACCAAGCCTTCAAAGAGGGCAAGTACGAGGTGGTGATGCACAACTCGGAAATATCAGACAAGCGGTTCCCATCGGGCGCGAACCGCGACAAGTTCCTCTTCATCAGCGGTATGACTCAGCTCAACGAGGGCAAGGTTTCCGAATGTCTGGAAAAGATGAACCAGGTGATAGCGCAATATCCCAACAGCCGTTTGAGCGAGATGGCGGGAATGATCGTAAACGGCGTGAATGCCGGAAGACGACTCTACGGCGGAAAGTTCGACCTGAGCAATGTCTGGGCGAAGCGCAGCGATGTGCTCAGCTCCCAGGACTCCACCCGGCAGAAAGGATTCTCAGCCGACCGCAACGACCGGTTTGTCTTCCTGCTCGCCTACAGTCCTGATTCCGTCAACGAGAACCAGCTGCTCTTCGAGGTAGCCAAGTATAACTTCACCACCTATATGGCACGCAATTTCGACATCAGCATCGAAGCCCTCCAGGGGTTGCATCGCCTGCAGGTAAGCGGTTTTCAGAACTACGACGAGGCTCGCCAGTATGCCAACGAACTGCATCAGCAGACCAGCATCCTCCGCCTCATTTCGCAGGCGAGAAGCTACGTCATCAGCGAGCCGAACCTCGAGCTTCTGGGCAGAAATCTCTCGTATGATGATTACGACAAGTTCTATACCCGCCACTTCGCACCGCTGAAAATCAGCAAGATGCGCCTGCTGATGGAGCCAGCGGAAATCGTAGTGGATAAGGATTCCCAGAAGGAAGAAGAATCTCTGAAGGAAGAAGAATCTCTGAAGGAAGAAGATTCTCTGAAGAATGGAAATGATTCTCAGAAGAAGGATCCTGAAGACAATGGAATCGATTTCGAGCCCCAGCCAGCAGAAGATACCGATACCGGCATCTACTTCGACGACTCGAATGCCCCTGATTCAGAAGCCGATGATGAATACATCGAGCTGGATGGATTCTAAAAAGCAGGGAGGCTTCTCAGTCGTAAAACGCAGGACATTTGTCCCTCTAACTTCTCTTAACTTCCCTCTAACTTCTCTTAACTTCCCTTTATTCGAGCGAACAGAAGAAGGTAACCAGGAACGGTACGGAGAAATCTACGCAGAAGCCGTGGAAGATGGAAACGATGATGAAGCTCTCGCCCGAATAGCGGGTGATGATAGGCAACGTGGTATCCATCGTGGTGGCTCCACCTACGCTGATAGGCGCCAGCTTGCCGAAATACTTCGCCAGCAGAGGCGCACCAAGCAGGGTGAGAATCTCACGGCAGATGTTGGCAAGCAGGGCGATGGTACCCAGCTCGGCACCCCGGTACTGCGTGATGAAGATGCTCGACAGCGAGTAGTATCCGAAGCCCGAACCGATGGCGAGACAGTCGGAGAGCTGACGGTGTCCCAGTATCAGGGAGGCAGCCGCGCATCCGGCAAGGGTTCCCAGAATGGTCATCACCGGCAGCATCATCAGTCGGGGATTCACCTTTCTGAAACTCTTCAGGATAGAGGTATCGCAACCGATGCTGATACCCACGCAGAACATCAGGCAGCAGAGAGCATAATAGCTCACGTCGCTCGCCATAAAACTGGCAGGAATCACATCCCACACACCCACGATGATGCCCAGCACGAAGAAGCCTACGATAATCAGACTGCCTTTCATTTCCCAGCCTCCTTTCTGCAGACATATCTCCACAATGCCCACGCAAAGATTGCACTACCCAGACTTCCGGCTATCGTGAGCACGATGGCTTCGAGTCCCAGGGTCTGAAGACCATTGACAATACGGGGGTTCGATCCCACCTCGATGCCGAGCAGGAAGAGGAGCACCCAGATAAGCGCCGTAATGATACGGCCGATAAAACTCATTTTCTTGTTGCGGAGCAGGTACCCCGTACCTATTCCGCACAGCATGATCATTACAATCTTGAGCATTGTTTCTTCTTTTCTTTCTTTTCTATTATTATTGATTATTTACTTTTGCTTTCGATAATAATAACGGATTCCCGGCCTTAATATTATAAAAAAGACCAAGAATCCTTGTAAGTAATCCGTAAAACAGGATGCCTCACTAATTTGTAAGTAAACTCCATCGCCGCCTCACTGGGCGTGACGAGCTGCATGTCGTAGAACATTACAAACACTAACAAGAAGTGCCGGTAAGTAAAGCTTATCGGCACTTTTTTTTTCAATTAAGTTTCTTTAACCACAACTCTCTTCCGTCATTCAATTATTCTTTGTACTTTAGCACCTCGAAAAAAAAGATATCCTAAAAGGATACAGCAAAAAAGATACTCTAAAAGGATACTGCAATATGAGCAACGGATTATTACTATGGATCGATGATGAGATTGAGCTCCTCAAGGCGCATATCATCTTCCTGGAAAAGAAGGGTTACGAGGTTGCTACGGTGAGCAATGGCTCGGATGCCATCGAACTGTGCCGGCAGCAAACCTTCGACCTCATCCTCCTCGATGAAATGATGCCTGGACTGAGCGGACTGGAGACCCTGCAGCAAATCAAGGACATCCAGCCCGCAACTCCCGTTGTGATGTGTACTAAGAGCGAAGAGGAGAACATCATGGACCAGGCTATCGGGTCGAAAATCGCTGACTATCTCATCAAGCCCGTCAACCCGAGCCAAATCCTGCTCTCGCTGAAAAAGAACATCCACCGAAAGGATATCGTGACCGAGGTGACGCAGAGCGGATACCAGCAGGACTACCAGCAGATTGCCCTGAAGATGATGGACTGCCGTACCTGCCAAGACTGGATGGAGATATACAGAAGACTCGTGAAATGGGAACTGGAACTGAGCGATACCGACAGCCAGATGACCGAAATGCTCGCCATGCAGAAGGAGGAGGCAAACATCGGATTCGCCAAGTTCATCGCCAAGAACTATCTGGAATGGGTTGATCCAAAGAGGAATGAGAATGCCGGAAAGGATGGAAGGTTCGGAATGAGCGGGAATGCCGGAAAGGCTGCCGATGCATCTTCTTCCGACAACCGCCCGATGATGAGCCCGGATGTCTTCAAGAACAGAATCTTCCCGATTCTGGACAAGGGCGAGAAGGTGTTTCTCATCGTGATAGACAACTTCAGATACGACCAGTGGAAGATGCTGGCGGCTGACATCGCCGAGCTGTTCGACATAGATGAAGATATGTATATGAGCATCCTGCCTACCGCCACGCAATACGCCCGGAACGCCATCTTCAGCGGTCTGATGCCCAACCGGATTGCCGAGATGTTTCCGGAGCTCTGGGTGGATGAAGACGAGGAGGAGGGCAAGAACCTGAACGAGGAGCCGCTGATACAGACGATGCTCGACAGATACCGCAAGCGATACAGCTTCAGCTATCACAAGGTGAACGATTCGCTGGGCGCCGACCGCTTTATGGAGCACTACAACGAATGCAGGGAGAAGGACCTGAACGTGCTGGTGATCAACTTCATCGATATGCTCTCGCATGCCCGAACGGAATCGAAGATGGTACGAGAACTCGCCAATACGGAGAGTGCCTACCGCAGCATCACGCAGAGTTGGCTGCGCCACTCGGTGCTCTCGGAACTCTTCAGGAGGCTATCGCAGGAAGACTGCAAGGTGGTGATCACCACCGACCACGGAAGCATCCGTGCCTCGAAGCCCATCAAGATTATCGGCGACCGCAACACGAATACCAACCTGCGCTACAAGCTGGGCAAGAACCTTGCCTGCAATGCCAAGGAGGTTTTCACCATCAGGAACCCGAAAAGGGCACAGTTGCCTGCTCCCAACCTGAGTACATCGTATGTCTTTGCCTACGGAGACGCCTTCTTCGCCTATCCGAACAACTACAATTACTACGTTTCGTACTACAAGGATACCTTCCAGCACGGTGGCATCTCGATGGAGGAAATGCTCATTCCGCTCATCACCCTGACACCGAGAAAGAGGAGTTAAAGAAAAAACAGCAACCAGTTTGCTAATCATAAAGTTCAAAATTCAAAGTTCAAAGTTAAATATATGAAGATTAAGATTGATTCATTAGACAACATCCATGCTGCAGCCAAGGAATTCCTGCAGAACATGGGCGACGGTAAGGTCTTTGCCTTCTATGGCAAGATGGGTGCCGGAAAGACAACTTTCGTAAAAGCTATCTGCGAGGAACTGGGCGTAGAGGATGTAATCACCTCGCCTACCTTCGCTCTCGTCAACGAATACACTGCCGGAAACGGCGATCCTATCTACCATTTCGATTTCTACCGCATCAAGAAGATTGATGAGGTATATGATATGGGATACGAGGATTACTTCTACGGCGGAAACCTCTGCTTCCTGGAGTGGCCGGAACTCATCGAGGACCTGCTGCCGGAGGATTGCACCAAGGTGACCATCACCGTGGAGGAAGATGGTAGCAGAAGCGTAGAATTCTAGGTTCGGGGGTATTCATCCGATGAAGAAAACCATCCGATGAAAAATATCCGATGAAGAAACGAAAAAGAGGGTGTGTCATGAACTAATGACACACTCCCTTTCTTATTAGCTTCTGCCCTATTTTACAGCAGAGACTCAAACTTCTCCTTGAGAGTTGACTTGTTGGCTGCACCAACAAACTTGTCAACCAGCTGGCCACCCTTGAAGAAAAGGATGGTAGGGATGTTGCGAACGCCAAACTCCATTGCGATGTCGTCGTTCTCCTCTACATCACACTTACCAACTACCAACTTACCGTCAAACTCCTCTGCCAATTCTGACACGATAGGAGCAATCTGGCGGCAAGGACCACACCATGTAGCCCACAAATCTACTACCAATGGCAACTCGCCATTCTTGTAACTCTCGAAATTCTCGGTTGTAATTGTTACTTCCATTTTTTCTACCTTTTTATATAGTTAATAATATTCTCATGAATCATTTTTAATTGATCTGATACGACATCTTCGGATGGTCGTTGACAAACTGTATCAGCTCCCTGCTCACTCCCACCGTGCGGTCCTGCGCACGCAGCAGCACATTGGTCTTGGTCTCGGCATCGTGAATCTGAAGGAAGAGCTGAGCCTTGCCCTCATCATTCTCCACCAGCGTCTTGATATCATTCACCAGCGTTTCATCTATCACCGTACTGTCCACGATGATGGTAAACTTCTCCAGGCGGTTCTCCTTCACGGTCTGGAGATACTCCACGGTGCTGATCTTGAAGTCGAGATAGTTGCTGTTGCCGTAACGGGATACACACTTCGCCGTAACGAAGATGGTGCTGCCCTCTACCATGATGCCGCGCCAGTTGCCCCAGTCCTCACCGAAGAGCGCCAGCTCGCCCGAGCCTTCGAAATCCTCGATGGTGACGAAGCCGCACGGTTTGCCGGTCTTGGTGAACTTGGATTTCACCCCGGTGATGATGCCGCCGAATACCACATCCTCCTTCTTGGCAAGCTCCACCTTGTCGCCCAGTTCAGAGCAATGGGTATTGCAGAGGTTGCGGAGGATGATTTCGTAATCGTCGAGCGGATGAGCCGAGAGATAGATGCCCACGAGCTCGCGCTCCCTGTTGAGTCTCTCGATGGTGCTCCAGGATTCAGCTTCCGGAATAGGAGGAGTGGCTATCTCCACCGCCTCTACGCCTCCGAAGAGCGAGGTGGCTGCCTCGCGCTGCTCCTGCTGGTAGAGCTGACCGTATCTTACGAGCGTATCCAGGAAGGTATCGCCCTTGCTGTTCTTGCCGAAGTACTGCTCGCGGCGGATGCCGAAGCTGTCGAAACCGCCACTCAGAGCCAGACTTTCGAATGCCTTGCGGTTGACATTGGAGAAATCCACACGCTCGGCAAAATCGAAGATGTTTTTGTAAGGGCCATTCTTCAGGCGCTCTGCCACGATGGCATCGGCTGCCGGAGTTCCCATTCCCTTGATGGCGGAGAGTCCGAAGCGTATCTCGCCATGCTCGTTCACACCGAAGGCACGGTAGCTCTCGTTTACATCCGGTCCCAGGGTCTTGATGTCCATCGACTGGCACTCCTCCATCAGCTTGGTAATCTCGGTGATCTGCGCAAAGCGGCGGGTCATCAGCGCTGCCATGTATTCGGCTGGATAGTGCGCCTTGAGATAGGCAGTCTGATAGGCTACCCAGGAATAGCAGGTGGCGTGCGACTTGTTGAAGGCGTAGGATGCAAACTTCTCCCAGTCGCCCCAGATCTTCTCGAGCACAGCCGGATCGTGACCGTTCTCCTGTCCCTGCTTGATGAACTTCGGCTTCATCGCATCTACGATTGCCTTCTTCTTCTTACCCATCGCCTTACGGAGGGCATCAGACTCGCCTCGGGTGAAGCTAGCCAGCTGACGGGAAAGGAGCATCACCTGCTCCTGATATACCGTGATGCCGTAGGTATCCTTGAGGTATTTCTCCATACATGGGATATCGTAGGTGATAGCCTGCTGGCCGTTCTTGCGGGCGATGAAGTCGGGGATGTAATCCATAGGTCCCGGACGGTAGAGGGCGTTCATGGCGATAAGGTCCTCGAAAACCGTTGGCTTCAGCTCACGGAGATACTTCTGCATGCCCGGCGACTCAAACTGGAAGGTTCCGATGGTCTGGCCGCGCTGGTAGAGCTGATAGGTTAGCTCATCGTCGATAGGGATAGTATCGAGATCTACGATATCGCCCGTGGTCTGCTTGATTACCTTGCACGCCTCCTTCATCTCGGAGAGGGTCTTCAGACCCAGGAAGTCCATCTTGATGAGTCCGGTGGTCTCGATCACGTGACCGTCGTACTGGGTAACAGCCGTCTTCAGACCCGGGAAATCAGGGTCATCGGCGGTAGATACTGGCACCCAGTTGCTGATAGGGTCTCGGCAGATGATGAATCCGCAGGCATGGATACCCGTGCCACGGATGGTTCCCTCGAGCATGCGGGCATACTTGATGGTATTGCTCTCACGGGGGTCGCTGGAGAATTCTGCCTCCTTCAGCTCCGGGGTATATTTGATGGCGTTGGCAAGGTTCATCTTCGCTCCGTCGGGCAGACGGTCGGGAATCGCCTTGCAGAGGGCGTTCGCCTTATCCAAAGGCAGCTTCTCTACGCGCGCCACATCCTTGATGGAGTTCTTGGTGGCCATCGAACCGTATGTAATAATGTGGGCACAGTTCTCGTGGCCGTACTTATCCATTACCCAGCGCAGCACCTTGCCTCGACCGTCGTCATCGAAGTCGGTATCGATATCAGGCAGGTTCACACGGTCTGGGTTCAGGAAACGCTCAAACAGCAGGTCGTACTTCAGAGGGTCTATCTTGGTGATTCCCAGACAGTATGCCACTACGGAACCTGCCGCAGATCCACGACCCGGTCCCACCATTACGCCCAGCTCTTCGCGTGCCGCCTTGATGAAGTCGGACACGATGAGGAAGTAGCCCGGGAAA